>JANOUH010000257.1:0-80587 GCA_031416795.1 Cytophagales bacterium | reverse complement strand
AATATAAACTGGAATAACCGAGAGATGCAAAAAGCCTTCGCCTTTCTACTTCTCTTAGATGTTTTAAGACTAAGACTATAGAATCTCGTTCTCCTTGCACTGCTAGTTGAGTACTTTTTAGTAATACTGGATTTGGTATTTCTTTTGAAAGGCTTAGTGTTTTCACTTCAGAAAGTAATTTTTTTAGGGGTCCTTTCTCCTGTAACTCGCGCAGGTTGGGTGTATTGGGCGAACTTACATTCACCACAAAATAATCGACATACGGATAAAGTGCTTCGAAACACGTGTTGTAATCTTCAAATGCTTTCTCGTTGGGTGTAACTTTATTCTTTCCAATATTACCGCCCACCATCACATTCGACTTTCTGCTCTTCAATCTTTCAACTGCTATCTCGACACCCTGATTATTGAAACCCATCCGATTAATCACTGCCCGATCTTTTGGCAAGCGAAACAATCGGGGCTTATCATTGCCTGGTTGTGGTTTAGGTGTGAGTGTTCCAATCTCAATAAATCCAAAACCAAATGCCGATAATTCATCAATCAGCTTTGCGTCTTTATCAAAACCTGCTGCAAGACCAACGGGATTTTTAAAAGTAAGACCAAATAGATTTCGCTCCAGCGACTTATTTTCAATTTCATGAAATACACGCAACAATTTTAATAAGCCTGGAATTTTTCCGGCAACGTGTAAAACCTGAAACGTGAAATGATGAATAGATTCCGGAGGGAACAGGAATAATACAGGACGAATTAAAAACTTATACATTGCCTTAACTGGCTTTACTTCTTTTTCTTTTTTTCCTTCGCAGCCTTTGGATACTTCTTAAAACCCTTTTGAACGGCTTGAGTAATTATCTTTTCGCCATTGGTTGATCCAATTTCCATGGTGGCATTAACCCGCCACACCTTAATATTTCTCTTGTCGTTTAAATCAATAACCAAATTCGCCTGCCTGTAATCTTTCATATAGGTCCGATCCATGGAGCCTGGGGTCAAGCCCATAGGTCCAACATCACCTGCATCACTTCGGGCGAGGGTGCCGACCATATAGGAGACCACCAAATCAGCAGCTGAATCAACCCGTTTCAAGCCCTTCAACTCCAATTCCCTGGTCATAGCTTCCTTTATCCATTTGTCAACTTGCTCAGCGGTCATCTGCCGTTGATCTTTGGGAGTTACTAATTCTCCTTCACCAAAACGGAAAGTCTTATACTGGGTAAAATCCCGGTTCTTATCATACTCAACCTTAAACTCCTGCCCCCAACTTGTTGAGAAGCTAAGGAATAGAATAGAAAAAATAACTAGTCTGATCATGTCGCAAAGGTAATGAAAGTAGGATCGGATTAAACAATCAATTGTCTTATTTAGAAGACCGTATCAAATTTAAACTAGGCAAGAATCAAATAAACTATTGTTGGGATTTCACAGCAGAGGATAAAATAAAAAACACCAGGATTTCATGCCCGGTGTCTCCATTGATACTATAATTAATTCTATTTATCAGAATTTATAGGTAATACCAAAACGGCCCCCGGCCTCATGTCCACCTCCCAACTCGAGGTTAATACCAAACTGATCATTGAAAAAATAACGGCCACCAATTTGAAAATCCAGGCCAATCTCAGAAGAATTGCCTTCATAGATTCCCCCATTGGATGATTTTGCATCTGACCAAAAGTAATAACCCAGTGTTAATCCAGCATATACATCCCATGAACTTGGAAGATTTAATAAGCTATTAAAATGATAGTTACCATTAAATGAAAGCACGGTTAGATTTTGCTTGTACTTATAGTTCGAACGGGTATAAGAATAATTTCTCAACGACAGTCTGGGACCGATCGTAATGTCTCTATGAACACCAAAGTCGAGACCCACATAGATTGGTACACCCCAATCAGAAAATCCAACACCCGCATTTAACTGCCTGCCCCCATTACCTAAAGTACCCTGCGCAAACGAAAAAGTGGACGCCAATAGTATGAAGCCGATTATTAAATTGAATTTTTTCATAATTTAAAATTTTGATCTTTTTGCCTATTAAAATTTGGCAAGTGTAGAGTCAAGTGCACTTTTCTACAAGGCAGAAAAGCCATACTTGCATTTATAGACGTTCAATTCACTAACTGCGCGGATGAAACTCCTGTATGACCTGACGCAAATAGTCTCGGTCCAGATGTGTGTAAATTTCAGTGGTAGTGATAGACTCATGGCCGAGCATCTCCTGTACTGCACGCAAATCGGCACCTCCTTCAATTAAATGTGTGGCAAAGGAATGACGAAAGGTGTGAGGACTGATTGTTTTATGAAGTCCAATGATGGCAGCCAGATCTTTGATGATCATGAAAATCATCACTCTTGATAATTTTTTTCCTCTGCGATTAAGAAAGACATGACTCTCTGATCCTTTTTGCACGGGCACATGCACACGGATTTCTTCCAGGTATATCTTCACGAATTTTAAAGCATCTTTTCCGATAGGAACGAGTCGCTCTTTGTTTCCTTTTCCGATAACGCGCAAAAACCCAAGATCAAAATACACATTGCCAATTTTCAGATCGACCAGCTCAGATACACGCAGTCCAGAAGAATAGAGCACCTCAAGTATAGCACGGTTTCGGCCGCCCTCGGGCCTCGACAAATCAATGCCTTCCAGCATTTTCACAATTTCCTCATAGTCGAGTGTGTCTGGCAATTTTCTTCCCAGCTTAGGTCCTTCAATCAATGAGGTTGGATCTTTTTCAATCATCTCCTCAAAAAGAAGGTATTTGTAAAATGCTTTGATACCAGAAAGTATACGAGCCTGACTGAAGGCACTCATGCCCAACTCATTAATATATTGTAAGAATGCCTGAAGATGTTTTGATGAAATAACAAGTGGACTCACACCTGCAAATTTCATTTCGATGAATTGAGCCAATTTTTCCACATCACGCACGTAGGCCTGAATGGAGTTGGAAGAAAGCGAACGCTCCAGTTTCAGGTAGCTTCCAAAATGTTTGATATAGGTTTCCCAATTCTTCACTACACAAATGTGCAAATTATTTTAATCCTGACGATTCTATCTGGATAAATGCTGGCGATGCCGTGAGTCTGCGAGAGAAAATTTATAAACAGTAATATCGCTATTATTAATTTTGAGCTTACCTTCGAAGCATGAAGATACAAATCATAAACGGCCCCAACCTTAACCTGCTCGGCAAACGCGAACCCGAAACATACGGCAAGCAGTCGTTTGAAGAATATTTTGAAAAACTGAAATCTCGCTTTCCCGATGTTGAACTTCACTACTATCAATCGAATGTGGAAGGTGAGCTGATCAACAAGCTTCATGAAGTAGGTTTTTCGTTTGACGGAATCATTTTAAATGCAGGAGCTTACACGCATACTTCAGTAGCCATACATGATGCTATTGCAGGCATTAAAACTCCGGTGATTGAAGTTCATATCTCCAATGTTTATGCCCGTGAAGAATTCCGGCATAAGAGTTTGATCACGTCAAAATGTATTGGATTGATTACCGGTTTTGGAATGGATGGATATGCAATGGCCATTCAACACCTGGTAGGTAAAGACCAATAGCATGCTTTTAACCATTGAAAGAACAAGAATTATCGAGCGTGTTGATCAATTAATTCAAGTCGCCTTACAATAGATTTTTTTTGTAAAAACGTACCTGGAGAAAGTACCGCATTCGCCCCAATTTTTGAATGATCCCCCACCAGCGATCCAAACTTGTCTACTCCCGTATCAATCACTTTTGAGTTATACACGGAGAATATTCGCTTATCGACTTTATCGTTTTGATAATTGGCAGTGATCGATCCAGCTTCAAAATTCACATGGCTGCCAACAATACTATCGCCAATAAAATTAAAGTGAGCCACACTGCTTTTAGAACAGATGATACTCGACTTGATTTCACAACCCGGTCCAATCACGACCGACTCACCAAGAAAAACTCCACCACGCAGGTAAGCATGAGCGCCAATGAAACTGTTTGCGAAAACAACGATGGGGGCTTTTAGTACTGCACCCGGCTCAACGATCACAGACCTATGAATAGCAATGCCATCGCTCACTAAAAAGTTATCATCAAGTTGTGAGATGATATCGGTTATAATTTGTGGCAGTATCATTACAATATCCCATGGCATTTTATCGGCATATGCCTCCATCGGAAAGTCTTGAATAAAGTCTTGAATCTTTATCATTCCTTGTAAACTCACCCCTCCCTAATCTATTATTGCCTGATAAACAAACTGTCGCATCTTTTCATGATAAGTAATGGTGTGAGGATTAACCTGCGTCATCCATATTGCTATAATCTTTTCTTTCGGGTCGATGAAGAAATGTGTATTAAAGGCACCGGACCAATAAAAAAGTCCTTCTGAACCAAGGCCCTTAGTTTCGGCTACATTGGTAAGCACGGCAAAGCCTAATCCAAAACCTTCGCCTGGTTTGCCGAAAAGTTTTTCTGTGTGATTGTAGGTCATCAGTTCAATGGTCTTTCTGCTCAGGAATTGTTTACCATTCCATTTTCCTCCATTCATCAACATCTGGCAAAAGATCATATAATCGGAGGCAGTAGAATACAACGCATTAACCCCACTCCATACGGTGACGCCTTCCATCTTTGGCTTGTTAGTACTATTCACGAGCACACCCTGATCATTCTTTTGATGCACTTTTACTACACGGGCTTGTTGCGCCTTGGTTAGGTTATAGCCAGTGTCTTGCATTCCAAGCGGCTTAAAGATTCGCTCGATAAGAAAGTTGTTCGTACTCATGCCTGAAAATTTTTCAATCAAAACAGAGAGCACATCAGGCGCTGCACTGTAATACCATTGCTCACCCGGTTGCCCTACCAGTGGCAATGTGGCGAGGTTGTTTACGCGACTGGCAATATCCGCATACGGTTGACCATATTGTGATTTGCCGATGTCACGATCTAAATTACTGGAGCCAATTCCGTGAGATAACCCTGCCGTATGGCTCAGCAAATTTGCAATCGTGATTGGTTTATTGGCTGGTAAGGTCTCTACGTCTTTTCCATCGTTCACACTTTTTGCAACACGCATGTCCTTGAAGGCCGGTAGATATTTTGATACCGGATCGGAAAGCTGGAAGTGACCTTCTTCATACAACATCATAAACGCTATTGTGATGATAGGCTTGGTCATCGATTGTATGTAAAAAAGATCGTCTATTTTCATGGGCGTCTTATCAACCACATTGCGATAACCGAAAGCAGCCTGGTGCACGACTTCTCCTTGACGCATCACCAATGAAACAGCCCCAGGAATACTTCCATTATTTATCTCTTCCTTTATAAAATTCTCATACCGTTTTACTCGGTCGCTTGAAATGCCAGCTGTGATTTTATCAGCATTCTGGGCATGGCTCTGAACGTATAAAAGAATGATAAGGAGGAATAACAGTAATTGTTTAGTGTGTTTCATAGCGCATGGTGTTTTCAGGAAGTTAATAAATAATCAGGAATAGAAAGTGGGATGACAAGTCTATTAATCCCTGCATCACGGTGGATTGAAAATATAGCCAACCGCTACTACTCCACCTTTACCGTTTCAAAGCGATTGCTTAGTCCATTTTCATTTATTGCTTCAATAGTGAAATAATACGTCTTCGTTCTATCCATGGTCTTCAGCCAATATTCATTATTACTATGCACCATGATGGCCGTATATAATTTATCGGGTGCTGTGCCATAATAAATGTTATAAGCATAGGCATTATCCACCGTATTCCATTTGATGAAAGCGCTTCGTTTGTCCTTTTCTGTTCGCAAGACAAAAAACTGTTTCACCGCTACGGGCTTTGCTCCGTTTCCATTTCCAAAAACACGAAATCCGCTAAGCGCGAATTTGCCTGTAGGCATGTGAATGTTTTCCAACTTGATGAATCGGGCCTGTACCGGTTCCGTTAACTCGATGTAATCATGAGGCACATCGGTTTGATTGGAACTCTTATCATGGAGTATTTTCCATTTCTTTCCATCGGCTGAGTAATACAATTTATATTGATGGTATTGATCGGTTCTTTTCCCCAAACGATCATTATCTACATCCTGATCGGCATAATTGATTTGCACAGCATGGACTGTACTCACGTTTCCCAAATCAGTTTGTATCCATTCGCCTTTGTTTCCGCTGGCAGCGCTCCAATACGTTTTCATGTCTTCGTCATTCGCTTTGTTGGCTGTGTAATTTCCGAGTGTAGAAGATACTGCCATGGGCTTATCATAATTGAGTAACATCCAACCCGTGAATGCCCCTGGTTTTGAAGCACCAGGCAAGTAGTGCGGATAATCTCCGAATGCTGTGCTGCACCACATCACACCATCTTGATCAAAGCCGGCAGGCCATATACCTAATCTCCGTTCAAACGTATTTTTCACAGAAATCATGATCGTGCTGATATGCCAGTAGTTTTTGTTGTTATCCTGATAGGTGGAGCCATGCCCTGCTCCTCGCGCAAAACCCCCAAGCTTAATACTCAACGGATCAGATTGTGGTGTGAAAGGTCCCAATGGCGAAGTGCCTACCACAACCCCATCGGCATAACCACTAAACTCGGTGCCGGGTGCGCCATATTGCAAGTAATACTTTCCGTTATGCTTTGTTACGTGAGCACCTTCCATAAATGGATCGAGAAAGGTGTTATCCATATGTTCACCAAAGCGTTGCCAGCCAAAGCGGTCGGGCTCTAACAAATACATCTCTTTGCGTGTTCCGATAGGCTGCATCGTTTTTCTATTGAGCTCAACTCCATATAAAGGGAACTTATTGCTGCTCCCGTTGTACATGTATAAACGTCCGTTATCATCGGCAAAAAAATCAGGATCCCAGCCACCAATTTCAAAGCGCTCCACTAAAGGTTTCCATTCATTGGCTTTGGGATTGGTTCTCATCCATATAGTGAAATCGCGTTCATACGTTGAGCCCATCACAATAACGGTGTCGCCAATAACTCCAACGGCAGGCGCGCACAATTCGTCATACACTTTATTCCACGGGCGAAGAAACAACCGTGGATAGAATTTCCAATTCAGCATGTCGTTGCTCATCCAATAGCCCCATTGATTGGTGCTGAACAAAATGTAATCGCCTTTGTAATTCACAATCACCGGATCTGCCGTAGCACGATGTCTTCCCCATTCACTGAAGTTTGGAATGGGCGTATAGCCATAATCGATGTTGATGGGATTGCAATATGTTTTTTGTTGGGAATAACTTATTGAGCTAATCAACAACAGTAAAATAGAAATAGAATTTCTTATCATGATTACGGATTGTGTTTTGCTTGTCTTTTAAAAAAGTATCAGTCCCGTGTGACCAAACGTAATAAAATAAATATACTTTATACCTTGATGTCTCCATTATATTTTATATCAAATTGTCCTTAGTGTCCTAAAGGCTTGCCAACGTTATGTTTATGACGGCTTGGGTTTTCGAAGAGCGTCTCTGTCCCAGGTTGCTGAACGAAATTAAGAAAACTAACCTTCAAATCTACACATCACCCCAAGCTGGCATAGGACATTTTGTTGCAGGCCGTGTGGTCATTGGTGTCTCTTTTTTCAATGTCGGTTCTCTTTGTCCCTCGTGTCATTTTTGGTCTTCATTTTCGTCCAAGCAGGGCAACTTGATTTTAACTCACATAAACTACAATGTCTCCCTTTACTTGCTTTATAGTCTCTATTTTTAAGGTTTACTAAAATACTTTCTAACTCTACTTTACTGTCTGCAATAAATTTGCTGTCACAGGTAAAACTGATTGTATTTGAAGGAATATTGGGTGATAGTAGAGGAACAATTTCAATTTCGTTAATGGGAAATGAATTTTGTCCAAGTAGTCCGAGTGCACCAGACCTTGCTTGAAGTTCATATCCCTTATTTATTTTTGAAATTCTTTTTGAGGCTTTCCATTCTTTTAAAACCAGAGCCCCGTCATTTCTCTCAAGAACTGCGTCCACAACTCCTTCAATTTGTCCAAAAGTTCCATGCAAGTAACGATACCTCTGTTCAATAGCAACTACGGTTTGATATTCGCTTGCTAAGCAATGTGTAATATCTTTAAAAGCATTTTTTATTTCTGTTATTATTTCGGGTTTCAGTTTTCTAACAATGGAGTCTCCGTCTACAAGTCCTTTTTTGAAACATGTTTCGATAACGCTCTTTTTTTTAGAAAGGCCGGATGCTAAATAATATTCTAGTGCTTTATGAATCCTAGCTCCTGCACTTTGTTTCTCTGTCCAGGTGGGTAAGTACCTTCCCTCGTGATATGCAGCAAATTTTAGAGGACATTGATTATACAATTCCAGATGTGTTGCCGCAATCAAAGGTGGTAATGTCTCAATTTCTTTTCTCTCAAAATGAATGTTGTGGTCTTTTTTGCTTCCGCGATGTATAGGTTTATAATTTCCAAAGGCTTTTAATGTGTCAATAGGTTTTTTATTCGTATGAACTAATACACATAGGTCTTTTGCTCTTGTCACTCCAACGTATACTAACCTTGAATCTTCCTTATTAGTAGGATTTGGGAAAGACCGAGGCCCACCTTTACCTAACTTCATAAGTAAAACAACCGGAAACTCAAGCCCTTTTGAAGCGTGAATGGTCATAACTTGAATTGAATCTTCCTTTTGAGTGATGGCAGATGAGATGGTGAATTCTCTGTCTTGTATTTTTTTAAATACTGGCCAAGCCTCAGCAAATGTGAAGGTCTTCGGAGGTAAAGTGCTGTCTAATGTTTCAGCAGCCATTGTTAACGACCTAATCATTCTTAAACTACTAAAGTCCTCATTAACCAGTGAGTTATGAACTTCTTTTTTAATTGCTGCGTGAGAGTAGAGACCTTTTAAGGATTTTCCTGCCTCCCAGTTAAGAGGAGCACCAATAGTTTTTTCAATAACTCTGTCAGCACGGTTCGAATGAAATTGTACTTTAAGTCCATTCGATTGAGCTTTTTCTTCTATTTTTTCAATTGTCCTTTTGCTTAGTCCGCGCGAGAGGATAACTACATCGCAAGGCCTTAAGAAATAATTTGAATCAATTAAACGCTTGATGAAGAAGAAGGCTTTATCTAGGTCACCTGAAAATATTGGCAAGTCCTTTCTATAATTTTTGCCAACCAAAAGGTTAGTTTGAGCTCTAACGGATTTTAAATTTGTTAATAAGTTTACTTTCTCTAATTCAGGAACACGAGTACTTAAAAAGGAATATGCTGCGTCCAATACAGTTTGCGTAGACCTATAATTATTTGTAAGGTGATACTTTTTTGCTTTGGTCGCCCGTATGTATAATAAGAAGTTATCGGCTCCCGCTCCACGCCATTCGTATATTTGCTGGCATGGGTCACCAACAACCCAAATGTTTTTCCCTTTCCCTGATAATAATAGAAGAATCTCAGCTTGGACGGCACTTGTGTCTTGAAACTCATCTACTAATATGGTCTTGAATTTATTTGAAATGACTTTTAAGAATGACTTGTTCTTTTTTAATGTCAACAAGAATTGTCGACTTACCATATCGTAATCCTTAAGTCCGCGTTTTTTTATTTCAGCAACATATTTTTTCACTGTTATTTCTAATTCCTTATGCTTAGGTATATTGAAGAAGAAGCGTTCTCTCATTAATTCCTTCTTCTCTTTAATTTTCCTCTTTATTGTTGACCTTTCCTTCGATGGTAGTAATCTTTCGTTTGCATACATTTCCAGTAATTGAATCACTCCAATTTTATCCATTTCTTTAACCCAATATTTTTTTGAGTCACCCGACTTTTTCCCAAATGTTTGCCAAGCGTAGTGGAGTAATAGAACGCGTTGTCCCGCGTCATCAATTAATTTGAAGGATGGCAATAAGCCAAGTTGAACAGCTTCATGATAAAAGTCAATGATTGCTGAATCTATTGTCGAAATTCTAAGTCTACTTGCATCTACTCCTATTTTTTGAAAACACCTTGAGTAAAGTTCAGCAGTTGCCTTTCTTGTGAATGTTGTTATTAAGATTTCACTTGCCGGAATCTTTGTCTCTTGAATAAGAAAGGAAATGCGTTTAACTAACGATGTCGTTTTTCCTGTCCCCGCTCCAGCAATAACACAAGCCGCTCCTTGTCCATGCTTTACGGCTGCCTCTCGGTCGTCAATATAATTTTCAATTTCCAAATTGTCTTTGAAGTTAAATCATTTGTAAGTTGAGTACTTGTCCACGTGGAGAATCTTTGTACGTAAGTGTCCCCCGTTAGTAAACTACTTTGTCCGACCACATGGCCTGCAACGATTGTATATCGGGCATAAATTGTTCACTATACTCATATCCTAAACCAAATATGAGCAGAATAAACGAAAACAGATACGGGATTTTTCCCGTATCTGGTCTTATCGGTCAAGCCGATTGATTAATTGAAGTCGTTGCACACTATGATGCACTTCCTCCCGCGGGGCGGCTGGTTTTGGGCAACCAACTGCCTTCAAACTTAAAGGTAAGTTTGCCTTTGTAGTCGCTGCAATAAAACGCTACGCGATCGAGTGTGGCATTGATTTCACTCAGGTCGAGGCCAGCTGCTTCGCGCAGAAACATTACGTAGGTCCAATCCCCTTTCTTGCAGATCCATGATCCGAACAGGGTGTGATTGATCTCCAGCACATTCTGATAAAAGCTGTCCACATTTTTATCGGGCACGAGGAGCAGTGGGCTCATTACCTGAAAATACCAACGGTCGGGAGTAGCCTCAAAATTAAATACGTCTATCCACACGGTGGCTCCTTTATAAATGATGGACCATTGTCCTTGTTTCTGGCCACGGCACAAGGCAGGGTCAACATTCAGCCCGCGGATGGCTTCTTCAACTAATGCAGAGGTTTGATTAAAATCCATAGTGACGGAGTTTAGAGGTTTTCAATATGTATTAAGATGTATCGCTTATGAAAGATAAAAAAATGATCCTACTTTCACAAGCTGTGTTACGTCTTCGTTTTCATTGGATCATTCTATCCTGCGCGAGAAGTTCTTACCTTTAGGAATAATCTATTTCCATCATGATCTCTTTCTACCCAGGTCCTTCGCGCGTCTATGATGATATTCCCAAATATGTTCAGGACGCCTGCCGCAAAGGGTTACTGAGCATGAACCACCGCAGTGATGAGTTCATGGCACTATACGAAAACACGGTTTCCCTGCTCAAAGAAAAACTCAACATTCCTGAAAGCTACACGATCATATTTACTTCCTCTGCTACGGAATGCTGGGAGATACTCGCGCAGTCGTTGATCAAAAAAGAAAGTCTTCATATTTATAATGGAGGTTTTGGAGAGAAATGGTACGAGTACACAAAACGCCTCAGGTCTGGCGCCAAAGCGCTCCCCTTTGATTGCGAACAGGAAATCAACCTGAAAGAAACCCAGCCTTCAAAAAGCGAACTCATTTGCATCACACAAAACGAAACAAGCAATGGCACGCAAGTCAGTGATGAGTTAATTGCCTCCATTCAGGAAAAATATCCTCATGCCGTGATTGCGGTAGATGCTACTTCGTCTATGGCCGGCATTGCCTTGAATTTTAAACATGCAGACATCTGGTTTGCCTCCGTTCAAAAATGTTTTGGCCTTCCGGCAGGGTTGGCAGTGATGGTCTGTTCGCCAAAAGCAATCGAGCGCATCATGTCAATAAAAGAAAACAATCATTATAACAGCCTCGTATTCATGATTGAGATGATGAGCAAATGGCAAACATCATATACTCCCAATGTGTTGGGAATTTATTTACTGATGCGTGTTTTGAACGATTCGAAGAACATCAGTTCTGTTCACAAGAAGATCGAGACCCGGGCCAGGGAATGGCAGGTTTTTTTTGAGAAAGGAAATAATCTAAAGCTTTATATTCATAATCAAAAAGTCCGTTCACAAACGGTAATCACCATTACCGGAAATTCAGAATTACTCACAGAAGTAAAGACCAAAGCAAAGAAAAAAGGATTTCTATTGGGTGAGGGTTATGGAAAATTAAAAAGCGAAACGTTTCGGATAGCCAACTTTCCGGCATTGAAAAAAAATGAAATCAAAAAGCTGCAGGATTTCCTCTCACCATACTTGTAAAGATTACGGTTGGGCCCATCAAAGTCATGCCTTCACCAGCAAATATTCTTTTGAAAGTATTGTGATTAAACTGTATATTTCATGAGAATGAAAATCAGAACAAACAAGTTTCTTCAACTTTTTGTCACCTTGCTTTTTATGCTGGAGGTTCTTGCTCCTGCCCTTCCCATCAGCATAGAAACTTTGACTTATGATTTTAATCAAGCGACTCAACTAAAAACATTCCATCATCCGGACCTTCTACTTGCCTTGTTCAGCCAACCGTTTAATGAAAACGAAGAAGGTCAAGAAAACGATAAAAGTGCATCCCCATGCGCTGATGTCCATGGCAATCTACACGCCACCCATGCGCAATGCCTGGTTATCCTTGGATTAACCGGGATGAGTAGCCCGTCACTTTGTTTCGATGTGCATCCTCCCCTCTTCCGATTACATCACGAGTATTTGATTTAGCAGCGTGTTGTAGTTGTCTGATTGTAGTCTTTGCGCAAAAGGATTAATCATTTTTATTAATACCTCCTTTACATCAAAATTGATACTCAAAGTAATTCATTCGTTTTTCAAAAGAGCTGTACTATGAATGTCATTATTTTTAAAGTTGCCTTACTGCTTTCCTTTGGAATGTTCTTCATTCCAAAAAAAGTAAAATATGGTTTCGGACTGGTGCTTCATCTCATGCTGATGGTGACCAGCACAAGTTGGGCATTATCGGTGCTCAGCGGCATTACCCTCACCCTTCCATTTGGTATAGGCACCTGGAGTGGGCCCATCACATTGGTGATCGATCAGCTCAGCGCTTATTTCATGTTGATCATTAATCTGATCTGCCTATGCGGTATGCTCTATGCAGGAGGCTACCTGCAACCCTACGTGCCAAAGAAGCGATCAGTGTTTATCTCCTTGCACTTATTCAGTTTTTTATGGTTGCATGGAGCCATGCTGTTGGTAGTTTCCATGCAGGATGGCATTGCGTTCTTGCTGGCCTGGGAACTCATGTCGCTGTTCTCTTTCATCCTTGTGATTTTCGAAGCCCAAAAAGAATCCACCTTAAAAACCGGTATCAATTATTTACTTCAAATGCACCTGGGCTTTGCCTTAATTATGCTGGGTTTTCTGATTGCCGCCAATCAAACCAGTGATTTAAGTTTCGAAGGTGTTAATAAATTCTTTGCCCAATCCAACAACGTGCCGCTCTTTCTCGTGTTCTTTGCAGGCTTTGGTATTAAAGCGGGGTTCATTCCTTTTCATTCATGGCTACCTCGCGCGCACCCGGCTGCTCCCTCGCATGTATCGGGCGTGATGAGTGGTGTGATGATCAAGATGGGTATCTATGGAATCTTCCGAATAAGCTCACTATTGCAAAGCGATCTGCATACCATCGGCATCATCGTGCTTGCAGCGGGTATCATCTCTGGTTTGCTCGGTGTGATCATGGCCATCATGCAACACGATCTGAAAAAACTATTGGCGTATCACAGCATTGAAAATATCGGCATTATTGGAATCGGTATTGGCATTGGCCTCTTAGGAAAAGCCTCGGGATCTAACTACCTGATGATATTGGGTTGGGGTGGTGCTTTGCTACACACATTAAATCACGCCCTCTTCAAGTCACTCCTCTTCTTTACAGCGGGCAATGTGTACTATACGGTGCATAAGATAAACATGGATCATCTTGGGGGCCTAGCCAAACATATGCGTTTCACTTCGATTGCTTTCTTAGTAGGGGCACTCGCCATTAGTGGCATTCCTCCTTTCAACGGATTTATTTCAGAGTTCCTGATCTACAACGGTATCATAAATCAGATGTCAGAATCAGGCCTTTCATCTTCTATTTTAAGTGTTGTCAGTATTCTTAGTCTTGTGTTGATTGGCGGACTTTGTATTTACTGCTTCACCAAAGCATTTGGATTAAGCTTCCTCGGAAGCCGGAGAGAAGAGCATAGCCACCCGGTAAAAGAAGTGCCAGCGATCATGCTGGCGCCTGCCTTCATTCTTATTGTGTGCATGTTAGCTATTGGATTGGCTCCTGCTTTCTTTGTCAATCGGGTAGTGGCCGTTCTTCAGAATCTCACACACACCTCTGTTACTATTGACCCTCTCCTGCACTCGCTCACTTCGATCAGCTATGTAAACATCACGTTGATTGTTGTCCTTGGCTCCATCCTTGGATTACGTGCATGGCAACGGTCGCGTGTAATAATATCGAAAGGACCCACCTGGGGATGTGGTTACACAGCAGGAGATTTTCGTCATCAATATACGCCTACATCATATGCGGATAGCCTTCGCGAATTAGCGGATCCGGTTATTGAATACCACCGTGTTTACAAGTCGTTTGAGGAAAATGAAATTTTCCCGCCTCCAAAAACTTTCCATACCGAAAGCAAAGATCTGGTGGAAGAGAAAACCATTTTAAGTTGGGTTCATCTGATCGTCAACCATCTTCCTAAAGCAGGCATAGCGCAATCAGGATTGATTAACCATTACCTGATTTATCCCATGCTCTTTTTGATTCTCATCGGCTTTCTCATTGTAATAAACGTTCTCTAATATGCTTTCACTCATTCTTATTTTTGCCTCCGCCATTTACTTTCCAGGTGTGATTGTAAAAACGAAAGCGCTGTTTAGCGGAAGGAAAGGTCCGGGCATTCTACAGCCATGGTATGACATATCTCGTCTGCTAAAAAAAGGAAGTGTGTACAGTACCTCCACCAGTTTTGTCTTCCAGATTGGCGCACCGATCTATCTTGCCACCGTAATCATTGCCTCGTTATTCATTCCGTTTGAAGAGAACAATGCTATATTTTCCTTTGCGGGTGACTTCGTCTTCTTCGCTTATGTGTTAGGGTTGGGTCGATTCATGCTGATCATTAGTGCTTTGGATGTTTCGAGTGGATTTGAGGGGATGGGCGCCAACCGTGAAGCATTTTATTCGATGCTAATGGAACCTGCCTTCTTCATTTTGTTAGGATCGCTGGCCATGTTCACAGGCCAAACCTCTTTTCACGACATCTTTGCTAACCTTCATTATGACTCCTACTTCTCATTCATTATTGCCGTCATTGCCGGCTATGTGCTTGCCAATATTACCCTGGTAGAAACCAGTCGACTGCCGGTAGATGATCCACTCACTCACCTTGAGCTAACCATGGTTCATGAAGTGATGGTGCTTGATCACAGCGGCTTCGATTTAGGCATCATTAAAATTGCCAACAATCTAAAGTTCATTCTTTTTAGTATGTTAAGTGCTAACTGTTTGATTCCTCAATCTCTTAACGTATGGGTGCGCATAAGTATGCTTCTGGGCATGCAGGTATTTTTCGCAGCCGGTATTGGTTGGCTGGAATCATTTAAAGCCAGAAATAAAATGGCTATGAATTCGCAGTATATTCTTTCCATCAATGCCGTGGCACTTATCCTGATTTTTGTTGTGATGATCATTAAAAATAAAATATAGCCATGATCAATTTTCTTATCGTACTCTTCATTATCTCACTTATCTACCTGGCAAAAGTAGAAATGGTTAAAAGCTATTTTACGTTGATGGCATTGCAGGGTGTTTTGCTTTTCGGACTTGCCTATTTTGAATTGAAGGAGATTGATGTCATTCACCTCATATTCATTCTCCTGGAAACGCTTGTTTTCAAAGCCATCTTTGTACCCTTGTTTTTGCAACGGGTCACAAAAAATCGCATTCATCGCCATCATAACGTTCCGATAAAAGGATATTATTCGGTATTGATCACATCAGCCATTGTGATAGGTTGTTTTATGATTTCGTATGAGATACATGACGAACTTAACGTGGATGCCGACCATCAGGTAAAATATTTTACCGCAGCCATTTCCTCCATCCTGGTTGGATTGTTCATTGCCATTAACAACCGCGATCTGGTAACGCACCTGATCAGTTATCTGGTCATTGAAAACGGAATATTTCTATTATCCCTTGCTTTGGGTGCCGAGATGCCCATGTTTGTAAATTCCGCCATCCTGCTGGATATTTTTACCAGCGTGCTCATCATGGGTATATTCTTTAACAAGATGAAAGACTATTTTCAGAATGTGGATTCCGGTCAGTTATCTCAACTCAAAGACTAATTTTTATGATTTATTTGTTTTTCATCCTCACTGCCGTTGCTGCTCTACTCACTTACTTTATCCGGGTGAGAGTATTTAGTCATGTAATGGTCTTTCTTTATGTAGGCCTGATGATCGTAATGGCCATTAATCTTTGGCCACAGGCGGGGCAAATATTAAACGAGTATTTCTACAGCGACCGGCTTGGATTGATTTTCTACTTTATACTGATTATCGTTAGTTTATTTTCAGCCATTCACTATGTGAAATTTGTAGTGGACAGAAATGTGAAAGCTTCTGACGTGGCGCTCCACAATGCAGGAACTATTCTTTTTACTGGATCTATTGTTGGCGTTTTATTTACTTCCCACTTTGGCATACTCTGGGCATTTATGGAAGCAACCACGTTGGGAGCTTCTGTACTCATCTATCATAATCGAAATCAGGATGCACTGGAAGCCACTTGGAAATACTTATATGTATGTTCCATTGGCATTGCCATCGCATTTGCCGGTGTATTATTTCTTGGGTTTGCTGCTCAACAGGCGGGACATGTTGATTTTTCATTCACAGCCATCAAAGCGGAAGCAAACCAACTTAATACCATTTGGTTAAAAGCTTGCTTTCTGCTAATCGTAACCGGGTTTAGTGTAAAAATGGGACTTGTGCCATTATTCAATGTGGATATTGATGCAAAAGATGCTTCACCCTCCCAAGTAGGAGCAAGTCTTTCTTCGGTATTGATGAATGCTGGCTTTATTGCCATCTATCGTTTCTATGAAGCATTTTCAGGCACCTCCATCCTGCCGTGGATGAACAAACTATTAATGATTGTTGGTCTGCTCTCATTATTCTTTGCTGCTGTATATGTGTTACGCGTAAAAAATGTAAAGAGGATGTTCGCTTATTCCAGCATGGAGCATGCTTCACTGGTGATGATTGCCTTCTCGTGCGGAGGGCTTGGCTACTTTGCCGCCATTCTTCATTTGGTCATGCACTCGCTCGTAAAGTCAAGTTTATTTTTTCAAGTGTCGCAGATGCACCGGATTTTCAGCAGCAAGCTAGATGAAAATATTGGAAGCTATTTACGGGTAAACCCTCTGGGTGGTTTGGTTATGTTATTAGGGTTCCTCTCCATCATCGCCATGCCTCCCTCGGGTATGCTGATCTCGGAGCTGTATATGTTTCAGGCGCTGATATCAAAAAATTACTGGTGGGTTGCTTTGATTGTGTTGTTATTGGTGTTGATCATTATTTACGGTCTGGCTATAAAAATGCTGGGCATTATTTTTCTGAAAAAAAATACGGCCTCGATTAATATGCAAGGCGCTACCCCCTATGAATCCATCATGCAGTTAGTACTTATCGTGATTGTTTTTTACATAGGGTTATTTCGGCCCGCCTTCATTGTGGATACGATTCTTATTGCCATTCAATCACTACCCGCCTAGTTATGGAAACAACAACGCCCACGACATACATAGCGATCAAAAATCAAGAGACGATCGATATTTCCACAATACCCGTGCTTGACTATGGAATTTTTTACACAGAAGTAGTCAGCTTAATGAAGCAGCCGCACTTGCACTGTGTGAATTATTATGCTTATTGGAATAGAGATTTGTTGAAATTTATTTGTTGTCTTGCGGATGACCTGGAGAAAAACATTAAGGTACTCTCCCATGAGATGTCGAAAAAAGAAAAAATGCAACTCACCTCCATCACTCGCGAGGTTTATGCCATGCATATTTTTGAACGGGAGATTACCGAAAATTTTGGAGTCGATTTTATTTATAGTCCATGGCCTAAACCGGTACGATATGCCGTTAACCGGGCTGATCGAACTAAGATCATCAACAACTATCCTTTTTATAAAATACAGAGTGACGAATTGCATGAGGTAGGTGTTGGCCCTATTCACGCAGGAGTAATCGAGCCAGGTCATTTTCGTTTCTTATGTAATGGAGAAACCGTTCTGCACCTGGAAATACAATTAGGATGGCAACATCGCGGTGTCGAAGATCTATTTCTTAAAAAATCATCCTTGCTTCAGCGTACCATTCTGTCTGAGTCAATTGCCGGAGACACTGCCATAGGTCATTCCACTGCTTTTGTAACACTTATGGAATCGATGGGTAAGGTAACGGTAAACAAACGATTGGAAATTGAACGCGGCATAGCACTTGAACTAGAGCGCATAGCCATGCACGTAGGAGACCTGGGAAATATGAACATCGGCCTCGCTTATCAGTTGGCTTCCTCCGTGTTTGGAACATTGCGCACACCGGTAATCAATTATACGCAAACGTGGTGCGGCAATCGGTTTGGAAAAGGAATTAACCGTGCGGGTGGCACTCACTATCCGCTAACGGAAGAATTGATTGAAAAACTTGTGAAGTTACTCGACACGTTCGAAAAAAGTTTTAAACCCATGAGTGAGCGTCTTTTCTCATTGTCGTCAGCCCTGATGAGAATGGAAAATATTGGCAAGGTAACCCAAACGCAAATGCAACTAATAGGCGCTGTAGGAATGACAGCTCGTATGGCGGGCATCCCCAGAGACACGCGTATTTCCCATCCATTCGGAGCTTATAAAAACAATTCGATTTCAACTGATACAGTGGAAAATGGAGATGTGTGGGCCCGAGCCTATTTACGTAAGCTCGATATTGAAAACTCGATTGAGTATATCCGTAACTTAATTTCAGAACTTAAGAAACTAAAAGAGCCTTCTTCGAAACCCATGGCCCCGGTTGATTTAAAATTAGCTTCAAATTCATTGGGAATTTCATTAGTGGAAGGTTGGCGAGGTGAACTATGTCATTGCGCGATCACCAATGAAAAGGGACATGTTATCCATTATAAAGTGAAAGATCCTTCCGTGCATAATTGGATGGCGCTGGCTCTTTCGCTTCGTGATCTGGAGATATCCGATTTTCCAATCAATAATAAAAGCTATAACCTGTCCTACTGTGGTCATGATTTATAATTCAATGTCGTTTACTTAAGGGAACTCACATGAGTTGGTGATAAAAGTACTGTTTTTAAAACGGGGTATAATAGGGCTCTCACTAAAGAGGAAAATTTTTATCTTGTTGAAAATTTCAGAGCCACAGCAATTGAAAACGTAACCAAACTTATCTATGACAAAGAATATCGCAGCCGTTCAAAAGACGGCCAAGAGGGGGTATTCAGCAGAGATAGAAAGCTCACCTTCAATGATTTAATTGTGTTCTTGACACGAGGGGTACATAGTTCACTTCAACGCGACCTTGACCTATTTTACAAGGAGGTAACAGGTGGTGAATTCAATATCCGCCATGTTACCAAAGGAGCTTTTAGTAAAGCTCGTGCCAAATTAAAGCCAGAAGCCTTTCTGGAATTGAACGACAACGTAGCGCAGACATTTTATTCAGAAGCTCCTTATCTTGGTTGGCACAATATGCGTTTGCTGGCCAGCGATGGATCAAGGTTGACCCTGCCTAACCATCCAAGTATCAAAGAAGAATTTGGGGAACATGGGTTTGGTCCTAATGCAGACAGTAACCAATCATTGGCATTGGCTTCTTTTCTTTATGACCCCATCAACCTTGTTACCCTGGATGCCCAAATAGCACCCTACAGTTCCAGTGAGCGGGATTTGTTCTACAAACATTTGGAAAAGGTAGAAGAAGGAGATCTATTATTGTTGGATCGTGGCTATCCAAGTATAGCCCTTATGTTTTTAATACTTGCCCGCAAGTCAGACTTCTGTATTCGTATGAAAGAAGACTGGTGGCTATCGGTCAAAGAATTCATGGAAAGTGGAGAGAAAGAAAGGATAGTTGTTTTTACGCTCCCTAAAAAAGACAGAAAAAAAATACAGGAAGAACTTCCGGGAATGGCCGCTCAAATAACAGTACGTTTGGTATGCGTAACCTTAGAGACCGGTGAGAAAGAAGTCCTGTGCACCTCTTTAACGGATACGGAAAAATATCCACATGAAGACTTTGTGGACCTTTATCATTACCGTTGGGGCATAGAAGAAGGCTATAAACTATTCAAGGCTCGGGTAGAAGTAGAAAATTTTTCAGGAAAAACGGCCAAAGCCGTTAAACAGGATTTCTATGCAAAGGTATTTATGATGAGTTTGTGTGCTGTGTTGGCATTTCCCATTGAAGAGAAAGTGAAAAAAGAACATTTAGAAAGCGAAAATAAACATCCTAAGAAAATAAATAGGACAGCAGCATTATCAACTACCTGTAGTATTGTAATAGCACTGTTTATTAAAAAAACAGTTACCCATGCCGTGGAAGCCTTTGACACCATTATCAGTAAAACAACAGAAATTGTCAGACCCGGAAGAACAGAACAGCGAAAACATAAGCCAAAGAGACACTATTATATGAATTACAAAAGGTTATAGCTTAAGTAAACGACATTGATTTACGAATTACGAATTACGATTGTAGATTTGCCCGATGAATTTTGAAGAATATCTGGTCAGCAAAAAGATAGATAGTCAGGCTTTTCGTACTGCTCAGCCAGCCCTTTGGAATGAATGGAACGGATTGTTTGAGGCGATGAGTCCAGCGAGTTTTACCGCACAGAAATTATACCTGATCAATCCCGTGCGTAGAAAATATGTATTGAAAATAGCAGAAGTGGCCGCAGCACCTAAGGCCAGTACGCCTGCAGCCCCAAGACCTGTTATGAAACCCAAACCTAAAATCGATTAAGCCATGTATAAAAGACTACAACCCGTATTACAGAAAGAACTTGATTCCATCCGTGAAGCCGGATTATTTAAAAAAGAAAGAATCATCATTACTCCACAAGGGGCCGACATCAAAACTCAGGATGGAAAAGAAGTAATCAACTTTTGCGCGAACAATTACCTGGGCTTGTCATCGCACCCGCGTGTAATTGAAGCCGCTAAGCGCGCTATCGATACACATGGATTTGGTATGTCATCCGTGCGTTTTATTTGTGGAACTCAAGATATCCACAAAGAGCTGGAAAAAAAGATCTCTGAATTTCTCGGCACAGAAGATACTATATTATATGCCGCAGCTTTCGATGCCAACGGAGGTGTGTTTGAACCTTTGTTCGGAGAAAAAGATGCAATCATTTCAGATGAATTGAATCACGCATCGATCATCGATGGAGTTCGTTTATGCAAGGCCATGCGTTATCGTTACAAGCACAACGACATGGATGATCTTAAGGTGCAATTGGAAGATGCCAGAAAAGCAGGAGCGAATCAGATCATTGTTGTTACTGATGGCGCCTTCTCAATGGATGGCACGATTGCGCAGTTGGATAAGATCTGTGATTTAGCCGATCAGTTCGAAGCCTTGGTGATGACGGATGAATGTCACTCGTCTGGTTTTATCGGTAAGACAGGCCGTGGTGTTCCTGAACATTGTGGTGTGATGGGCCGTGTTGATATTATCACCGGCACATTAGGTAAGGCATTAGGTGGTGCGTCAGGAGGATTTACATCAGGCCGGAAAGAAATTATAGAATTGTTGCGTCAGCGTTCACGACCTTATTTGTTTTCCAACACGTTGGCACCTTCCATTACAGGCGCTTCGATTGAAGTGTTCAATATGCTTTCAGAAACTACAGAGTTGCGCGACAAGCTCGAACAGAACACCAAATACTTCCGCGATAAAATGACAGCAGCAGGATTTGACATTAAACCCGGTGTGCATCCTATCGTGCCCATTATGTTATATGAAGCGCCACTCGCACAAAAATTTGCTGAACGATTACTTGAAAAAGGAATTTATGTAATTGGATTCTTCTTTCCGGTAGTAGCCAAAGGCAAGGCAAGAATTCGTGTACAGATTTCAGCTGCGCATGATCGTCATCATTTGGATAAAGCCATTCAGGCGTTTACTGAAGTTGGAAAAGAACTTGGCGTGTTAAAGTAGAATATGGGTTGAGCCAACCTGTTCCAACCTTTTAGATTAACCGACTACCGATCAAACAGAATCCAGTTAAATGGTTTTACTGAGGCCATTCAGTAGACCAAATATTATTTATCTTTCAACTGAAATATCCTAAAATCCATGACAAAGAGAATCATCCTTTCCGTGCTTTCATTGATGTTGTTTTTCACAACCGAAGCACAGCGCAAGAAAACTCAAACGACAACTCAACCACCTGTTTCAGCTTCGGCTGATCTTAATGATTATTATAAGTCAGTAAAGTGGAGAAGCATTGGGCCCTTCAGAGGAGGCCGATCAAATACCGCTACTGGTGTTGTTGGCGATATCACCACGTATTATATGGGTACTACAGGTGGAGGTCTTTGGAAAACAGAAGATATGGGTCTTACCTGGAATAATATTTCCGATGGATTTTTTAAGACGGGATCTGTAGGAGCTGTTGCCGTTTCAGAAAGTGATCCTAATGTGGTTTATGTGGGAATGGGCGAGCATGCCATACGCGGTGTGATGACGCATAGTGGAGATGGTGTTTATAAATCCACTGATGCGGGTAAGACATGGAAAAAAATCGGATTGGACTTGACCCAACATGTTTCGCGCATTGCTATTCATCCTAAAGATCCAAATATCGTTTACGTGGCTGCACAAGGTGCGTTATATAGCAAGAATCAAGATAGGGGTGTATTCAAATCAATGGATGGTGGAGTAACCTGGAAAAAAGTTTTGTATGTAGATGATAAAACAGGTTGCGTTGAATTATCGATGGACATGAACAATCCACGTGTTCTCTATGCGGCTATGAATGAGTACGGACGTTTGCCGTGGAAAGTAATTAGTGGTGGTGAGGGCAGTGGTCTTTATAAATCTACCGATAGTGGTGAGAGCTGGGAGAAAATTCATACTGGTTTGCCGAAGGAACTAGGTAAAATGGCAGTGTCAGTAAGCCGAGCTAATTCAAATAAAGTATATCTTCTTCTGGAGAGTGATTCGGATAAAGAACTCGGAGGCTTGTTTGTATCCAACGATGCAGGCTCAAACTGGACACGCGTTACCAACGATCACCGACTCATCCAAAGGGCATGGTATTACATTGAGTTATTCACCGATCCAAAAGATGAAAACACAATTTATGTATTGAGCGCTCCAGCATTACGTTCGTTGGATGGTGGAAAAACATGGGAAAATCTTTCAGGAACACACGGTGATTATCATGACTTGTGGATTAATCCCAACAACTCCAGGAACATGGTTATCGCTAATGATGGTGGTGCTGGTATCTCTGTAAATTTTGGGAAGACATGGTCAACACAAAGCAACATGCCAACCGCACAATTCTACCGCATCAATGTGGATAATAGTTTTCCTTATAATATCTATGCTGGCCAACAAGACAATACTTCTGTTAAAATAGCAAGTCAGGAATTAGGTAGCGGAGGAATAACAACTGCAAGCTGGACTTCTTCGGCAGGAGGCGAGAGTGCATTCTTAGCATTCAATCCGGATGATCCTCGCTATGTAATGGGAGGAAGTTATCAGGGAACGATTGAATTATTAGATACAAAAGCACAAGCTGGAACAAGCGTGATGGCAGCACCCATTCAATATTTGGGAATGGATGCCAAGGATATAAAATATCGTTACAACTGGAATGCTCCGATCATCTGGTCGAAGCATGACCCAAACACATTTTATCATGGCTCACAATATTTGTTGCGCACGAGAGATATGGGCGTGACCTGGACAGAAGCATCGCCCGATCTTACGCGTAATGAAAAGGAGAAACAAGGCAAAGGTGGTGGTCCTTACACCAACGAAGCCGTAGGTGCAGAAAATTATGGAACGTTGAGTTACGTAATCGAATCACCACATGAAAAAGGAGTGATCTGGACTGGTAGTGATGATGGATATGTACATGTAACCAGAGACAATGGGTCCAGCTGGCAAAATGTAACACCTGCAGGATTGAAGGAATGTTTGATCAATGCCATTGAAGTTTCTCCGTTCGATCCGGCTACCGCGTACATCGCAACAACCCGTTATAAATTCACTGACTTTACACCAGGCATTTACAAAACAACAGATTACGGAAAAACATGGACGAAGATTGACATCGGTATTCCCAATGGTGCGTTTACCCGCGTAGTTAGAGAAGATGATAAACGTAAAGACTTACTTTATGCAGGAACCGAAACAGGTATTTATATTTCATGGAATGGTGGCAAGGAATGGACACCCTTCCAATTGAATTTACCGATAACACCCGTAATGGATTTACGTGTGCATCAGGGTGATCTTATTGCAGCAACTTCGGGTAGATCATTCTGGGTTTTAGATGATTTAAGTCTGATCCGTCAATATAAAAGCGAAGAGGGGTTTAAACTTTACCAACCTGAAAATCCTATGCTGATAAATAGTTATAGCGAAATGGATGGTAGTTCACCGGACGGCACGAATCCTTATAGGGGAGTGAATCCGGCTACCGGGCTCGTTGTGTACTATCAATTGCCAGAACTGAAAAGCTCCGAAAGTGTAATAATGGAAATTAAAGATGCACAAGGCAATTTGGTGCGTTCATTTAGTTCAGTGAAAGACACCACGAATAGTGCGCAATCATCAGATCCATTGTTAGGAAAATCAAAAGGACTTAATCGTTTTGTGTGGAACTTACGTTACCCTACTATTGCCAGTGTGCCGGGTGTCTATATTGAAAGTAGTTTCCGTGGACATAAAGCTTCACCAGGAAAATATTCAATCACGTTGAAGAAGGGTGATCAAACCACAACCTCAAATTTTGAAATTCTTGCCAATCCTCTATACCCCACGGATGCAAAAACCTACCAGGAGTATCATACCGTGATGAGCAGCATGGAGGCAGAGGTGAATAAGATGCATCAAATGATCATTGCGCTCGATGCTAAACGAAAACAACTTGATCATCTCCTTGCAACATTGCCTGCTGATGAGAAACACAATGTGGTTAAGAAAGAAGGACAAGCCCTGTCTCAAAAAATGACACAATGGGATGAAGATATGATTCAGAGAAAATCAAAAGCGTATGATGATGTAGAAAACTTTCCCAACAAGTTTACAGCAAATTATCTGTTTTTAATTAATGCAACCGAAAGCGATATCCCCAAAGTGAACAAGCCTTCACTCGATCGATTGAAGGAGTTGACGGCTCAGTGGTCAACACTTCAAACAAGAGGAAATGAACTTATGAATAATGACATTCCAGCCTTCAATACAAAATTGTGGAATGCCGGAGTTGGAGCTGTTTGGACGAAATGAGGAAACAGATTGAACATAAAATAGTACCAGAATGAGTAAAATGACTAGAGTATTTTTCGCTTTTTCTGTTTTATTAATTCTGGTACACTGTTCTCCTTCAACAAGGGAAAATTGGGAAGTGCTGTTTGACGGCTCAGGTCTTGATGGTTGGGATACCTATTTAGGTGCCAGAAGAATTCAAGGCGACACTACGGTTGCAGCTCCTTTAGGGTTAAATTTTGATACGAGCGTTTTCAAAATTGTAAACATTGATGGCGAAAACGTTTTGAGAGTTTCCGGAGAAATCTGGGGCGGTATTTCAACAAAACGTGAATTCGAAAACTATCACCTGCAACTTCAATTCAAATGGGGCACGTTGAGATGGTATCCCAAAGAAAATGACAAAAGGGACAGCGGACTTTTATATCATGGTGTTGGAGAACATGGAAAAGGAGATGGCTATTGGTTGAGGTCGCAGGAATTTCAAATTCAAGAAGGCGATTGTGGAGATTATTGGGGCGTTGCCGGAGCGGGCTTCGATGTAGAAGCATCGATGAATGCGGACAGCATTTTTCAATATGACCCAAAAGGTCCTCTACTCACATTCAGTCAAGGTTCTGAAATAGGAAGACATTGTAAAAAATATCCGGATACGGAAAAGTCATCCGGTGAATGGAATACCATTGACTTGTATTGCTTTAAAGGCACCAGCGTTCATGTGATGAATGGCAAGGTTGTGATGGTGCTTAAAAACTCAAAGCAA
This sequence comes from Cytophagales bacterium, assembly GCA_031416795.1. Taxonomy (GTDB): domain Bacteria; phylum Bacteroidota; class Bacteroidia; order Cytophagales; family Cyclobacteriaceae; genus ELB16-189. Next base: position 54,423 of record JANOUH010000257.1, on the reverse strand, counting down.
TCAGACAACGGCAATGAAACCGAATTGATTAAAGGGAAAATTCAACTTCAATCGGAATCGGCAGAAGTTTTTTACCGGAACATTAAGATCCGCCCCATTGAGGAAATCCCTCCGCTAGACTAAAAATATTTTGCCTTTACTTAGCTTTCTTTGGAATCAGATCTGACTCTGAGGAAAAAATTCCAAACAATGCGGAAGTATCAGAGGATGGCAAAAAGTAAATCTTACTCCGTTTTCCCTTCAGCTTGAGGCTATACATATTAATAAGGGGCATGAGTTTGATGGCCTTCACATCAGACCAATCATACTCTTTCACCTTATTTGTGTTTATGATGGCCAACTTCTTTTTGCTGACAGCCACTCGTTTGATTTTTGTTGCCAGCAGAAGGTGCAGTGAAAAAAATATCAGGCACACCGTAAACATGACAAGAGCAGCGATCCGGTTTTTGTCTGAGTCTTCAAATTGAATCAGTATGAGAGCAGTTGCCAGTCCTTGAAGCATGCTCAGTGCAAGGAAAAAATACTTGGCGAGGTAGTATTTAGCCGTATTTGTTTCTTCCATTATCCATAGTTGAGTTTAAAAAGTAGTGTAAAGTTAGTAAATCCATAATTAATTATGTCAATGCCAATTTTACTTTTCATTTTCTATCACGATAGGAAAATCCTGACCACGTGAAAATGTGTAAGGATATTGCGGCTTGCCTTTCATCTTCTGCGTCATCTCAGGAACCTGATCGTCTAAGTATGACTTTAATTCATAAATAGTAACCTTGCCATCTTTGGGCGCGCCATCGGCATCGCCTTGCAGTGCTTTGATCAATAAATAAGTAAACAAACCATGACCTAATTCTGAAAACTCTGTGGCAAACTGTTCGCTCCCTGCCGAAGCCATTACATGAATGCCAGCACTTCGTGAAAGTTGCGCAATCGCTTTTTCTTCCGCGGCACCACGCGTTGCCAGTAACTCAACGGATGCACCTGATTGACATGCATCCATTACGATCAGCTGCTTCAGTGCCTTAATTTTTTTTAGCTTTTCCTGTAATACACTCGCTTCAATGGCCTCTCGTTGCAATGCCGATATATCATACAGTCTGCTGCTTTCAGATGGTATAAAGAAGAACTGATTGTCAACCATACTGCCATGACCTGCATAGTAGAAAATGAAAACATCCTCCTGATGAATCTTGGCTGATAGTTCTTCCAGTTTTTTCAAAATGTTGCTGCGTGAGGCTTCACCATCATATAAACTATGCAGTTCAATATTCTTAAACAGGCTTCCTTTTTCATTCAATACCTTTCCAAATGATTCCGCATCAGGTTTTGCGTAGTTGAGCGTCATCTTTGGGTTTTTATATTGATTAATGCCCACTGATAAAATGTAGCATACACTGCTCTTACTAGAATGATCCGAGAACACTTCTACGGAATGTGGATCAGATTCTATTTTGTCTTTATTGGTTGCTGAGGCTGTTATCGTATTCGTGCCTCCTACAAGATTAATCAAATGTCGATAGGTAGTACTTTCTCCTTTGCGGGATGGAAGTTTTAATAATTGATTATCGATGGGTATACTTTTTCCATTATGAAATAATTTTACATTTTCAATACCAGTGCCGCTATCGGTCATGCGAATCAGTACTTCTGCTTGTGTTGCATCAGGTCCGGGTAAGGTGGCAACTTTAATTAAAGGGGGAGGCGAGTTGTTTAGTTTTCCTTGTATGCCTTTATACTCATCAGCACTGCCCCGGTTCTGAAATATTTTCGGTAATAAATCCGGACGGAAAAATTCATCAAAGAACTGATCGACACTATATGTTTTCATACCATTCACAAAGTGAATGTATTTGCGGGCTTCATCGGTGCCATGGAAATATCCTTCTGGATTTTTTACCATCCACTCCTTCTCACCGAAGTGGATGTGTTCAAAAAATTCTTTTCCAGTAGCCAAATCCCAAAACTTAGTAACGCCATCTACGCTGTGGCTGATCAGCATTTTATTATCAGGACTTAGCAGGAGAGAAGTTACTTCAGCATTATGACCTTCAAAAGTTCGCGAAACCGTTGAGTTTTGAAGATCCCATAATCTTATAACGCGATCAGCACCTGCCGAAAACACAGATCTTTCATCAGCACTATAAATTGCTACATGAACAGCACCCACATGTCCCTTCAGTTTCTTTGTCGACAAGGCAGTACCAATATCCCAGAGGCGAATACTTCCATCCCAACTGGCGGTGAGCAAACTTTTCTGATCTGCACTCAAGCGTAACGAAGAAACCTGATCCTGATGGCCAATGAATTGGCGAACAGGTTCATGAGAATCAATTTCCCACATGGTTAGTTCTTTATGTTGAGCCGATAATAAATACAAGTTGTTCGGTCCCCATGCAACATTAAATGCTGACCCGAATTCTTTAAACTCCCAATAGTGAAGAAGCTTTTTGGTTTTTAGATCGTGTATCTTCATCGTGGCATCCCAGCTGGATGTGGTGATTTGTGTTTCGTCTTCGCTAAAATGGATATCAAGTATAGGTTGACGATACGATTGAATGGCTTGGATGGAATCTCCGGTTTGCGTATCCCACAAAATAATTTTTCCATCACCACCTCCGGTAACCAGACGCTTTCCATCTTTTGAGAGATCATAACAGAGCACTGCCTTTTTATGCCCGGTATATTCCATCAGGGCTTTGCCCGAAGCAATGTCCCAACGTTTCACTTTCGCACCAAACTTTCCCTTGATGAGCTCTTTTCCGTTTTTAGAAATCAACAGATGATTTTTGAAGCGAACATATTTGGCCATGCCGGCATCCCAAAAATTATCCTGATCGTAAGTAAGACCACCTAGATCGCGATCATTTAAAAATCCGGTGAGCGATCCTGTTTTCTTGTTTTTATTAAGATCCCAGATAGTTGTTGTATTATCATCGCAGGTAATCAAAATTTGCTTGCCACTCTGTGTAAAAATGGATTCGTTGAGTTCTTCCGTTAAAGCAGGATTAATGGTTTGAAGTTCGTTACCGGATTCGGCATCATAAATTTTTACTTGCTTTTCATCGGCCACCAATAGTTTTTTTCCATCAGGGCTGATAGAAAGGGATCGCAATTCTTCCACCTTATCGGTGAGTTGTTTGATAAGTTTTCCGTTTTGCAGATTATATTTTTTTAACGGACCATTATGTGAGGCCATGAAAAAACTCTTTTTATCAGGACTGAATACCAATGACGTGTAGCAACCACCACACCATCCTTCTGTAAATTCAAATTTGTAAACCTGTTGCCAGTCCGAAGTTCGGTAAACAGTAGCCACCCGATTGTCTTCACCAAATCCGATCCATTGATTATCAGGACTTATTGCAATGCTGACTCCGTAACCTCTTCCCTTATCGGGATTTACCGGAATGCGTGCCTGAATTTTTTTTGATTGAAAATCATACACACGAGCTGTATCGCCATAGCCAGCGGTAATAAAGAATTTTCCATCGCTGCTGAGAGCCACATCAGTAAGTCGTTCGTTGTCAGGTTCAGCTTTGAAAATCTCTTTGCCTGAAGATGTTTCCCATATTCTAACGGATTTATCGCCACTGGATGTAATGAGATATTTTCCATCACGCGAAAAATCGAGGCTGTTTACACTGGCTTCATGACCGAGAAAACTACGCACTTCACGACCGGTACTCAACTCCCAAAGTTTGGCGGATTTATCGCGACTGCCAGTAGCCACATAATTACTATCGGGGCTGATGGCAACAGCAATTACAGCCAGCTCATGTCCTTTTTGAATAATTGTTTCAATGGACTGGCTCCTTGACAGCAAAGAGAGAGAAAGTATGAGGAATGTGAAAGCGTACCTCATTTCGTTATGTTTAAGTTATCAAAACAATTTATCGACTGAGCTTTTCTTATGGCTGTTCAAGAGGCTCGGCCTCTTCAGGTATCTCATTCCAGTTCTTGGGCTCTTCTTTGTGCAGATACTCCAATATCTTTTGCTCCACTTGCTTCAGCTTCATGGCGCGAAGATATTTTCCATTACGGGCTAAAATCAACCGACCTGTTTCTTCGGATATAGCGAGTACGAGTGTGTCGGTGGTCTCACTCATGCCTATAGCGGAACGATGGCGCAAACCAAAATGAGCAGGCAGGTGATCATTCTCACTTACAGGTAATACACAACGTGCCGCTTTAATTCTTCCTTTATAAATAATAATGGCTCCATCGTGCAGCGGGCTTTGTTTATTGAAGATAGCAAGGAGTAATCGCTTGCTAACCTCTGCATTGAGGGGATCGCCAGTCTCGGCATAAAATTTAAGTTCAATGTCGCGCGAGAAAACAATAAGTGCCCCAGTGCGGGTTGCCTTTAATGTTTTCACCGCCTCCATCACTTGGGTTATATCAAATTCATCATGATGCTCGGATCGCCAGTTGGTGATGGTTTTAAAAATATCATCGCGGTTGATTTCAGTGGTGCGGCCGATCAGCAATAAAAACTTTCTGATTTCCGGCTGAAATAAAATAATCATGGCCAGCACACCTACACCCATGAACTGACCAAGAATAGTGGCCAGTAATTCCATTTGTGCAGCGCGCACAATCAGATAAACTAAGTAAAGAGCCAGTATGCCAAGGAAAATATTCATTGCCAGACTTCCTCGGATCAGTTTGTATACCTGATAGAGAAGAATAGCCACCAGTGAGATGTCGATTAAATCAACCCAGCTTATTTCGAGGAACCCAATTTTAAATGCCAGAATCATCTAAAACAAAGGTAATGAAAGTGTTTATCTAATTCACTTCGCAGAGCATCATTTACAATGACGGCTTCATCTTGTCTAACAATAGAATTGTCTCTTTAGCTTCTTTTACATCGTGCACACGCAAGATCGATGCGCCTTTTAACAACGCTATCGTGTTGAGTGTAGCCGTCCCATTCAGTGCATGATCTGGTGTTGTTCCAAGCGTTTTCCAAATCATCGATTTTCTAGATAGGCCAATCAGCAATGGTTTGCCAAGTACATTCAGTTGTTCAAGCTGATTGAGCAGTTCGAAGTTTTGATCTATTGTTTTAGCAAATCCAAAACCAGGATCAACCAACACGTCTTTTATGCCATGCTGATTTAATTGAAAAAGAATAGCATGAAAGTAGTCGATGATTTCTTTCACGACATTATCATAGTGAGTGAATTGCGTCATGGTTTGCGGGGTGCCGCGCATGTGCATGATCACATAAGGCACCTGAAGTGCTGCGACTGTATGGAACATGTCTTTATCCAATTGCCCTGCAGAGATGTCGTTAATTAGATCACAGCCTTCGCTAACAGCCTGATGCGCAACTTGTGAACGGAACGTATCAATAGAAAGAAGTGCCAATGGAAATTCCTTTTTGATCGATTGGATTGCCGGCTTTACGCGATTCCATTCTTCTTCTTTAGAAATATCTTCTGCTTTGGGCCGGGAAGAGTACCCGCCAATATCAATAAAATCAGCACCTTCCAGAATTATTTTTTCGACCTGCTTCAACAGATCGCTTTCACGATTGTAAAGGCCTCCATCGTAAAAGCTATCGGGCGTCACGTTAAGGATACCCATCACTTTGGGAGTGCAAAGATCCATGATCTTACCTCGAACCTTGAGTGTTTTGTTGACCGAAATTAATTTACTTTGCACCACCTTATGAATGATAAAACTGCCCACGAATATAAAGAGGTGATCGCCTCCTGCAAAGGATTATTTGCACGCAAAACACACGACTATGGCACGGCCTGGCGCGTGTTGAGAATTCCATCGATTACGGATCAGATTTATATCAAGGCTCAACGCATTCGCAGCATTCAGGAAATGGGTGTGCAGAGAGTGGATGATCCAATCAAGGATGAATTTGTGGGGATCATTAATTATTGCATCATAGCACTGATTCAGTTAAGGCTTGATGGCTCTCCACAAATGGAGATGAGTTTTGCCGAGCTGGAACCACTTTATGATGAGGCTGCCAATGAAACGTTTGAATTACTTCAAAATAAAAATCACGACTATGCAGAGGCATGGCGCGATATGCGCGTGGGTTCGATGACGGATATTATTCTGATGAAACTATTAAGAGTGAAACAAATTGAGGATAATCAGGGTAAGACACTGGCTAGTGAAGGTGTGAAGGCCAACTATCAGGATATGATTAATTACTCCGTATTTTGTTTGATAAAAATGTGAACAGCTAGTTAACACCAGAGACTATACATAATCATGATAAAAAAAGTTATTGATCAGTTTTCTAGATTTTTTGTCGGGGGACTTTTGATTTTTTCAGGATTAATCAAGTTAAACGATCCTGTTGGAACAGAAATAAAGCTGGAGGAGTATTTCGAAGTGTTTGCGGAAGACTTCGGCTCTTTCTTTCACTATTTCATCCCCTGGTCAATGGAGATCGGAATGATCTTAATTATTCTGGAGGTTGTGCTTGGGATAGCGATTTTAATTTATTGGCGAATGAATCTGACTGCATGGTTGGTTTTGCTGATGATGACCTTCTTCACATTCCTTACTTTTTACTCGGCCTATTTTGATAAGGTTACTGACTGCGGTTGTTTTGGAGATGCAATCAAACTTACACCTTGGGAGTCGTTCACCAAAGATGTTGTACTTATGGTGTTTGTGGCTCATCTTTTTTGGTATCGCAAAAGTTATAAACCTGTGCTACGTTCCCGCGAAGGACACACTGTGGTGCTTGTATCGGTACTGATTAGTTTATTCCTTGGGGTTTATGCGATCATGCATTTGCCGTTTATCGATTTTCGTGCTTACCGTATTGGCAATAACATTCCACAGCAGATGCTTCCCCTTCAACAGCCGATTATTGAATACACATTTGAAAAAGATGGAAAAGAGGAGCATGCCGCACAGTTTTTATCGTCCGAAGATGGCTATAAGTATATTTCCTCGCGAGTCTTAAATGAAGATAAAACAAAACCAAAGATTACTGACTATTCAGTAAGCAGCCCTGAAGGTGATGACAAAACGCAATATACATTTGAGGGAGCTAGACTTCTCATTGTGATTTTTGATGTGCAAAAAGCTTCTTCAGAAAATATTGGTGCGATTAGAGAATTGACTAAACAGTTAGATGGTAAAGTAGATTGTTTTATACTCACCTCTTCTGGTTCGGATGTTATGGAAGTATTTCGTCATGAACATCAGTTAGCTGTGCCCTATTATTATGCTGATGCAACAGTATTGAAAACAATTATCAGATCAAATCCAGGTATTGCTTTATGGAATAATGGTACGGTACTCGGCAACTGGCACCATAACGACACCCCTTCACCCGCAGAGATTCTTAATCTTCTGAAATGAAAATCTATCTGATCGGATTGCCGGGCTGTGGGAAATCCACCTTAGGCAAACAGCTTTCCAAAAAGCTTGGAGTACCGTTCATCGATTTGGACATAGCCCTTGAACAACGGGAAGGCAAACCGGTGAAAGACATTTTCAAGGAGAAGGGCGAAGATTATTTTCGTGAAATTGAGTCAGACACATTAAGGAAAGTATCAGAAGGAATGCCTGAGTTTGTTTTGGCAACAGGAGGAGGTGCTCCTGTATTTTTTGATAATATGGATTTCATGAATAAACACGGCCAAACCGTATTTCTTGATGTACCCGCCCGTGAAATTGCTAACCGGATTTTAAAATCCAAAAAAGAGGAGAGGCCCCTTCTTGCAAAGCTTGCACCTGATGAATTAAAAGATCAAATTGAATTCTTACGTTCGCAGCGTATCCGCTTCTATAACCAGGCTATGCACAAGGTTTCTGCAAATACAATTCTGGTTGATGATGTGCTGATCAAATTGCGATCACGTATTAATTAAAACGGAAAACCAACGGTTACCAAAGCGAGCGTGTTTTTACTTTGAATGGTAACCAGAGGACTGTCTACTGTGTTTACCCGATAAGGCCGATATGAGGTTTCCCCCTGCGTAAGGACCAACGCAAAATCGACATAAAATTTCTCTGCCCTATAGCCCAAGCCACCTGAAATGGTGGTGATTTTTCTGTTAATGCCATTTTGCTCTGACCTGAAAGGATCAGGCATATATGCGAAGCCCGTGCGGGCACGGAAATTACTATATCGGTATTCTCCACCTACACGATAATTGATGGTAGATTGATAAAGAGTTTTAATGTTCTCATTGTCAGAGCTAAATGAAATGCCGGATGTGCCAGAAGAGTATTTTGCACCGGCATAATTTACGAACTCTACATCAGCTGAGATGAATCCATATTTTTTGATGAATACGGTGCCACCAATATTTAAATGACTTGGAGTTTTGAGGTCATATTCAACAAGGAGCTCATCGGTTTCCCAACTTTCGTCATTCAGGGTTAATACCTTTAAGGTATTACTCTCATCAAAAAAATAGTAATCGTAATTATTCCATTGAGTGCTCATAGTGGCATTATAGGTGTCAGTGAGTTTGTAGAGAGTTGGTGTAGTATAGGAAATCCCTAACTGAAGCATTTCTATTGGCCGAAAGATTAGGCCCATATTTGCATTGATGCCAGAGCCGCTTATTCTCAGATTTTCTTCTAACGTTAGATTTGAAAGAGGATCAACTGTGAACTCTTCTTTGTAAGTTTTTTTTGTTTCATATCGCAGTGATGTAAAGCCAACTCCAACACCAATAAAAATCTTGTCATTGAAATTAGCTCCGTAAGAAAAATTCCACTGGTTTTGTGCTCCTTGGGTTGTTATACTTTCATTCTGAAAAGGGATCCCCAGCACATCGGTGAAGTATTGAGTAGAATCTCTACCTTGATTATTACCAAACACGGTACTATCCCCAATCAAATAGTTTTCATAACCTAATTGTGTGGGAGTATTGTATAGTGCGCCATTGTTGTCAAATTGAGTTGGAGGACTTCCTGTAGCATCATCAATAAAATAATCGATGATTGAGTTGTTTTTATTCGTTGCCTGATAGGAGAAATCCTGATTGAAATTATTTACACGATTGAACGACACGGCAAACGCCCCACTCAAAAATCCATTTCTACCGCTTTGTTCTTTTTGAAATACTAGTCCAAGCCCGGGAATGCTGAGGTTGGTTTTTTTTGTTTCTGTAGTGGTGTTGTCAAGGTAATTTGATGTGAGTTTGGCGGTATTAAAACCGGGAGTGATGGATATGTCAGAGCGATTAAACATTCCCAATCCTGCAGGGTTGGAGAAGGCAGAACTATAATCACCCCCCAGGCTGGTTTGCACACCACCCATCCCCTGTATTCGGGCACTTCCACCAGGTTTGATTCGGCTAAAAAGCAAAGCTGTTTCGGATGTGCTTTGAGCCCAAATCAAATAAGGTAAAAGCATGAGAATTCCAATGAGCCACTTGCTCCTGTTTTTCATACCGTTAAATTTCGTTTATCTGGGTTAATCTCTTCCGCGTCTTGCTCCTGAGGAAGAACCTCCACCTACGGCCCCGCCACTTCTGCTGCCACCATTTGAGAAATTACTACCACTATTCATATTAGAGGAGCTTCTCGAACTATTATCGAAAAAGGATGAATTGCTGCGGCTTTCAGATCCAAAATTTGATCTGTTCGAAAGACCTGAACCATCAGAACCTGACCTTGTTCCATTGCTATAGGTAGATCTTATAGCTGAGTTTGTTTCTGGATTTGTTCTCCATCCACGCTGGTAGTATGAATCAGCGTTAGTGTTTCCGTCACCGGCAATACGACCATTAGAACCGCGCACCCTTCCTTGCGAATCGGTAGTAACCATCGTTGCATTTCTATCGCTGGAATTAACCATGTTGTTAAGGTCACTGCTCCGTGAAACACGTTTACCATAAGCCAAATTGCGACTATTATTATCATTGTTTATGATGACTACGTTGTTTGGATAATAGCTGTTATACCCATAGCCACCACCATAATAATTAAATCCATAATTAAATAAGGAGCCGCCCATTCCATAGCCCATTCCCCATGAAGAACCCCCGTAAGGATAATAACTTCCCATACCCATACCAAAGCCGATACTGGTCATGGAAGACCAACCTGAGTTAAAGCCATTGTAGCCACCATAACTATAAGGATTATATCCATACATGGAAGACATGGAAGGATAATAACTACCATAAGGACTTCCGTAGCCAGTCATCATTCCAGAGTAAGGATAGTTGCCAGGTGCAGCACAATTACAATTATTCCAACTAGAGGAAGAATTACCGTTAAGATTCTGATTGATGGCAGTTGGAGTATAATCAGGAATAAAATATGGAGCAGGCTCTGCAGACCCAGAAGGATTCACTTTACTTTGCGATAGATATTCGGGATTCACATTCCGTGCTGAGTAGCTATCCGTTGGATTGATGGCAGTTGCTACTTCATGTTCTGAATTGATATTTTTCAATGTCAAAGGTCTTGAAGCCTGCACTTTTATCCTGTCTTTTGAATTGAAATACATATCATCATGCTCCTGTGCCGATGCAACCAAGGCAGCCGAAACTGCCAATAGACTCAAGAAAGTGATTCTTATTTTCATATTTTTTTTATTTAACCGTATTACAATTTGCCTACCCAATACCCTCTTTTTCCTATACAACAATTTTAACGCTAAAAATGTGCATTTGGTGCCTCTTCATTATTTGGTAGTTATGCCAATTTGCCAATTAAAATTTATCAAGAACAAAGGTCTGGCTCACAATCCTACTCTATATTTGCCAGACTCAACAAATTTACGAAATAATAGAATAGAATTTCAATGGGAAAAGAGATAACAAGTCGCAGCGAGGATTATTCACAATGGTACATAGATCTTGTAAAAAAGGCTGATTTGGCCGAAAATTCAGATGTGCGTGGCTGCATGGTGATAAAACCGTATGGCTACAGCATTTGGGAGAAGATGCAGCAGGCGCTGGATAAGATGTTTAAAGACACTGGACACATGAATGCCTATTTCCCGCTTTTTGTGCCCAAAAGTATGTTTGAGGCCGAAGAAAAAAATGCGGAAGGATTTGCTAAGGAATGTGCAATTGTGACTCATTACAGGTTAAAGAACGACCCCAATAATAAAGGAAAATTAATGGTTGACCCTGCCGCCAAATTGGAGGAAGAACTTGTGGTGCGGCCAACCAGTGAAGCGATCATCTGGAGTACGTATAAAAAATGGATTCAGTCTTATCGCGATTTGCCTTTGTTGATTAATCAGTGGGCCAACGTAGTTCGTTGGGAAATGCGTACCCGTCTCTTTTTACGCACTGCCGAATTTCTGTGGCAGGAAGGTCACACGGCACATGCCACCGCTTACGAAGCCATCAAAGAAACCGAGCAAATGCTGGATGTGTATGCCGAGTTTGCGGAATCATTCATGGCTATGCCTGTAATCAAAGGAAAAAAATCGGAAGGAGAGCGTTTTCCAGGAGCCATCGACACCTATTGTATTGAAGGCATGATGCAGGATGGGAAAGCGTTGCAGGCAGGAACATCTCATTTCTTAGGTCAGAATTTTGCCAAGGCATTCAATGTACAATTCACCAACAAGGAAGGCAAAATGGAAATGGTGTGGGGAACATCATGGGGTGTGAGCACGCGCTTGATAGGAGCGTTAATCATGGCACACTCCGATGATGATGGACTTGTTTTGCCTCCAAAACTAGCACCTATTCACGTGGTGATTGTTCCCATATTTAAGAACGAAGCGGAGTTACTCAGAATCACTGAACAAGCTGATATCATTTCCAAAGCATTGAGAGCACAAGGCTATACCGTTAAGTTTGATAACCGCGAAACCCACAAACCTGGATTTAAGTTTGCCGAGTGGGAATTGAAAGGTGTACCTGTACGTATTGCTATTGGCCCACGCGACCTGGAAAGCAAAACAGTGGAAGTAGCGCGTAGAGATACGAAGGAAAAGCAAGTGATGAAGATGGAAACGGTGGCCACTGAAATACCTGCTCTGTTGGATAGGATTCAGGAGAATATTTATCAGAAGGCATTGAAGTTTAGAAATGAGAAGACCACGCAGGTTGATTCTTATGATGAATTCAAAAAAGTATTGGATGAAAAAGGAGGTTTTGTTGAAGCTCATTGGGATGGCACTGCTGAAACCGAGGCAGCCATCAAAGAAGAAACAAAAGCGACCATTCGTTGTATCCCATTGGATGCAAAAGAGGAGGAAGGTAAATGTATTTATTCAGGAAAGCCCTCTTCGAGAAGAGTAATGTTTGCCAGGGCTTATTAAAAATTAAAACTTAGGTCTTGAAATTTTAACTAACTTTAAAATCCAGGGTCTTTCTTTTGGCGCTTGGATGATTGACTATATGGTTGAATGGATTACTGTTATTTCACTGATACTTTTTGGCCTCTTCTTAATTGTGGCTGAAATTGTCTTCGTGCCTGGCACCACATTGGTTGGCATAGTCGGATTCGTCTTCTTGATCATGGGCATAGGATTCAGCTTCAATTATTTTGGTAGCGAAACCGGTTGGACAACTGTGGGAGTGAGTTCAGTTGCTTCTGGGCTGATTCTTTATTATTCCTTTAAAGCAAATGTGTGGAGTCGGTTTTCATTGAAATCTTCCATAAACAGTAAAGTCAATGAAGGTGAGTTGGATTTATTAAGTATTGGTAAAGAAGGGCAAACTATTTCTGCTTTGAGGCCTGTGGGTAAGGCAGAGATTGAAAATAAAATGTATGAAGTAAAAACACTGGGTGAGTATCTCGATAGTGGAAAAAAAATTCGTGTTATAAAAATTGTATCAAACCAAATAATCGTAGAACCTATTAATTAATACTATGGAAAGCTTACCGTTCATTTTTATTGTCTTTGTCAGCATTGTTGCATTTTTCATGTTCATGTATTTCGTACCTGTTGGATTGTGGATTAGCGCAATTTTTTCTGGAGTTAGCGTTACCATAGGTGAATTGATCGGGATGCGAATTCGTAAAGTTCCACCTGGAATTATTGTAAATTCATTAATTACCGCCACCAAGGCAGGATTAATAGTAACTACGCGGGAATTGGAAACCCACTACCTGGCTGGTGGTGATGTGCCAAATGTAATTCGCGCGTTGATTTCAGCTGAGAAAGCCAATATCAGTTTGACCTTTAAACAAGCAACTGCTATCAACTTGGCGGGCCGAGATGTTTTTGAGGCAGTGCAGATTTCTGTAAATCCTAAAGTAATAAATACTCCAAAAGTAGCTGCGGTAGCCGCAGATGGTATACAGTTGATTGCCATTGCCCGAGTAACGGTGCGTGCCAGTCTTGCTCAGTTGGTGGGTGGTGCTGGTGAAGAAACCATTTTGGCACGTGTTGGTGAAGGTATTGTTACTTCTATTGGTTCAGCCAAATCACACAAGGAGGTATTGGCTAACCCGGATAAAATTTCGAAACTGGTTCTCTCCCGTGGTTTGGATGCGGGTACTGCTTTTGAAATCCTGTCCATTGATATTGCCGATGTGGATGTGGGTGCTAACATTGGCGCAAAACTTCAAACCGATCAGGCAGCTGCCGACTTACGAGTGGCTGAAGCCAGGGCGGAAGAGCGGAGGGCAATGGCGGTGGCATTAGAACAGGAAATGATTGCCAAGGCACAGGAAGCTCGCGCGAATGTGATTCAGGCAGAAGCGGAAATACCAAAGGCAATTGCCCAGGCATTTATAAATGGAAATTTAGGTGTCATGGATTATTATAAAATGCAGAATGTTCAGGCTGATACTGAAATGAGACAGTCTATTTCCGGATCGGGGTCAGGTAAGACCAGTCAGGGCACTGAAAATAAATAAGAAGATTATATTTTTATAGACGTAAAGGGCCTTAACCGGGCCCTTTACTATTTCACTTCAATTTCCTTCCACTCCGATTTTTTTAAAGCGAGAAACTGATTATGCTTTTTGTCGAATGTAAGGTTCTCATAAATAATAGGGATTACGTTAAGACCTTTTGTTGTTAATACACCAAACTTTCTATCCATACCCACAAGCACCAGTCCATTCTCGAGTTCGGCTAGATAATCAAATCTAGGGTCGATTAAAATGGCACCATTTTCATCAGCCATGCCGCGCAAGCCTCCAGCGAACAGTAGAAATTTTTTATTTGGAAGAAAATGAATAGAATCGTATTGAAATGTTAGAATCGGACTTCCTTTTTTATTAATCACTCCTGATTTTTCATTTCGTTTTGCAATCGCAAGCCCGTTCTGGAAGTTACTTACTTTTTCATAATTGGGATTGATAATGACTTGATCCGAGGTGTTTATAAACCCCCATTTGCCAATGAGTTTGAATGGGGCCACGCCTTCTTGAAATTCACCAATATCATCGTAGCGATTAGCAATTCGCAGTCGGCCACGCTCATCAATGAAACCAAACTTACCATCTCGTTTAATACCTCTCAGCCCTTCACTTGACTGAAAAATACGTTCCACATTACTAACAGCAGGAGGACTTACACGGCTTATTGTCCGTCCTTGATAGTCAATGGTTTTCTCCGTTCCGTCTGCCAGATATTCTAAGAAGAAGTCTTCTTTAAATTCTAACCGGTTATCAGTAAAGTAAACTACTTCACTATTAAAATTCTTCAGGAAAATATTTGGAGATTGTTTCTGTGAGTACAGTTGATCGTTGATCAAGTTTATCGGTTTTGCTTGTGGTGCGACTAACCAATCTTCATGAGTATTGATGATGCCATACTGATTCTTGAATTTCACTACCACCAAATTATTTGAGATTTGGACTAATGAATCGAATACACAATGAATAACCTCCTCACCATTTGCATCGAGCGCTCCCCAATAATGATTATTCATCACCGGGAATAGATTTTTGTTTGACGATCCAATCCAATCATAATTTTTTTGAGTCAGGCTTTTGTTAGCCCGATCAATCAGCGACCATCCCTCTATTTTTCTATAAGCCCGTAATACATTTCCTTCCGCATAAAGTGTGTCATAAACAAATGGAATAACAGGAGTATTGTCTGATTTAACCACTCCCATTTTTCGCGATTGACGGGTTAGGTACAAATCATCACCAAGGGGAGATAGCTGGTCATAGCGAACCGGGCATATCAATTTGAGTTGGTTATCGATGATGCCGTACTTTTCTGATATTTTAATGATGAATAGCTTTTCGTTGACTGGAATAAGTTCGTCTGCTGAAAAACGATTTGTGATTTCATTTTTATCATTTATAAAAAGCCATTCATGTGGAAGTTGCACAATTACCTTGTTTCCTTCAGTGATTTTGATGGTTCGGTATATAGATTTCAATTTAATAACCCCATCGCGGTCAATAAGGCCCTGATTTAAATTCTCATAGATAATGGCTTTGCCATCGCGAAATAGAGAAATACTGTCGATTTGAAAATTGGTGATTGGGTTACCATCTTCTCCGTATAAGGCAATTTTGCCGGCTTCATTTTCTACCGCATAGCGGAGCGTACCCAGTGGATAGATACTTTTATATTGAATTGGAATCAGAACATTGTTTTCGAGATCAGTTAATCCATATACATATTTTGCTCTGCTCAAGTTGAAGACGATGGCCCGTAATCCGTAAATAGAAATACCTTCATATTGAAATGGTATTTTAACTTCACCTTGGAGGTTAACGCATCCCGTTTTGATCTGGGCCGGATTTATTCTCTTTCGGGCAATGATATTATCGGCACCGGCATACACCAGGGTTTCATAATCTGCTTTGGTGATAAATTCATTCTTAAGAGTAAGGATGCCCCAATGATTATTCATTCGGTAACCGGTCACATTTCCAATTACAGAAAAACTTCCGTCCGACCAGCCGAGCGCATCAAAGGAGGGAGGTATAACAATCTGGCCCTTCTCATCTTTGATGCCCATTTTTCCTTTGTCAGAAAAAATCAGGTAAGGGTCAGCATGGCTAGCGCTGAAAGAAAAAATAGTAACAAGAATAAACACCACCTTCATTGTTGTAAAGTTAGCGTGTTGAAATAGGATTTTGAGTTTTTATAGAAACTACTTAAAATAAAATTGATGAAAGGTTAAGTCAATCGCTCAGATAACCTTGTTTGGAGTTTAACAATTTTAAATCATCTGGTGTATCGATATCTAAATGCCCAGCTTCCCAGTCGATCGTGTTAACGAATTCGGTATGACTTTCAATGATTGTTTTAGCCCCTTGAGCGTCTTTTATTTTTAGTATTTCAGAAAAGAGAATTCGATCAAATATTGCAGGTACTCCTATCGTATTTCCATATCGCGATGCCACTATTTGACTGGAGGTATTTTTATATACATCACGCAAAGCGGCCAGATGGGCGGATGTGAGTAGAGGTTGATCACATACCATTACTAACACAGCACTGGTTTCGGGTCTGAATTTCACTACGTGCTTTAACCCTGCCTTCAACGAACTTCCCATTCCTTTTTCCCACTCTTCATGTGTAATAATTTCTACTGGCAGGTGCGCTATCGTTTTTTTATGAATCTCGGCATTGGCGCCTAATACCACAACCACATTAACATAATGTGCATCAAGTGCTGCTAAAGTAGATTTGACTAAAAATGGAACGCCATCAATTTCAACCAGTTGCTTGGACTGGCCAAGTCGTGAGGACGAACCTGCTGCTAAAATGATTAGCGATTCAGTCATTTCGTTTTATTCTTTGATCACTCCTTGATTGGGTAGAGAAAATGCTACGTATCTGTCTCCTGACTTTGTACCCATTTTACCTCCGCCACAGGCAATAACTACGTATTGTTTTCCGTTGATTTCATATACTGCGGGAGTGGCGTACCCACCGGCAGGAAGAGTTTGTTCCCATAAAATTTTTCCAGTGCTGCTATCAAAGGCTCTGATTTTTTCATCACGACTTGCTGCAATAAATACTACGCCACCGAGCGTAACCACCGAGCCTCCGTAATTTTCTGTGCCCGTTGCAGGAATGCCTTTTTCTTTTAATTCCTTAAACTCACCCAGAGGTACCTTCCATTTAATTTCTCCTTTGTTCAGGTCAATCGCATTTAACGTTCCCCACGGAGGCTGTACAGCGGGATAACCTTCTGATGTGAGGAAGCGATTATATCCGGTGTTAGAGTAAAGAATATCAGGATCACGTTCGAAGTTCCCTTTCTTTTCGTCCTCCGTTCTTTCCTGCAGATCAAGAACATAACGTGAAATCGCATCTCGTTCTTTTTCACTCAAATGCGAAAAGGCAGGCATTACACCCTTCCCCGTAAGCATAAACTTCATCAAACTTTCTTTGGAATATTTTGATTGCAGGTTTCTTATCGATGGATATACATGTCCGTCTCCACCACGATCGATACCATGGCAGGTAGCGCAGTTTGTACGGTATAAAGAAATTCCAATCCAGGCATCTTCTTTCATTCTAACATCTACCATCTGCAAGATCCACGGCATCTCATTGGCATTTACATAGAGTATTCCGCTTTGCGGATCGAAGGAGGGACCACCCCATTCTGCACCGCCATCAAAGCCGGGAAAAATTATAGTTCCTTCTTTGCTGGGTGGAATGAAAGGCCTGCCGGTTTTTAGCCCTTTAAATTTTTCTCTTATTGATGCAGTATCAGAAGTTAACGTACTGATCATATCTGCGGTAAAAACTTGTCTGGCAAAAGGAGGGGGCTTAACAGGAACTGGTTGTGTGGTCCATGCTTGCTCACCATCAAGATCGGAAGGCGGAACAGGAATTTCTTCGATAGGGAAAAGTGGTTTGCCACTTTCGCGATCAAACAGAAAAACAAAACCGGATTTGGTCACTTGTGCAACGGCATCCTTTTTTTCACCGTGATGTTTCACCGTAACTAATACTGGAGAGGCTGGCAAATCACGATCCCACATGTCATGATGAATGGTTTGGAAGTGCCAACTGCGCTTGCCCGTTTCAGCGTCCAATGCGATTATACAATTGGCGAAAAGATTTTGCCCGTGCCGATTGCCTCCATAAAAATCAAAAGACGCTGAGCCTGTGGAGGCAAAAACTAATCCTCGTTCATGATCCACTGTCATGCCTGCCCATGAATTTGCTCCTCCAATTTTTTTCCATGCATCTGGTGGCCATGTTTCATATCCGTATTCACCGGGTTGGGGTATGGTATGAAATGCCCAGGCAAGCTTTCCTGTTTTTACATCGAATGCCCTAATATATCCAGGTGCAGCAATAGGTCCCTCATGCACACGTGAACCTATAATGATTAGATTCTTGAAGATTACACCGGGCGTGTTTGCAAGCACCATGAGATTGCTTGCTCTTTCGCCCAATCCTTCTTTTAAGCTGACGCGACCTTCCGTGCCAAACGTTTCAATTTTCTTTCCTGTGAGCGCATTGATGGCATATAAGTATTCTCCGAATGAATATAGAATCCGTTTATCCTGGCCTTCTTCCCAATAGGTAACACCGCGGTTCACACCAAGGCCTGAGTTAGCTTCGCCCGGTTCAAATTTCCAAAGCAGATTTCCATTGGAGGCATCCAGGGCAAATGCTTTTAAGGCAGGAGAGGTTCCATAGAGTATGCCATCCACCACAATAGGATTGCATTGAATTTGAGTTCGGTTGTTAGCCATATCGGCATCACCCGATTGATAAGACCAGGCAACCTGAAGTTGATTTACATTTTCTTTATTGATCTGGCTAAGCTGCGAATACTGGATACCATCTGCTGTTCCACCTTTTATTCTCCAACCTGTATATTTTTTTTCAGGCTGACTGCATGCGATAAGGAAAATAACTAAAAGTAGTGAGCCAAATTTCATAGTGATTTGATTTTATCTTGAAACTCATAAAATCAGGCCAGCTTTACAA
Organism: Cytophagales bacterium; assembly: GCA_031416795.1. GTDB lineage: Bacteria > Bacteroidota > Bacteroidia > Cytophagales > Cyclobacteriaceae > ELB16-189. Next base: position 35,624 of record JANOUH010000257.1, on the reverse strand, counting down.
GGTTTTTTATTTCAGCACAGGTTTGATTTTGCGGAAGGACTATTTAAAATCTTTCACAAAGGGTACTCAAAAAATACTCCTATTACTTTTTCCTTGCCGCCTTCACTTCTGCTGGAGTGATTATTCCTCCTTTGTTGCCAAATGAATTAAAAATATAATTCATCAGATCACTCATTTCTTCATCGGTGATATCGAAGCCATTCATTTCGCCATTATACACTTTTCCGTTCACGGTCATCTCTATATTAGCCCCGTACAGGGTTTGCTGGATAGCTCGTTTCTTATTCGACAACATATAATCCGATTTGGCTAGTGGAGGAAAAATTCCTTCCAGCCCTTCGCCCTCATCCATATGACAGCTAACACAATTTCTTAAATAGATTTCCTTACCGCGTTCAGAACTTGCGGCCAAATCAAACTTTGGCTTTTGTTGAAATGAAATGAAACCAATTAAAGTAAAAACAGATAATGATGTTAAAATAATTTTCTTCATAGCTTCTTGCATTATTATACTTCGTCCAGATTAAATGGTAACAGACGAATTCGTTTGCCTGTTAAATCGAAGATAGCATTGGTCAATGCAGGAGTGAAAGGAGGTAATCCAGGCTCACCTACGCCTCCGGCTTTTTCTTCATTGTCTACGATGTGCACATCAATCTCCGGAATCTCATTCATGCGTGGCATCAGGTAGGTGTTGAAGTTTTTCTCCACAGCTAAACCATCTTTAAAATGAGTAGCATGCTTTGTCGCTGCACCCAGTGCCATCACAATGCTTCCTTCTACCTGTGCTTTTATGATATCGGGGTTTACATACCAACCGCAATCCATCACCGCCCATACTTTATCGATCTTTACTTTTCCATTGGTATCTTTTGAAACTTTCACCACTTCGCCAACAATACTTGAAAAACATTCGGTAATGGCTACTCCATAACCCTCATTCTTTTTTCTTGATTTCCAGCCGCTCACCTCTTCCAGTTTACTGATCAGATGTTGATAGCGTTCTTCCCATAAATGTTGTTTGCGAAAATCTAACGGATCTTTATCTGCTTCTATTGCTAACTCGTCAATGAAGCTTTCATAGGCAAAACCATTGGTAGAGGCATACACGGATCGCCACCACATGACTGGTATTGGCGAATCGAGTGGAGCATCTCCAAAACTGTGATGGGGAAATGAGTTGAAGTAAGGCTCGAGCAGACCTTCGGTCACACTATCATTATAACCTTTCTTATCGGCACCGGGCTCCTGCTGGCCCATGTTTTGTCCAGCCATTTTGGTTTCAAAGGCGTTGATTTTTCCGCTGTTCAATCCTGCCTTGCAATGGTAAACCATGCCTGGCCTGAAGGGTCCAGCTGTCATATCATCTTCACGTGTCCACACCACCTGAACAGGAGCTTTTATTTCTTTAGAAATCATAGCTGCCTCATAGGGATAATCAGTAAATGCTTTGCGACCGAATCCCCCGCCAAGGAAAGTCATATGCACCGTTACTTTTTCTAAAGGCAATTTTAAGTGCGCGCTGAGGTTGCCTTGAATCCAATCTGGTGCTTGAATAGGGCCCCATATTTCACACTGATCATCGGTAACATGCGCTGTGCAGTTCAGAGGTTCCATGCAACTGTGCGATTCGTAAGGAGTTTCATAGAATGCTTCTAATTTCTTTTCAGCCTTTTCATAGGCGGCAGCAAAATTTCCTTTAGTGCGATATGAAATGATTTCACCTTTTGCCGTTTCGCGTAACTTTTCATAAAGTTGTTCGGTGCTATGATGTGGAAAAGCGGAATCATCCCAGACTACCTTCAGCGCTTTGCGGCCTTGCATGGCGGCCCAGAGATTATCAGCTACTACAGCAACTCCTTCAAACATGTTGTTAAAAACATCTCTATTCACTTTCAGCACATGTTTTACACCAACAACTTTTTTTGTTTCCGTATCATCAAAACTTTTCACCTTGCCAACAAATCGGGGACTGCGCTCGACCACTGCATACATCATGCCGGGTAGTTTAAAGTCGATGCCAAATACGGCAGTGCCATTTACTTTTTGTGGATTATCCTGACGAGGTAATGGTTTGCGAATGATTTTATAATCCTTGGGACTTTTTAATTTCACTTCTTTAGGGGGTTCAAGTTTGGATGCTTGTTCCACCAGTTCGCCATATCCTAATTTTTTTCCGGTTGTTTTGTGAATCACCTGACCGTTTTCTGCATAGCATTCAGATTTATTTACGTTCCACTTTTTAGCAGCAGCCTCCACAAGCATTTCGCGTGCAGAAGCACTTAACCGCAAAAGATTTTTATAGGAACCGCGCACTGTGGAGCTACCACCGGTAACCTGGCTACCATATTTTTTATTGTTACCAACTCCAAAGACTATTTCTACTTTATTGAGATCGACTTCCAGTTCTTCTGCGATGATTTGCGGAACAGTCTGATATGAACCTTGTCCCATCTCAGCACGGTGATTTGTTATCGTTACTTTACCAGTGGTGTCGATGGAAATCCAGGCGTTGAGTTCGGTACTTAACAAATCGACAGTTAATGGATTAATGATTGTTGCTTCCTTGCCTTGTACAGGCAAATAAAAACCAAGCGTGAGGGCGGCACCGGTCAAACCAGAAAGCTTGATGAAGTTCCTTCGTGAAATAGCTGCGGATGTAGTTTCCATATTCAAAATTTATTTGGAAGTACCTTTTTGAGTCATTAATTGTGAAGCTGTTTTTATCGCTTGGCGAATGCGCGGATAAGTGCCACAACGACAAATATGACCTTGCATAGCAGTGTCAATGTCTTTGTCGTTGGGATTAGGAATTCTTTTTAGCAATGCCGTGGCCGCCATAATTTGTCCACTCTGGCAATACCCACACTGTGGTACTTGTTCCATAATCCAGGCTTGCTGCACCGGGTGAGAATTATCATTTGACAATCCTTCAATAGTAGTAATGTTTTTATTAGCTGCAGCCGAAACCGGAATGGAACACGATCGAACTGGTGTGCCTTCCAGATGTACGGTGCAGGCCCCACACTGCGCAATACCACAACCATATTTGGTGCCCGTTAATCCAACTAAGTCTCTAATAGCCCACAACAAAGGCATTTTTGGGTCTGCTTCTATAGTGTGAGTCTTGTTGTTGATTTTCAAAGTCAGTGCTGCCATATAAATGCTTTTTATTGGTTTGAAAGTTATACAATATAGAGTGCATGTGTTGTTAAAACCAGGTTAAATGCTATGAACGGTTTATTGCTTTTAGGCAAGACGAAAAAGTAATTTTATTGAACAATTTGCTTGAGCAAAGCCTGACATCGCTCCTTTCGGGTAGTATCGTCTGGTTCCGACAGGGGAAGAGATAGTGCTTTTTGCAAAGTTTGGGTTGCTTTTTCATTTTCACCCAACGCATGTTGTGCGGAGGCCAATCCAAACAAAAAAAGTATATAGTCCTGCTTATAAGTATTGGCTTGTTGAAAGTATTCCAATGCGCGCTCCAATGAAATCTCTTCTGGAAATCCACCAAAAAAAAGACGGCATGCCATAAGCTCCATCCAATTGAGGCGTGAAAGCTCGTACTGCCACTTGCCTAAAATGAAATACGCTTCTGCGAATGTGGAATCGAGTTGAAGTATTTTGGTTGCTTCATTGTGAATATTTTGAGCATACCTCACTTTATCTTGTGGATTGGTGGCAATTTCTGATTGCAACCCCAATGAAATCACATAGGCAAGTCGATTTTCAGTATCGAAAGGATTTAGTTGAATGGATTTTTCGGCATAGACTTTTGCTTTTTCGTAGAGCTCCTGCTTTTGGTTACTCTCGGTTTTAGGAAGCCTGCCGCCAATGGTGGAAAGCATGCGGCTGGCATGGGTTAACGATTCTGAGTCTTTTGGATTTTGACGGATAGCCAATTCAAATTTTTCAAAGGCAGCCTCTACTTTAAATTCCTTTTCAAAGGCCAATCCCTCCCCAAATAAATGTGCTCTCTGAGCGAAGGCTTCGCTTAGGGGTAAAGCGATCCAAATAAGAAGAACTATTTTTTTCACGCTCAAAATTAACTCATGCAAGTTTCTCATGCATCACCTAAACAATACCGGTTAAATAATGTTGGGCCGAGTAATACATCAGGGATTTGGACGGGTACATAATTCATAAAGTGGGTGTTTTTCGTGTAGAATTAGTTAGAATATCATTTTATTATCTCTGCGCAATCGATTGCATTAAATTTTCTTAATCGGATTCCCGAAGGATTATTAAATTCACGCCTTCATAAAAAAACCTAAAACGGACCTCTACCTTCATGATCAACATTTCTAATCTCTTTCCCTACGAGTTCGACAGTAAATACGCTAAACCAGCCGCTTATTTTTCAATGGAGTTTGCCATTGATCAGTCGCTAAAAATATACAGCGGTGGCTTAGGTTTTCTAGCTGGCTCACACATGCGAAGCGCCTACGAACTGAAGCAAAATCTGGTAGGCATAGGCATCCTTTGGAAGTATGGTTACTACGACCAGGAGCGAAACATGGATGGCACATTAAGAGTGTATTTCACTGAAAAGGATTACTTTTTCCTGGAGGACACGGGAATAATTTTTCCACTCACCATTCACAATCATGAAGTAAAAGTGAAGGCATGGTTGCTGAGGCCTGGAGTATTTAGCACTGTGCCGATGTTCTTTCTGAGCACAGATATTCCTGAAAATGATCACTTGGCTCAAACCATCAGTCATCGCTTATATGATCCACACGAATCTGCTCGCATTGCACAGTCCATTCTATTGGGCGCTGGTGGGGCCAAACTGCTCGACCTCATCGGGCGCAATACGGAAGTATATCACATGAATGAAGGTCACGCTCTTCCGCTTTGCTTTTACCTGTTAAATAAATACAATAACGATCTGGATGAAGTAAAGAAAAGAGTTGTGTTCACAACACATACTCCTGAGAAGGCAGGTAATGAAGAGCATTCCATTTCCTATATGGAAATAATGAGTTTCTTTCAGGATGTTCCGAAGGAATTGATAATACAATTAGCGGCACCTGATACGAATAACATGAGTTATACATTAGCTGCCTTGCGAATGGCACGCGTGGCCAACGGAGTTTCGGCACTTCATGGAGAAGTGTCGCGGCAAATGTGGGAAGGCTTTGATGCTATTTGTGATATTACTTCGGTAACGAACGCACAGAACCAAAAATATTGGAACGATGCATTACTACAAGATGCTTTAAAATCTGGTAATGATGAAGCCTTAGTCATTCGCAAGAAAGAAATGAAGAAGGCGTTGTTTAAAGAGGTCGCCAATCAAACCGGAAAAATCTTTGATGAAAATGTGCTGACTATTGTTTGGGCAAGACGCTTTGCGGGTTATAAACGTGCCAATTTGTTGATTCAGGATTTTGAAAGATTCCTGAAGTTAATTGAAAACACAAAGCATCCTGTGCAGGTGATTTGGGCTGGCAAGCCTTATCCAGAAGATCAGGTTGCTATTGATATCTTTAATGACATCTATTGGAAGACCAAATATCTGCCTAATTGTGCAATCCTTACGGGATATGAACTAGGCCTTTCGGCAATTTTAAAAAAAGGATCTGATTTGTGGTTGAACACTCCGCGCATGTATCGCGAAGCTTCTGGCACATCAGGCATGACAGCGGCCATGAACGGAAGCATTAACCTTTCTATTCCGGATGGATGGGTGCCTGAGTTTGCTCAGGATCACCAAAATAGTTTCATCATTCCACGTGCTGAAACCGAAGATCATGATGAGCAAGCAAGACTGGAGAATGATTTTCTTCTTACTATGCTTGAAAATGACATCGTTCCGCTCTATTACTCAAAACCAACCGAGTGGTTGAATGTTATGAAGCAAAGCATGAAGGATGTTGTACCTTTCTTTGATTCAAATCGGATGGCTCATGAGTATTATGACAAGATGTATAGCCTTACTGGCTCGTTATCTGAAGTAAAGAGTAAATCAAATGTTGAGACAGTTTGAATGAAGCTCATTTAAAATAGCATTCATTCAATTTTTTCACCGCGTCTTCGTACTTTCGATGGTGAACGTTTGTCGTTGCACCGACATACAGAGTAATGTTTAATGGTCATCTTCGTAAAGCATGAAGCACATTGTCATCATTGGTAACGGGATATCTGGAATTACAGCTGCGCGTAACATTCGCAAGCGGAGTGATTCCAGAATAACAGTTATTTCCAGCGAGACTAAACATTTCTATTCACGCACGGCTCTCATGTACATCTACATGGGCCATATGAAGTTTGAACACACCAAACCCTACGAAGATAGTTTCTGGAAAAAAAACAAGATTGATTTGGTGTTTGAGCATGTCGATCGGGTAGATACTCCATCGAAGTCTCTTCAGCTCAAATCCGGTAATCAAATTACATTTGATCAATTAATTATTGCCTCGGGTTCAACGTCAAACAAGTTTGGTTGGCCCGGTCAGAACCTGACTGGCGTACAAGGTCTTTACAGTTATCAGGATCTTGAGACCATGGAGCAGCACACCAAAGCTGTACAGCATGCCGTCATTGTAGGTGGAGGATTGATTGGTATTGAAATGGCAGAGATGCTTCTGTCAAGAAATATTAAAGTTACCTTTCTAGTACGCGAGAAGGAATTTTGGAATAACGTATTGCCGATGCAGGAGGCAAATATGGTCAGTAGACACATACGTTCTCATCATGTAGATTTAAAACTGGAAACAGAACTAAGGGAAATAATTGGTGATGAGAATGGCAGAGTAAATGCCGTGGTAACAAGTAATGGCGAATCAATACCATGTCAGTTTGTTGGCTTGACGGTAGGCGTGTCTCCAAATATAAATTTTATTTCTGATTCTGGAATTGAAGTAAAGAAAGGCATAAGGGTCAATGAATTTCTAGAAACTAATATTCCGGACATCTACGCGATTGGTGATTGTGTTGAACGAACGTATGATTTGCCAGGAAGAAGAAAAATTGAACAAGTATGGTACACAGGTAGAATGATGGGTGAAATAGTGGCGCAAACTATTTGTGGCGATAAAACGAAATATGAACCAGGGCCATGGTATAACTCCGCCAAATTCTTTGACATCGAATATCAGACTTATGGTCAGGTAAGCAATGAGTTAAAACCTGATGAGCTGGATTTTTATTGGGAACATGCTGATGGTGTAAAAGCGATGCATTTGGTCTGGGATAGAAATTCAAATTTGTTCAGGGGTATCAATGTTTTTGGTATTAGACTCCGACATGAATGTTTTGATCGCTGGCTTCGTGAGGGAAGAACCATTCAATATGTGTTCATGCATTTGAGTGAGGCTAATTTTGATCCTGAATTTTTCACAAGGTATGAAGCGGAGATAGCTTCCAGTTTTATTGCAAAGTATCCTACCTTAAAAATGGAAATTAATGCTTAATGGTATGAGGGTGATTAAACTAGTTGGGTTGGGTCTTTTCGTAACAGGCTTTGTGATCTTTAATACCTTATTTTTTAGCGCCAAATATGCGCTTACCGAATCTGTTATTGAAGACACTTTCCATGACTCAACGAAAGCGTCACTTTTTTTGCAGTCTTCTTCCCCGATGTTAAACCAGAATGATGGTTCTGTTTTTTCTTTTGTATCAGATTTAAAAAAAGTCTTCGAGTCAGCCAATCAGAATCAATTCGGCATTTATGGAATCACTCAGGAAGAAGTGTTGGACCTGGTGGCCCGAAGTGGTAAGAAATTTTCGATGGCCTCGGTTGATTCTCTTTACCTCGGTGCCGATGATGTGAGTTTGTTTAAAAGGAAATCATTTAAAGATTATGGAAGTTGGCTGGATGGACGCGAGTTTAATTCTTCAGTGGAATTGCAGAATCAACTTCAAATTGTGGTAGAAAAGATTCATGCTTATGCGATCATCAACCAGGTTGGATTTGATCGCTATCAGGTCAAGAATTTAACATATTCAATCACTAAGGCTTCGGTTATCAGTCCGGTCAAATCAAATCCAGGCCTGTATCTTTTTCTCACGTTCGGTTTTTGTATTGTGGGTGCACTGCTCTATATACTTCCGAAACTTCAATTGCCTGCCGGTATAAAAAACAATGGAATCTTTTTTAACGTGATGAAAAACACTGGGTGGTTGGGGATATTCACCGGCACCTGGCTCATTGCATTTTATGTTGTGCTCTATTTTTTTCCTGAGTACATGACCAATTGGGTTTCTATGGTTGACCCTGTAAGTAAAGCGCTCAATGGAAATGAGGCTGGCCGATTTTTTCTTTACGGATTCATCTACACCATTTGCATTCTTGTGATGGGGGTGAGGATGATCATTCATCACAGACATAGCAAGTACCAGATTCTCCGTACTACATCAGTGATGTTTTTTCAAACCGCTTTTGCTTTTCTGATACCAGAGATTCTGATCCGCCTGAACAAACCCTACTTTGATTTCAAAAACATATGGCCATTAGACTACGGTTTCTTTTTTGATTCACGATTAAATGAGCTCACATCCAATGGTACATTAGGATTGTTCATGTTAGGCTGGGGCATGGCGCTGATCATTATTGCAGTACCTGTATTCGTTTATTTTTTTGGAAAGCGTTGGTATTGTTCATGGGTGTGTGGCTGTGGTGGCTTAGCCGAAACATTAGGTGATCCGTATCGTCAACTTTCAAACAAATCTGTGAATGCATGGAGAGTGGAGCGTTGGATGATTCATGGAGTATTGGCATTCGCAATCGTAATGACGGTTGGAGTTATTTATACCTATTGGTCAGGGTCTTCATGGGTTTTATTTTTTGATAGCTATCAGCTGCGTGAAGTTTACGGAGCATTTATCGGTGCTGGTTTCGCAGGAGTGGTAGGCACTGGATTTTATCCACTCATGGGCAACCGTGTTTGGTGTCGCTTTGGTTGTCCGCTGGCTGCCTATCTTGGAATCATTCAACGATTTAAATCACGATTCAGAATCACGACCAATGGTGGTCAATGTATTTCCTGCGGCAATTGCTCTACCTATTGTGAAATGGGAATAGATGTGCGCTGGTATGCGCAGCGTGGTCAAAACATTGTACGCTCATCATGTGTAGGTTGCGGCATTTGCTCATCCGTGTGTCCGCGAGGTGTGCTTAATCTTGAGGTCAAAGAAGAGGTGGGAAGATTCGGTAAGCCCATTCTCATTGGCAATAATCATATTAAACTTGTGGAGTAATTATTAATCAGTATTGTTTCAACCGGGTGATTCTCCAACCTATTAAGATCCCCCCACCAGTATATATCATTTTAGGATATTCCTTATAGGCTAATTGATAAATTGACTGTGTCTCGGGAAGTCCATAATTGACTTCGAAGCCTTTTGCGTATTGATCCTGACCAGATTGGTACACGCGCAATGCAAAATAGAGGCGGTTATATTCCACGGACATTTCAAGGCAAAAACCAATTGTAATTGAAGGACTCTGCTTTGCTATATCGGCCGTAGCTTCAAAAGTTTGTTGCGATATAACACCGTTAGTGACCGGATCGAGTGTGTATACTATGGCCTCTTCGTGCAACTCTGTTTTCAGTCGATAGAGCCCGATAACACCCAAACCCCAACCAATACGCATGTTTTCGTTTAGTACACCCATTTGCATGTAGTATTTTGCCAACAAAGGCATGGCAATAAATTCAGACCGATAGGAAGACGAAAGCGGATCGCCTTTTTTATTAAATCCATTTTCCTCATTCGTGTACTTCCAATAGCTGGCATTAAAAAGTAGCGCGAAGCATGAGTTGGTGGCTAGCTTCATCGGACTGCTCAGACTGTCAAGTTCTTTTGAAAAACGGTATTCTAAATCCAAACCAGGTACAAAGGCAGTGCTTCCAAACTTTCCACCATAATCATAAGTGCCGTTGCCATAATATAAAATTTGAAAAGCGTTTTGCGAAAAAATAGGGCGAACAACAAACTGAGCGTTTGTGGTGAGGCTTGTTAGTAAAAAAAGAATGATAAAATTTCTCATATCAGTTTCCAAGAAGTATGAAGGACCCCCAATAGAAAGGCTGTGGATATTCTTTTCGTAACGAGCGCTGAGCGGTTTTTACCGCACCGGGTAAATCACCTGATTTCAACCACTCGCTATAAACATTCTCCATTAAAATAGCTGTAGCTCTATCATCGACTTTCCATAAGCTCATCAACAAATATTTTGTTCCGGCTACTATAAAGCCGCGTTGTAAACCATAAACCCCTTCACCATTTTTTACATCGCCCAGTCCCGTTTCGCATGCCGACAGAACTACCAGATAGGTAGAGTCGAGTTGCAGGTTCGTGGCTTCATAAGCGGTTAGTATTCCGTCTTCGCTTCGACCTTGGTTATTGTTTACTCCGGCCAGGATTATTCCAGAGCGGATCATCGAATTTATTTTTTCCTGATCATTCGTTTTTAAAAAGAAGCCATGCGTGGCTATATGAAGCACTGCGAGATTTTTAGCGGCTTTAATATTTTCTTCGCTGGCTGCTTCGCCCAGTTTAGTTTCAATAGTCCATCCATTTTGTAAAAACAAATGCTTTAGCTGTTTTACTTCTTGTTCTGTTCCTGGCAAGTCTTCAAATTCTTGTTCCCGAAAATTCTCCAGAGTTTCATTGGCGAGCGATCGTTGGGAGGTGAGAATGGGTTTTAATAACTCGTTTGCGATTGAATCCACTCGGTAAAGAGGACGCGCATAAAGACTACCTTGCTTTGAAAGAAGGTTTCGTTCTGGGCGAAGCAAATCTTTTGTATTGGTAATAAATGTCAAGTTAACCTCGTCTAACAAATACTGCCTTGTGGTTGGATTGAAAAGGATATTTAAGTTAATCTGATTGTAAACACCATCGGAAGAGATATAGATTTTTTTGTAGGCATTGATTCTGTTTTGTATTGGCAACCAAAATTGATTATACGATAGGGTATCTGCTTGTTTGGCATTAATGGCATTGCGATAGTAATTCAAGTATTTATTTTCAAGCTCATTGCCATTGTCAATTATTATACATTGAGGAGTGATGATTTCTGAATCCACAATCAAAACACCATACACAATACTATCAGTGAACTCAAACTTTGTCGTTCCAGTTAGGGAAAATTTCCTGATGCGAACAATTTCAATCCCGGCTTGTCCAGGTTTTAATACGGATTGAATTTCTCTCCAGTTTTTTGGTTCCGATGAGGCATGAAGATTCTGAGCATTTAGTTTTCCCTCTAGTTCTTCAATGCGTGATTCTGTTTCATTAATGGCGAGAGTATTTTTCCTTTTTGAGAAATATAAGCTGGTTAGCAGAGCCTTTTGATTTCCCCACTCCACCAGATCCCTTTTCATCTGTTCATCGTTGCCACTTTTAATTTTGTTTTTCAGTTTATTAATTTCATTTAATAAAAGTGCTTTGCTGAAGAGTTGGTTGTTATATAGTTTTTCGAAACGAAGCGGTTGATTGATGTCTTTCGTGGTTTGGATCACAAAGGCATTGAACAAATCAAAATCATCACGCAAGAGCAGGTAGAATGATTCGCGCTCATACTCCGTCATGCCTGAAAAATTCTGTCTGATATAATTTTGATGTGAGGTGCTTAATTGAGTGAAGGTTTGAGTAGCCTTTTCAATGTTTCCTTGTGCCCAATGTAATAGGGCTTTCGTGCGAAGGGTTTTAAAATGAGCCGTAGAGAAAGAAATATTCTGGTCATAAAGTTTTGCCTTCTTTAAATAATATTCACATTTTTTGTATTCACCCGTTCGTAAGAAGTAATCGGCCTTTAGCTGAAAAACCCTCGGAATTTGATCCCCGCTTCCTCCATACGACAGTTGCTTGAGGTACTGATATGCCTTTTGATAGTTTTTCTGTTTCATTAACAGCTCATACTGGTTTAGTCGTATTTCACGCTGTGGAATTCCATAGTCATAACCAGACGTAGTAGCAGAGTGCAGGAGTTTTTCGGCATGTTCAAAATTCAAACTCGCCTCAGTTAAATTTCCTTGAAGCAGATAGATGCGCCCCAGGCCAATGTAGGGACTTACTTTAAAAACACTTTTCCTTACTAAGTATTTTTCCTTTTCCTCTTTCGCTTTAGTAAAGTAAAATTCGGCTTTTCGCAGATTGTTTGATTGGATGTATAAATTACCAAGACTTTCGAATGGATTGAAGATTGATTCTAATACGAAGTTTCGATAGGGCCCACCCTCTTTAATAATTTTATCTGTGTAGGTAAGCGCATTGAGATATAGTTTTTCGGCACTTGCCAAATCGCCTGTATTTCGCGCAGAGTCTCCAAGTAAGAGGGTATGGTAAAGCGTCATTTTCGAATTTCCACGTTTCGAAAAATAATCGATATAGAAAGCGTTGGTATTTGAGTGCTGACTTACTTTTTTATCGTGCGCTTTTTTATTTTGCGCAGAAATGGTAATGGCAAATAGAATTAATATAAAAATTGTACAAGGTCTTTTCATTTTATCCGTACGCCTAATTTTAAACCCAACAGAAAGACTTTATAATTGGAGCTCATTTCTCTTAGAAAAAGCGAACTGTTATGATAGCGACCACCAAGATTCCAAGTGTTTTCCAGGCCGGGATCAACGTTTACGATCATTTTTGTCATGTATGCCGTTATGAAGTAACGGTTGATAACTAACGAATATTGAAGTTGAAATCCCATTTTAAAAGGGGATAGATACCCGGCAATATTACCTTTGTCTGATACTTCAAAGGCTGACCCTTTTAAAGCAGTCTCTTCTAAGGTGGCATTGAGATTAATAACGCCAACCGGACCAATATCTAAATAGCAATAATTGAGCATGTTGATTCGCACCAGGAGTGGAATTCCCAGGTGAGTGCAATCAAATGAACTATAATTGGTGGAGGAATAATTGGAATAGCCGGATTTAAAAAGATCTACCCCGCTCACAAAGAAAAGCTTACCAATCTTCTTTTCAATCTCAACATCGAATGTCCAATACTTCAACCCGTTGGTAGTGTACGATCCATCGGTATTCCAGGTTGCATTGCCAAGGCCCGGATAGAAAAATGTATTAGATTCGTAATTAGTATTTAAACTACTTCCAGCGGAAATGTATAGTCGCGTTTGGGCAAAACTCTCCAGGCAGAAAAAGAGAGCGGCATAGATAAACAGTTGGCGCATGAGTTAACTGTTTGATTTATACTAAATCTATGATTTTAATTATTGGAAAGCTAGCAATAGAAGCCGTGTTTAAAGAACCGATCGCAATTTGTCGGTTAGCTGGCAAAAATATCCGATTGCTTATGTTAATTTCGCTGTTTGGGCAATCGGGATTTATAGGTTGATGATGCAACGAGACAAAGCTTTTTTAAAAGTCATTTCAGTTATAATACCTGCCTTCAACGAGGAAAATGGTATTGGTCAAGTCATTCAGGAAATACCGAAGGAAATCGTAACCGAAATCATTGTCGTCAACAACGCCTCTACGGATTATACAGGTCAGGTTGCAGCCAAAGCAGGAGCAACCGTATTGCATGAACCTGTTCCCGGTTACGGTCGCGCATGCCTGAAAGGAATTGAATACCTGAGGCAGTCAGATCATAAACCCGATATCGTAGTATTTTTAGATGCAGACTATTCTGATTATCCGGAAGAAATAGAACAGGTGATAAAGCCGATTCTCGATCTTCAGGCTGACTTGGTAATTGGCTCACGCGCTCTGGGCACAAAGGAGAAAGGCTCTATGACCCCTCAGCAAATTTTCGGCAATTGGTTAGCCACACGATTATTGAAATTGTTTTATGGAGTAAAATTCACCGACCTCGGTCCGTTTAGGGCAATTACCTATTCAAAGTTGTTGGAGCTGGATATGCGGGATAAAACGTTTGGTTGGACGGTGGAGATGCAACTGAAGGCCGCTAAAAATGGTTTACGATGTGTAGAAGTACCTGTTCGATATCGTAAGCGAATAGGATTTTCTAAAATCAGTGGGACAGTAAAAGGAACGGTGATGGCCGGTTATAAAATTTTGCACACTATTTTTAAGTATATCTAAAAGAGAGTAGTAGCAAGGGGATGGCAATATGCCTGAAGCCTGGTTGTAGTCTGGAGCAAATGGAAATTATTATATCATTATTTTACGGACTTTCTCTTCTGTATATTTTTTTATTCAGTCTGGGACAGTTGCATCTGGCCTGGATTTACATCCGAACCAAAAAGCATCAGACAACAGAAGTGATAAAATCTTTGGATGTTTATCCTCATGTTACCGTACAACTTCCCGTTTACAATGAAAAGTATGTGGTGGAGCGCCTGATCGATGCAATAAGTAAATTTCAATATCCTAAAGACAAATTAGAGATTCAGATATTGGATGACTCAACCGATGAGACCACAGAAATTATTACGAAGAAGATTGTTGCTATTCGTTCTTTGAATTTGGATGCAAAACTAATTCATCGCACGAATCGCGTGGGTTTCAAAGCAGGTGCGTTAGCTGAGGCTATGCAATCTGCCAGAGGGGAGTTCATAGCCATATTTGATGCTGACTTTATTCCAGAACCAGATTTTCTAGTGAGAATCATTCCTCACTTTATCGATTCAGATATTGGTGTAGTCCAAACTCGTTGGGGACACATCAATAGAGATTATTCTATCCTGACAAAACTTCAGGCTTTTGGGTTGGATGCACATTTTTCTATTGAGCAAACAGCCCGAAGTGCTTCTGGAAGTTTTATAAACTTCAACGGAACATGTGGCGTATGGCGAAAATCGTGCATAGCTGATGCGGGCGGCTGGAGTGCCGATACACTTACTGAAGACCTCGATTTAAGTTATCGGGCACAGTTAAAAGGTTGGAAGTTCAAGTATCTTGAAGATATTGAAACGCCCGGAGAGTTGCCGATGATTATGCCAGCGATTAAGTCGCAACAATTTCGATGGAATAAAGGAGCCGCTGAAAATGCAAGAAAGAATTTTGGGAAAGTTCTCAGAGGACATCTCCCGTTAAGAAATAAGATTCATGCTTTCTTTCATCTCTTTAATAGTTCAGTATTTATATCATTGCTGATGGCGGCTCTGCTCAGTATTCCCATGTTGCTTATTAAGCAAAGTCATCCGGAAGTATCATGGCTGTTTAATCTGGGTATCATATTTATCTTGGGATTTATGTCCATCACCTTTTTTTATTGGATAGCAACGAAACGATTCTACTCAGATCATCCATTAAAGAATTTCCTTTCCCTTTATCCCCGCTTCCTGATTATTTCCATGGGATTATCATTACATAATGGTATTGCGGTATTTGAGGGGTTGATAGGCAAGAAGACTCCTTTTGTTCGTACACCTAAATTTAATCTGCAGAAAAATCAATCATGGCTTAGCAACAGTTATATAAAAGCCCGGTTTAGTTTCAATACGTTTCTTGAGGGATTTTTGTGTTTGTATTTTGTGTTTGGAATACTATTGGGAATCCGAATCGGTGATGAAGGACTTATATTTTTTCATGTTATGCTTGCCTTGGGTTTTGGAAGCGTATTTTACTACTCCGTAAAACCTTTATTTCATGCTTAGGCAAAAACCAGTTGGATACTTGCTGATCATCATTTCATTGTTTTGCTATTACTTTCTTGCCTATAAAATTCCACGCCACGCCACATTGCCATTAATTGCGATCTATGGAATTTTATTTCTCATTTACCTCTGGATCGTTAATAGATGTTCAGATCAAACTATATCGTTTTGGATTTTAGTTTCATTCTGCTTCAGGATTAGCCTGCTTTTCGCGATACCGCAACTTTCTGATGACTTTTATAGATTCATTTGGGATGGCCGTTTATGGGCAGCAGGTCAGCATCCATTTGCTGCTTTGCCAGGAGAATATCTAAAACTAAATATTTCAGGCGTTAACCAGGATCTATACAATTATCTTAACAGTAAGGAATACTTTGCGATTTATCCTCCTGTAGCTCAATATGTTTTTTGGATTGCAGTAAAGATTTCGCCCAATTCAATCTTGGGAAGTGTAATCGTTATGAGGATTTTTATTTTGTTGACTGAAATAGGTTCCATCTTTCTTATGATTAAACTTCTTAACAAATTTAACCTACTAGAAAGGAATGTCTTGATCTACGCACTCAATCCATTAATCATCATGGAGCTTACTGGCAATCTCCATTTTGAAGCGTTTGTGATTTTTTTTCTTTTGCTCGCAACTTTCTTTCTTAACCGAAAAGTTCTGCTGGCATCCGCGGCAAGTATTGGTGTTGCCATTTGCGCCAAACTGGTTCCTTTGATTTTCTTGCCATCATTTATTGGACGATTTCGGATAAAGAAAATGTTCTTATTTTATTTTACTGTTGCTGTCACTTGTTTAATACTCTTTTTTCCTTTTTTCGATAGGGAAGTTTTTAATTCGTTGCGGAGCAGTGTTGGCTTGTACTTTAATAAGTTTGAGTTTAATGCAAGTCTTTATTACATCGTTCGCGAATTTGGTTTTTGGAAGTATGGATATAATATTATTCAAACAGTAGGATGGAAGTTAGCCCTAACAACGTTTATTCTGATTATTACTTTTATCTGGATAAGATATAAGCAATCGAAATTGAAGCAAGAGGAAACCAATAATCAGCTTTTACTTCAAGACTGGATGTGGATTCTTTTTATTTATCTATTGTTCACCACCACCCTGCATCCCTGGTATATAGCTACACTATTAGCATTATCTGTATTTACATCATATCGGTTCGTGGTTGTTTGGACAAGCTTGATCTTTTTGACGTATGCGGGATACACCCCAGATTCTTTTCAGGAGATTCTTTGGCTGACTATTATTGAGTATTGTATTGTGATAGGCTATCTGATATATGAACTCTTGAACAGAAAAAGTACTCTTATCTTTCAATGGAAAACTCCTAATTCAATTCATTCATGAATAAGGATAAGCTGCTCTTAATTATATTCTATCGAAACCCCGAACTGGGTAAAGTTAAAAACAGACTTGCAGTAACGGTAGGTGTAGAACGGGCATTGGCTATTTATTTGTTGATGGCGGCACATGCAAGAAACATTTCATTACCAATTCCGGTGGATAAGACAGTTTACTATTCAGAGTTTATTGATTCAGAGGACAATTGGTTGAATCATGATTTTCACAAACGACTTCAGCATGGAAGTGATCTTGGTGAAAAGATGAAACATGCCTTTGAAGAAAGTTTTAATTCGGGTTATGAATCTGTTTGTATCATTGGCACAGATTGTCTGGAACTAACAGAGAATATTGTAATGGCAGCATTTGAAACGTTGAAGCATAACGATACAGTAATTGGTCCTGCAGTTGATGGTGGGTATTATTTATTAGGAATGAACAGATCTATTCCTGATCTATTCAACAATAAAACGTGGAGCACCAGTTCGGTATGTGATGATACAATCCAGGACTTAAAGCGACTTCGTTATACTTACCAATTACTTCCAACACTTCACGATGTTGATATGGAATCAGATCTGCCGCCCCACCTTCGTTAAATCTTTGGTTTCTTAATTGTGAACACCCGCGATATGGTGAAGCCAAGACGGATATCCCCAGCGAAGAAATCTCCAGTTGTTTCGTTGATGTAGGTCCGCTCAGTCATTCCTGTTGAATTGGTGCAATACAACTGAAATACGTGACCCCCGGTTTCTACATCAAATCCAATGGACAATGAGTTTTGAGTTCCAGCAAATTTATAATCCGGTAATTGATAATAGTATTCCAGATTAAGACTAACACGTTTGCTTAGTTTCATTCTTCCACCGATGCCAAGTGAAAGTAAATCATTTGGATCATCGGCTCCTTCAACCAGATTGTAGTGTACGATAGTTGGTATTAACTGAAGAGAGAGGCTTTCATTAAATTTTCGGGCAATCAGCAGTTGGCCTGAGTAATACATATTTGATGTGTAGAAATTCTCACGATTTGGGTCATCAAATTTTAAAGATTTATACATCATACTGCCAATGGCACTTAGAGTAATAGGCATAGAACGCGATCCGGATGACTGTCTTAGAATTTTAAATTTTGTAAATCCATCATATTGTTTTTGGTAGGTGCTTCTGCCTATACCAATCATCCATCTTTTTGATAGACCATAATCAAAGCCGAGTCTCATGCTGGCTTCATCCAATCCCCAAAGTTCATAAGCACCGCCACTGATATAACCAAAGCGGTGTGAGATGCGAAAGTCCAATACACCAGCAGCAACGTTTTCTACCGAGTGTCCATTGATCAATCGTGTAGTTTTGAAAGTGGCTGTCGTATAATCAGGTTTTTTGTCCTTGTCGGTCTCCTCTTCCAGCATCTTCATAAGATCATCTTGCGCAAATGCAGGGAGTGAAAATAAAGCAAGAAATAATAAGATACCGAGTTGGTATCGGTTAAGATTTAGGTTCATATTGGCAGTTAATACGTATTTCGATAGTTGGAGAAATTTTATCAGCTACCAGTGACGGTATTTCAATTTTGTAGTCGGCAAGTTTGATGGTGAAAGTAGAAACACCAGCTATTTTTCCTTTTGAAACGGTAATGGTTCCGACCGCTTTATGCAGCTGCTTGACACCGTGTATGGTAAGGTCTCCTTCAATGGTAGCTTCGTAAGTCCCATCTTTAGTTAAGTTGATAGTAGAAAGGTTTTTTATTTTTCCTTGAAAAGTAGCTTTTGGGTACGTGTTCGATTCCATGTAGTTTTCATTGAAGTGCTCTTCCATAAGAGCCCTTTCAAAATGGAAACTCTTAACCAGAACAGCAAATACAAGATCACCCTTTCCAGTATCGAGCATACTGGTGACTTCATTATTTACTCCTTCAATATTCTCCATGGGTGTCTTAGAGAAGAAGGAAATTTGACCACTGCGAGTCATGAATAACGATTGCGAATAAACAGCAGCGCTCAGAGTGCTAAAAAAAATCAGAACTAATATCTTTTTCATAGTTACTCAGGTTATTATTTTATTTAATTGTTCAATGCTCCAGAGTCGATCCATTTTTGGATGGTACCGATTTCGCAGGAGCTCATTTTGCTAGAATTTTTAGGCATGGCAGAATAGCCGGATGCATGATTAATACTTCCCATTAAGCTTCCGTTATTAACATACTTTATTACTTCTGTGTAGCTGGTCAGAACAATTCCGCCTGAGGGAGATGCTCCACTGTGGCAACTATTGCAGCGGTTGTTGAGCAAAGGAAGGATGTTAGCACTGAATGTGGATGTGGTTGGCACTGTACAATTTGCCGATCCCGGATAAAGGGTTTCCTCATTGTCGTAGTAGCATCCAGATAATACAACTAAAGGAAGAAGGAGGAAGAGAAGAGATTTCATTTACGTTTAACTTATATTAATTATTAGACGCACCTGCGCTAATCCAATTTTTTATTTGAATGATTTGACAATCAGAAAGCTTCGATCCTTTTGGCATGGCCGAAAACCCAACTGATTGAGTGACGCTGCCGAGAAGCTTGCCATTATCTACCTGTATTTTAACAAGCGAGTAAGTAGAAAGGTCAATGTTGCCACCCAAAGATCCGGGCGTATGACAACCTACACATTGGTTAGTTATGATTGGCTGAATGATGGCAGCGTAAGTAAACTTAGCAGGGTCGCAAGAGCAATTACAGTTAACTGTATTTTTCGCGCCTTGATTGATCCATGCTGCAATAGAATCTTTTTGAGCTTGAGATAACGGAGCGTCTGGAGGCATTTGATCATCTCCGGATTCAAAAAGAACTTCATAGAGTTTGCTATCATTCGCATCTCCAGGTTTAATTCCTTTCCTGACTATATTACTATAGTTGTCTAGAATATAGCCTTCTTCATGATTTGCAGCATCATGGCAACCACTTCGCGCGCAGGAGGAAAGAAAAATAGGTAGAACACTACTTTCAAAACACACAGTTCCACCGGTTGTGCACCCTGGCGTACTACTTTCACCGTTGTTGAGTGATGTGGGATCAATGAATGGGTCGTGAATGCACGATCCGACAATTAAAATTAGGGCGGATACAAACCCAGACAATAATAAAGGCCTTCTCATGTGATTTAACAATTTCATAAGAGCTTCTATTCAACAAGCGTTGCTTTGATGATAACTACATCAGACAAGTAACCAGTACAAATTCCTTTGATGGTAACAGAATCTCCAGGCTTGACATTTATAGTAGAGCTCTCCATAGTGCAGCGAACTCCAAACATTGGATTTTCGGTTTCAAGAGATACAATGGGTATCAATTCCTGGTTGGTTGTTATTTCAGCAATTTTACCTCTCACCTCCAACACCTTATCTAGATACAGCCCGTTAGCTCCTGCTTCATCGTTTTCATAGCTTCGGAACAATTCGGTGGCGCTGATTTTAATAGATGCTTCCGACAGCGGATCTCTATGGGGTTTGTTATACATCCTGAAGGCAATCCAAACAACTGATAGGATGAATAAAAGGATAATAATGATATATGATTTTTTCATGATTTTGGTTTGTAATTAACCAATATAATTGGATGTTATTGTCTAACGTGACGATAAAATAATGTTTTGATTGCTAATCTGACTTTAGGTTCGGTCCATTATCATGGTGGTTATTCTATGATGTAAAATTTAAACTTTGAGAAGAATTTAATAATGACTAACGTCATTTTTTTAAGTTAATTAAGACAGTAAAGGAATCTATTTTAGGTTTTCCAAATCGCGAATCAGGATTTTCTTACGATCGAAGTTGATCAGGTTTTTCTCTTTTAGTTCATTCAGAATGGTGGTCACCGTTTGTCTTGAAGTGCCGGTGAGTGAGGCTATGTCTTTGTGTGTAAGGCGTGTGGGAATCATTGTTTCAAAGCCCACTTTTTTCCCCTTCCAGGAGGCTGCATCTTTTAAGAATTCAATAATCCGGGTTCTGGCATCTTTAAAAACGAGTAACTCCAGCTTACGCTCCAGTTTCATCAGTCGTAAGCCAATAAACTTAAGTAACTTGAAACTAAGTTCTCGATTTTCAAGCATCAATTCTTTAAGTTCCGTTAAACTCAAAGGGCAAATCGTGGTGTTGGCATCCATTGCCAGAGCATAATCTTTTCTTTTTTCTTCACCAGCCAAAGCCAACTCCCCAAAAATTTCACCGGTTGAAAGAATGGCAGTAATTATTTCCTTACCGTCATCCTGGTAATGACCAATTCTTACACGACCAGACACAATCATATAAATATGAGTGGCTTGCTCATCAGGGAAGTAAATGAACTCGTCTTTCTTATAAAGATTGTAAGTATGCTTGTCGGCCATGGACTTTACCTTGTGTGGGCAAAGAATTTTATAAAGATTAACGCTTTCGAAGTACCAAAGTGCAGAAGTATTATTCATTTTTATAGATTTCAATAGTAAGTTAGCACAAAATTGAAAGGAAAGATTCATGGCAAGGTTGACTTTGAGTGAAATTTGGATTTATCCCATCAAGTCATTGGGCGGTATCCGGCTGACATCCGCTAAAGTTATGCCTAAAGGATTACGTTATGACCGAAGATGGATGTTGATTGATGAAGAAGGTGTTTTTATTACCCAACGCGTTCATTCAACTATGGCTTTTTTTAAACTAGCCCTTTCGAATGACCAGTTTACTATTGATTATAAAGACGAGCAGATTCACCTCCCCGCAAATGCAGCGGTTTCTTCAATTCCTGTGAGTGCCACTATATGGGATGATACCGTAGAAGTCTTTGAGGTGTTAGGCGAGTATAGTCACTGGTTTTCTCTGCGATTGGGTATTAATTGCCGGCTGGTATATTTCCCGGAAGTGAACCAGAGACCTGTAGATGAAAAATACAGAATTGAAAACGATCAGGTAAGCCTCGCAGATGGTTATCCGTTTTTAATTATTGGGCAAAGTTCATTAGATGATCTTAACAGTAGAATGGCAAATCCACTGCCTATGAATCGCTTTCGACCTAACTTTGTTTTCACAGGAGGGATACCTTTTGAAGAAGATAATTGGCGTAATTTTACAATTGGGAAAAGTCGATTTGCTGGAGTTAAGCCTTGTGGCCGTTGTGTGTTAACAACGGTGAATCAGGAAACGGCCGAGCGAGGTACAGAGCCTCTTGCAACGTTGGCGACCTATAGAAAAGCGAATAATAAAATTTATTTTGGTCAAAATTTACTTGCCTTAGCGTGTCATGAAATATATGAAGGTGATAACATTGAAATGGTTTTTTAATAGAAGGCGATTTATAAAAGTGAGTCATTTAGTATATCCACTTATTATTGGATTATTTTTACTTTCGTGTGTAACCAGGGTGGAAAAGCTTCCAATTTTTGGTGAACGTGAAGTAGTGGCGACCGATACTGTGTATCATACCATCGCTCCGTTTTCTTTTGTAGACCAGGATAGCTCCACCATTACCAATGAAACGTTTCGTGATAAAATATACGTGGCGGATTTTTTCTTCACCACCTGCCGAACGATATGTCCCATCATGAAAACCCAGATGCTTCGTGTCTACCAGGCAACCAGTGAAATATCGGATGTGCTACTCCTTTCCCATACCATCGACCCAGAGTATGATACAATCGCTTTGTTGCATGACTTTGCAGACAGGTTAGGTGTTGAGAGTAAGCGCTGGCACTTTGTAACGGGAGTGAAAGACTCAATTTATAAAATAGCTCAGACCAGTTATTTTGCTACGGCCATGGAAGACAAAACAGAGCCCGAAGGATTCATTCATAGCGGTGCCTTTCTGCTCATTGATAAGAAGCAACGTATACGTGGTAGGTATGACGGCACCAAAGAGGAAGATGTGAATCGTCTTATTGTTGATATCAAGAGGCTGCGAAGAGAGTCTGAAAATTAAGAATGCAGATGCTCAAGTGTTCAAGGACTCTGTATTTGATAGCAGCCGTCATCCTTTTATTCTCCTGCACATCCCAACCAGATAATCGTCAAGACCATTCACCTAAATTTCAGCAATATTATGTACAGGGTGAGGTTCTGTATCAACAGTATTGCAGCAACTGCCATCAAAGTAATGGAAAAGGATTGGGCAGATTATACCCACCCTTAGATCGATCTGATTTCATGGACAATAGCTTTGAAGAGGTTGTATGTATTATTAAATATGGAAGGCAAGGTTCTTTACTAGTAAATGATATTGACTATAACATGACCATGAAAAGCAATCCTGGTTTAACGGAGTTGGAGGTAGCCGAGATCTCCACCTATATCTATAACACGTGGTCGCATAAAAAAGGATTGGTAGATGTAAAGGAGGTCAATCAGATTCTATCAACTTGTAATAATTGACCCTGCTCTATGAAACTTGTTGTTTCTTACTTATTTTGGACAAATAAATCGCGTTTTAAAGAGTGAAAAAACCAAACTATAGAAACCTTATTTTCTCACTTCTGGGTTTATTCATATTCTATGGGGTGATCATTGTTTTGTTGCATTCTATCGAGTCGCACGTTCCAGGTTCAGAGATGGTCTCATGGCAAGATGCTTTGTGGTATGTTGTGGCAACCATCACTACGGTTGGGTACGGTGATGTTTATCCTGTTACCTATGAGGGAAGAATGCTTGGTTTTGTAACCATGTTATCAAGTTTGGGGGTATATGGTTTTATTATAGGACAGATTGCTAATTTTATGAGTAATCTAAAAGAACAAAGAGATATGGGTTTAAATGGAACAGATTTTAAAAATCACGTTGTTATGATCGGGTGGAATGATTTTGGTCAGTCTGTCATGAGCCACCTGATTGCTGCCGGTAAACGCGTTGCCGTAATAACCAAAGAGCGCTCTTCGATCGATATTATAAGAGAATTTTATAATTCGGATCAGGTTTTTACCTTATTCACCGATTACAATAATTTTGATATGCTTGAAAAAGCTAACATACGAGATGCCTCCATTGTATTTGTAAACCTCAATGATGACACGGAGAAGCTGGTGTATGTAATTAACCTTAAAAAGATTTTCTCTAAATTAAATTATGTAGTGACACTCGATAATGGAAACCTGAAAAGTACATTTCAAAATGCAGGGGTCACTTATACCATTTGTAAGAATGAGATTTCTGCCAAGCTTATGGCGAGTTATATTTATGAACCGGATGTAGCCTTATTCAGTGAAGAGATTATTGCTTATGCTCACGATGAAACGGAGTATGACATCAAGCAAATTCAAATTAGAAGAGACAATCCATTTGTTGATACATTTTACGAAAAGGCTTTTTTCGATTTGAAGAAGACGTGTAATGTAATTTTAATTGGGATAGTGAAAGTGAATGGTGAGGGACGAAAGTTTCACAAGAATCCGGAGAGCTCAGTGAAAATTGAAGTAAGTGATTATCTGGTCATCATGATGGATGGCAGGGGAACAGAAAAGCTTAAAAAGTATTTTCAAATAACAGAAGGCCTTTAGAGATTAAGTAAAAAGAAGAAGGGGAGCTTTAACTCCCCTTCTTCTTTTTTTATCTGCGAGATTCTCTTCTCCATCTATTTACCAAGAGCTTTTAACATGGTGTCACCAATCAGAGCGGGTGATTCCACAACAAAAATTCCGCATTCGCGCATGATTTTCATTTTTGCATCAGCAGTATCATCAGCACCGCCAATAATAGCACCGGCATGTCCCATTCTTCTCCCTGGAGGTGCGGTTTGGCCTGCAATGAACCCTACTACCGGTTTTTTATTTCCATGTTCTTTAATCCAACGAGCTGCAACGGGCTCATAATTACCACCAATCTCCCCAATCATTACAATAGCATCAGTTTCAGGATCATTCATCAACAACTCAACAGCATCTTTGGTTGGGGTTCCAATAATAGGGTCCCCGCCAATTCCAATGGCAGTGGAAACACCTAAACCGGCCTTCACAATTTGGTCAGCGGCCTCATAAGTCAGTGTACCTGATTTTGATACAATACCTATCCTGCCTTTCTTGAATACAAAACCGGGCATGATTCCTACTTTAGCCTCTCCAGGTGTTATTACTCCGGGGCAGTTTGGTCCTACCAGCGTCACACCTCTTTCCTTCACATATTTTTTAGCAATCATCATGTCCTTTACGGGAATTCCTTCCGTAATGGCCACGATAACCTTTATTCCTCCCTCAGCGGCTTCCATAATAGAATCAGCGGCAAAGGCGGGAGGAACAAAAATGATTGATACGTCTGCTCCTGTTTTTTCAACAGCCTCTTTTACGGTATTAAAAACAGGTCTGCCCAAGTGCACCTGTCCACCTTTTCCGGGGGTTACCCCTCCAACCACATTGGTACCATATTCAATCATTTGGCCAGCATGAAAGGTTCCTTCCGTGCCGGTAAATCCTTGTACTATTATTCGGGAGTCTTTGTTCACTAATACGCTCATATGAGAAAGGTTATTCACAAAATTAGGAGAATATAATTGTCTGACAAGGGACTACAGGTGTAGCAGGGGCAATAAAAAACCCCTCATGAAGCGGGGTCATTTATCTATAAGAGTTTAAAATCTTATTTCTGATTCTTCAATTTATTTCGCAATAAAAACTCTTCGTAGGCTTCTTTGTAGGAAGCATTATCAGGAGCCATTTTAATGACTTCTTCATAGGAAGATATTGCATCGATAAACAATTTATTTTGCTCATAGAAGGCAGCCTGAATCAGTTTATTCAATTCAGAAGCTTCGGAACCTAATTCGTTGTTTAATTCTGTATAAGATTTGTTAATTGAATCATGTCTGCCTTGAGACAACTTTTTAATCAGGTGTTGCTCCGATTTGCTCTTGCCATCAGCTTTTGATTTTACTTCCACCAGAATGGCTGTTTCGTTAGCAAATTTTGGATCGTTCAAATCAACGCGCACGGAAGTTTCAGGAGTTTCAACCTTCACCAGTTCCTCGTCAAACATATTTTTGAAAGAAACAATATAAGGAGCACCCCCTTTTGCTTCCCAATTCACGTAAGCAATGTTATTGAAGATTTCTGCATTTTGATTTTCAGGAAGGAAGACCTTGATATCTTCAAGACCTCTATGAACCGCCCCTGTTGCCCCCAGCCTGTTTTTCTTAGCTTCGGCAGAGTTGCTACTCAGAATGAAATCGGTGTATTTATTAAGCACACTCGATCCTCCGCTTACTTTCGTAGCAAGATCAGCAACTTTGTAGGTATCAGCCTTCTTTACTTCTAATGGTTTTCCAGATGAGTGAACCAAGCCAAGGGATGCATTTTCGGCAACGCGAAGTTCATCACCCATTTTAAGACTTGCGCCCGTTTTTACGGGTTGCCAGGAATCACCTGATTTTAATTCATTTGAGCCTTTGGTGGCTAAAACCCTAAAGGTATAATCCTGACCATACACGAGTGTATTCAACAGGAAAAAACCAACTAAAAATAGAAATCTGCCTTTTTTCATGGTATTTAAAGATTTGCAATTACGAAATTAGTAAAAAATCGTGCCAATTCGACATTATTGATTTAATACCTCATTGTCAGCTTTGGTAAGCTTCCGTTTATACAACCAAATGATGATTTGATTCTTAAACCCTTTATAGATGTCATAACAAGGTCCCACCAAGGCAGAAGCGGCCAGGGTTAATGTTAATTCAAGGACTAAAGACCACTGGGCAAATGCGTATACAATCAAGCCTGAAATAGTCAAAATCTGAAGTATCTGAATAGTAACGGAAAGAGTATCAAACCACATTGGCAAGTGGGTATCTATTTTGATAAACAAACCAACGGTTAAGAAGCAGATTAATATGGCAATGGCTATTTGTTGCCATCCAGCTAATTCATCTACATAGTCTTCATTCAGGATCATGGCTATAATATTGGCATGCACCACCACCCCAAACATATCAGGGTTGGCTCGGCCAGCCACCTTCTTATTAAGTGGAGTAAAATATTTATCACTCCACGACTGATCACCGAAATAACTACCAAGAAATCCCATGATCACAATTCTGTCTTTAAAAAGTTCAGGATCAAAATCTCCATCCAAAAGCTGATCAACATCGATGGCATAAAACATCTGAGGGTAGCGGGTGGTAGCTGTTTCGAGCTGGCGTACAGTTTTCAATCGAATATCCTGAATTTCAACATTACCCCGATAGTTTATTATTTCTTCTTCTTTATTTCTGGCAAGGAACCTCTTGGTTTTAGCGGAATCGAACATCATACACAGCTGAACGCCAAATGCTAGGTGCTCTTCATCATAAACCTTGTATTTTGGAACAAACGATCTGCATTGCTTCACATCATCCTGATATGAGGCATCAGTCAGCAGGTTGGCAAAGCCATTTTTAGCGTATAGTCTAAATTCAATGTCTGAAAATTCAAGTGAATCGTATCCAATAGCATCGGGATCCAATGCCGTTTTTGTCTTTTGGAGTAATTTGGATACCAGGACAACATTGCCAGCCTGCTTAATAGCATCCTCAAGTAATAAATTTCCCAATGTATCAAGCAATGCTGGACAATTCACGCTATCACGGAGGCGACCTTCACAATCAAAGTAACTATCGATTCCAATTACTTTGGGCTTAAATTGCCTTATGATATTAATTTGCTGGGCAAGATCTCTTCTTGCCAAATTCCCAATGTTTACCAGGACAATACGCTGATCCACTAACGGGTCCGGACGTAAATTAGAAAAGGCATAGTCAGACATTTTAAAATCTGCCAATGCCTGCGAAATTGGATCAAATGCATTAAACAACTTTAAGTCTGTAATCTTATTAACGCCCCACATCATGACGAACACAAACGTGGTGATGCTGAGACATTGAAGCCAAAATCTTTTCATAAAGCAGAAAGTTCTTAAGTAAATTTAGAAATTTAACCATTGAATCATATACTCTTTTGAAAAACACAGCAACCAACCGGCTTCCCCTTCAGGATTTCGTTCGTGAAATCTTGCAAGGAAATAGTTTCGTGCTTGCCCAGGCGATTACGCTGGTTGAAAGTAAACTGGATGAAGACAGAGCGCTGGCAGAACAATTAATTGAGAAGTTGTTGCCTGAAACAGGCAATTCAGTGCGCATCGGTATTACTGGAGTGCCGGGAGTTGGCAAAAGCACATTCATAGAAGCATTTGGTAAATACCTTACATCGTTATCAAAGAAGATAGCCATACTCACGATTGACCCCAGCAGTGCAAAAACAAAAGGAAGTATTTTGGGAGACAAGACACGGATGGAAGAACTTGCCCGAGATCCGCTCGCTTTCATACGTCCTACTGCTGCTGGCGTCACATTGGGTGGAGTGGCTGACCGCACACGTGAAGCCATTTTATTGTGCGAGGCGGCTGGGTTTGAAATCATCATCATTGAAACCGTGGGCGTTGGTCAATCTGAAACAGCTGTGCGAAGCATGGTGGACTTCTTTCTTTTGCTCATGCTGGCTGGAGCAGGGGATGAATTGCAAGGAATAAAAAAAGGGATCATGGAGATGGCTGATGGTGTAGTCATCACCAAGGCCGA
This sequence comes from Cytophagales bacterium, assembly GCA_031416795.1. GTDB lineage: Bacteria > Bacteroidota > Bacteroidia > Cytophagales > Cyclobacteriaceae > ELB16-189. Next base: position 7,194 of record JANOUH010000257.1, on the reverse strand, counting down.
TGGCGAAAATATAAAACGGGCTAACCAGGCGTGTGCTGACTTTCAGTATGCTTTGCATTTATTTTCTGCATCTGATTCAAAATGGAAATCGGAAGTACTCACATCATCAGCATTGGAGAAAAAAGGTATTGAGGAAACCTGGGATCTTATTGAGAAGTATGTGCACTTCACTAAGAATAATCACTACTTCGATCTTCAGCGCAAACAACAAGATCTGATCTGGTTTCGCGAAAGCATTCAGCAATTGTTGATTCAGCAACTATCAAAATCGGAAGCTATTTATGTTAAAATGAAATTGCTCGAAGAGCAGATCGTGAGTAAAATAGTTCTTCCTTCCCAGGCCGCGAAGGAAATTATTCGTGATTTTTTGTCCGCTTAGGGTTTTCAGAAACCAAGCTATAGGGGCAATGCCGACAAGTGCTTCGGCAGCAAAAGCCCCTTTTAAGATGGTATTTGGAAGTGAAAACCATAAGCCCGCCTTCGATGTAATAATCTTCTCCTTCTTTTAGGCGTAACTTTTTAGAATTCATTTCGATGTTTGTAAAAATCAAAATCTAACGCTGATGCCGGCATTAATGTTTAAACCCATGGTGGTGTAGCCATATACTTCCTGATAATCGACATTAAGAATGTTCTTAATGTCGGCAAACACGGTGGCTTTCACGTTCTTCAATCGATACTCGGCATAGAAATCGAGTAATGTGTAGGCCGAAAGATTCACCGTTTGATTGGTGAAGGTTTCCATATCAAAATACAAATCACTTCGTTTTCCAAATAACTTGGAGTTTACACTGACGTATGACTGTGCAGTGATCTGATACCCAAGATTCACACCAACCATGTGTTTCGGTCTTCGAAATAAATTTTGATAGGTAGTGTCTTTGCCAGAAAGCAACGTCTTTACATTCCCATCCACAAATGAGTAAAACGCCTTTACATTAAACTTAGCATTTACATGGTAAGTAGACTCCAGTTCAAGGCCGTGATCATCTTGTTTGTTCAGGTTGATGTTGACAGGATATACATACACAATCACATCTTTTATGCTTCGCGTAAACGCCACTGCACGCAATTCTATTTTCTTATTTGGCGATAACCACTGTGCACCAATCTCATTACTGAAACTTCGCTCGGGCTTCAGTTGAGGGTTGGCGCCATACTGACCGTAGAGTTGATACAGTGATGGTGCTTTAAATCCGGTGGAGGAATTGAAGAATAGTTTCACACCATTTTTCGTCCGGTAAGAGGGATTGAAACTATACGTGAAGTTTTCTCCAAAGTTTGTGTGATGATTGTAGCGGCCTCCAATTTCCGCAGAGAAGTTTCCAAACTTGCTAAACAGAGATACATACGGACTGATAATCACCACCGAAGGATCTGCTTCGGTAGCGGTTTTGTCCAGCATATTGTAATCTTGTTTGCTGATGCCAGTAAGGAGTTGAATGTGCTCTCCGAAATTGTAATTAGCAAAAAGCTCAGCGTGATGAAATTTTCCGAAATACTCGCTCTTGCCATACGTTCCGTCAAAGGATCGATCTGTTTGGTCATAGGCATATTGAAAATGAATGGCTCCTTTTTTCAGCGAATAAGAAGCTTGCGTTCCCGTGTTGATGAGTGTTGCTTTATACGTGTTCAGCAGATCATCCGCGAAAGCGCCTCCATCATATTGACCATCAAACTTCGTATATCGAAAAAACGGTTGTATCGATAAAGAAGCAACTGGCTTGATGTTGATAGAAGTTTGAAATGCATTTTGCGAGGCGCCATCTTTATCAAATGGGGTCGTTCCGCTTTCTTTGGCTTCGCTGATCCCATCCGTGGTTAGTCCTGAGTAACTGAGATTATAATCAATGTATTTGCTGCCGCCTCTGATGCCTGCGCTTCCTTTAAGGGTGTTATAACTTCCATAGCCAACGGTTCCGAAGAGTTCAACGGCTTTCTCTCCACTTTTTTTTGTGATGACGTTGATTACACCAGCTATGGCATCACTGCCATATAAAGTAGATTGACTTCCCTTTAGAATTTCAATTCGTTCCACCTGATCTAATGAAATCAATCGAAGATCATAAGCGCCACCCGAGATGCCTGATGGATCATTGAGCGGAACACCATCCAATAGGATTAGTGTGTACTCATTTTTTGCTCCTCTAAGGTAAACCGATTTGTCTTTGCCGGTATTGCTGTTGGAGCCGCTCACGGCCATGCCCACTTGTTCATTCAACAACTGAGCAATGTCTTTACCTGCGCTGCGCTTAAGAATATCTTCATCAATGATGGTGAGCACCTTACCAGTTTCACTTTGATTCTTTGGAAATTTTGTAGCGGTTACTACCACCTCCTTAAGTTGATGGACTTTTAATGAATCTTGTTGGGCATTGATTTGATTTGGCGCCAATAACCAAAGGACAATTGTAGTGATTGCCCAGACTTTTCTCTCTTTTTTCATTTGAAAAAGTTTAAGGTTTTGAAAAAAGAGTAAAAGGCTGAAATGAAGCTGTGACGTATGTGATCGCAACGCAATCACCATTGTCAAAAGATTCACAGTCGCTTTTTACCCGAAGCACTGAATTATGTTTGTATTTTGGCAGGTCTCCTGGCTCTTCCGATTTTTATATTCGCCTTCTCATGGCGCGCTTCGCGCCACAATGGCTTGTTTGAATAAAAATGTACTGCAACAAGCAGAACCGGAATTACAGTTGCGGGAACAGCCCCCGGTTTTGACGGGGTTCCCTTTTAATCCTTCGATTGTTGAAAAAACAAATGAAAGAACCGCAATACGGACACAAACATAATTAATTTATTAATCTTGCACCATGATTTCAATCATAAGAAATTTTATCTCCATGCGAGCGAAAGAAAACACTGGCTATATTTTATTGATAATTATTCTTTCAGCAGCATCATGCACTTCTAAAAAAGAAACTTCTCAAGTCGTTAGTAGCGAAAGCTCATTAAAATATGCATCGGGATTTTCGTGGCGCAGCAATGGGAATGTAAAATACGTAACCGTTAATTATCCTTATCAAGGCGCTACAGAAGGATATCAATATATGTTAGTTCCTGATGGTGAAGAGGTGCCAGACCATGATGACAAGATTCAGGTGATTCGAACGCCCGTAAAAAAAATTGTATGCACATCAACTACCCACATTCCATTGCTGGATTATATAGGAGAGACTAATTCGCTCATTGGTTTCCCGACTACAGATTATATTAGTTCGGAAGAAATGCGTAAGCGTGTTGATGGTGAACATGTCACTGACCTGGGTATCGACAAAGGAATGAATATAGAGTTATTGTATTCCTTGCACCCTGAGTTGGTGATGGGCTATACGATGAGCAATGATTTGGGTCAGTTGAAAAAAATACGAGAGCTTGGTATTCCTGTGGTAATTAATGCTGAGTATCTGGAGAAACATCCACTGGGAAGGGCAGAGTGGATTAAGTTTGTCGCTTTGTTCTATAATAAAGAGAAGGCAGCTGATTCTGTTTTTACTTTAATCGAAAAGGAGTACTTAGCTACTCAAGAAATGGTTAAAAATAGTTCAGAGAAACCGACAGTGCTTAGCGGTATTGTATATGGTGATGTCTGGTTTATGCCTGCCGGAAAGAATTATGCAGCGAAACTATTTAATGATGCAGGCATGGATTACCTGTGGAAGGATACTGAGTCAAATGGATTTCTTGAATTGAGTTTTGAATCAGTATACACAAAGGCAAAGAATGCAGATTTTTGGATTGGTGTTGGATCATTTAATTCTTTGCAGGAGATTCAGGCCGCTGAATCACGTTATGGTTTATTTAAACCATTCAAACAAAAACAGGTTTATACCTACAATGCCCGAAAAGGGGCGAAGGGTGGAAGTGAATTTTTGGAGTTAGGTTATCTCCGGCCTGATTTGATTTTAAAAGATCTGGTAAAAATTGCTCATCCTGAGTTGCTGCCGGATTATGAATTGTTCTTTCATAAGAGGTTAGAGTAGACGTGTCCTATATCTCAAGGGTGTAGGACACGTTTGGCTCAAAGTCCTTTTCTTAAATAGACGTTCCCATATTTTGATTCGAAGCTATATTTGGGCCCATTGCCCAACTTAGCCGACACGTAAGTGTGAAAGTCTTCAATTTCAGATCCGGAAAATTTTAAATCGAGATTGGAGTAAATCTGTCCGTAGTTGGTTTCTGCAGTTAATTCTCCTGTAACTTTTTCCTGCACCGTTACATCTACCCCACCATAGGTTGCCTCCACGGTTAATGGCCCGGTATAATTTTTTACTTCTACCATGCCATATACGGATTCTAGTTTCACTTCGATGTTCTTAGGCACTTTCACTTCCAGCAAAATATCCATGTCTACTCCTTCAGAACGCTGATTGAAATTGCGTCCGTTTTCGTCACAGTATTTCTGGTAATCAGCTTTAGATTTGAATGTTATTTTTTCACCCTTGTCCACCACCGTTATACGATGAGGCAATTCTTTCATGTTACGGATTTTGTTTTCGATGTTTATGGTGTTGCCTGAAGTGGATTGTAAAAGTTCAAAGGCGTTATCATGTTCACCGCCATTAATGCTTACCGATCCGGTAATTGAGATTTCATTTTTATCCCATGTACTAATCTTCACTAATTCCGGGTAATCGAAATGCAAGGAAATTTTTTGTCCTGCGGATACCGGGTAGTTTTTGTTCACCGGAGTCTGGGCGGCCAGTGCTCCGGTGAATAAACTTATCAGGATTATGGCTACTGATCTCATTTCTTTCTTAGATAGATTTTGCTGTAGTCCGAACGAAAGTCAATGTTGATGCCACCACCATTGAGTTTGCCATTTACGCGATCGCTGTAGCGAACCATGTCCCCAGTCTTATCGATCTCAATTTTAAATTCAGGAGCTACCAAAATCTCACCATACGAAGTGCTCATTTTTAAATTTGCCTTTGTGGCTACAGGAAGCGTTACATCCACGTATCCATAGATGGACACAATCGAAATTGGACCTTTTACATTCTGGCTAAAGTCGGCTTCGATGTGGCCGTATACTGTTTTGGCTGTAACCGGCCCGGTCACATTTTCCAATTCAACACTGTTGTAGGTGACTGATATTTCAATTTCATTTTCCATGTTTTTGAACGTGCCGGTGCCACCGTATTGGGATTCATGACTGAAGGAGACGATTATTCCTTTTGGAACCATAATCTTTACTTCTGGTGAATTCATTTTCTTGAGCTGATTCACTTCAATCACGTTTCCCTTATCCGTTACGTTAATGCCCAGACCCGTGTTATCTTCTAAACCCAGGCTATTGATGGCACGTAATCCCTGCGCTCTTTCATCTTTACCTTCATTGTGATCTTTGGACGAGAATATGATTTCGTTTCCATTATAACCTTCTACCGTTACGCGACCAACGTTTAGTTCCAACCTTCCCGTGCTCTTGGCCAACTTAAATTCCTGTGCGAATGCCGTTGTGCCAACGATCCATACTGCTGCTGCTATAAGTATCTTTTTCATTTTATCAGATTTTAAATTCAATGTCTATTTTAATTTATCTATTACCCTTTCGTTTTACTTTTCTCTCTGCAGTGAGATGAGTACTTATGAAAGTTTCAATATTCCTGAGTATGCTTCGTCTTTTACTGCCTTCATCGTGGAGGCATCTTTTGTCATTTGTTCCAATTGCTTCACTACCCCTGTCTCTTTCATCTTCACTAACAATTGAATAAGCGCAATCTGAACGATGGGATCTTTTTGTGTAGACAAGGATTGAATCAATGCATTTCGCACGTTTGTTTCTTTGCTGAACTTGCCCAAAGCATCCATGGCCGCCAGGCGCACATTTGAATTAGGATCTTCGTTCATCGTCTTAACTAATACGCTTACAATTTCATCATCGGGCTTATCCATTTGATACGCTACTGATAAACCTGTCATGCGCTGGCTGGCCGATTGTTGATTCTCCATCATGGCCATCATGACACGCCTGTTTTCATCCACCTGCTGTTTCAACTCAGCCAATTCTTTTTCATGCTGTTGATTGTTGTTGATCCAGTTTCCGATGGCAACTCCCGCCATCACTAAAAGGACAGCTGCCGCAGCGCGATAAATTACCGGTGAGAAGAAAATGGTTTTTGTTTTCTTCTGCGCTGCCATTTCGGTTTGCAATGCATTTTCAAACTCCATTTTTAATTTACCGGATGGCTCCAGAGTTTTCACCTTATCCATAGTTGCCATAACTTCGCGCAACTGCTCATAGAGCGCATACGAGGACTTGCTGTGAGCCAATTCACTTTCTACCATTGCCCTTTCCTGCTCCGTTCCTTTTCCATCAATGTAATCGATGATTCTGCTCTCCCATGTTTCCTTATCCATATCTTAAATATTTTCGAGTTGAAAATAATTCTCTCTTAATTGACCGATGGCTCTATGCACTTTTACTTTTACGTTCGCCACAGTCATGTCCAGATAACCGGCCACTTCTTCATATTTCAAATGCTGAAATCGCGTGAGCACCAACAACTCGCGATAATCATCGGGCAATTGGGCCAACGCACGAATCAATCGCTTTTCGTTATCCTCTTGTTCCATCGAATCGAGTATGTCGGGCATACTATCGTTTAATTTTTCTATTTCCATCTTTACTGGTGTGCGTAGCTTTTGTTGTTGATAATAATCTGAAAAAGCATTGCGTGCCATTTGATATATCCACGACTGGAATTTCATTTCCGGATTATAAGAATGACGGTATTTCAGCAACCGCAGGAAGACATTTTGTGTGAGGTCTTCGGCAGCATCCCGATTGCCCGTCATGCGAGCCAGAAAATTATAGATCCGTTTGTGGAACCTGTCAAAGAGCAGGGAAGCCTGTTGGAGATCACCGTTTTTCACGGCTTCCATGATCTGTTCATCGCTCATCAGGTCTATGCTTTTTGTCAAGTTTCGGGTTAGTTACCGGGAAGGGTTGGAATGGTTACAATTAAAGTTAGAGAATTTTAGGATTATGATTTTAAGGGACCTGATGTGAGGCAAGGCAACGCTGGGCACTTCAGGTTTGAATATTTCGGTCTGTGTCCCCACCATAGTCGTTAACTTAAGCATAGCAAAGATCTAAGTATTTGGTAATGGGTGACCTTTCCAGCAGGAGCTTCACAGAGTGTGTTATCAATCAGAGGCAGGAATATTTGTCTTAGCCATTTTGAAAGA
>JANOUH010000256.1:0-7079 GCA_031416795.1 Cytophagales bacterium | reverse complement strand
CTCAAATTTTCAAGAGCACATCCATACGCGGATTATTAGTCAATGTGGGTATTTCGCTTGGCATCATATTATTTATCGCGCTCATTTATTTCTACCTCTATTTGCCTTCGTTAACTAACCATGGCGAATCCATCACGGTGCCAGACCTAACCGGAATGCAGATCGAAGAACTTGATTCATTCGTGAAAGAACATGACCTAAGATTTTCCGTGAATGATTCTGCCTATTCATCAGAGCATCCTCCCCTTTCTGTACTCAGGCAGTTTCCGAAGGCAGGATCGAAGGTGAAAGAAAATCGAATGATCTATATCTCGTTAAATCGGGTAACTCCTCCAACCCTTCCCATGCCTGACCTGGTTGATCGATCGCTGATCAATGCTGAGGTGGTGTTAAAAAGTAATGAGCTTGTGCGTGGCCGAATCATTTATGAACCCAGTCCATTCCAAAATCTGGTTAAAGAAATGCAGTATGCTGGTAAAACGATTGCACCAGGCACTCGCATTCAAAAGGGTGCAATGATTGATTTGGTCGTGGGCGATGGTAACGGCCCTGCAGACTTCATCGTTGGTAGTTTGATTGGCGATTCTTTTGAACGTGCTAAATTCAAACTCGGTGGTTGGGACTTACACCTGGGCAACGTGGAAATCCCTGCTGGCATAGATACTACCGGTATAGAGATTTTCGTTTTCAAGCAGTTACCAATGCCTGGCGACTCGGTGCGTGTTGGTGATCCCATTGATTTATGGATCGGCCCAAAAGGCCACACAGAACCCGATGAAGAAGGCGATGGAACAGACGGAGATAATTAATTCAATCTGGTGAGAAGCGTAATTCTGTTTGCGGCTATTCTACTACTAACCACCCACTCAGGCTTCTGTCAGTTTATCGTTGTGCCTATCCAAAAAGAAGCAACAGAAAAGAAAAAAGATTCCTATCGCACAAAAAGTATTGACCCTGTTATTCTACCCTTTTGGGATGATTTCTCTTCGGTGCGGGATGGATATCCTAAAACTGATCTCTGGGAATTTGGTAAATCCGTTTGGGTAAATGAAGGCATGGGTATCAATCCTCCGTCTTTGAATGTGGCCACCTTTGATGGATTGGATTCGTTGGGGAAACCCTACAACGTAAATGATGTGCTCGCAAAAGGATTTGCTGATAAACTGGTGTCGGCACCCATTCGCATGGACCTGGTGAGTGCATCAGACAGAACCAGAATTTTTATTTCGTTTTTCTATGAATTTCATGGAAATGGTGAACCACCTGACCTTGGTGATTTACTTTCGCTTTCATTCAAAAATAGCACCGGTGCATGGGAAGTAGTCTGGTCCAAGGAAAATGATGGAATACTTTCAAAAGATAAGTTTGAGCAACTGATCATTCCCATTACGGCAGATCGTTTCTTTCATGACAAGTTCCAATTTAGAATTCAAAACTTTGCCCGGCTATCTGGTCCTTATGATACCTGGCATGTAGACTACATCTATATTAACAATGGAAAATTGCAGGTTGATCCCGTGAGACCCTTGTTTCCAGATCGAACCATCACATCAAAACTCACCTCCCCTTTTGCTTCCTATTGGTCCATGCCAATCGATCATTTTTTCTCAAACACGGCAACTAACTTTATAAAACCTACTGCACGCATAACCAACTTGCGTCAGGATCAGGTTGCAGGAAACGGACAGCCCGTGTCGTATAATTCTTCTGTGCGAATTTCAATCAACAAAAAGAATGAAGTTCCTGCTATTACAACTTTACCACTTGATGTCAATTTAAATATTGGCAGTGAACTCGTTTTCAAGCAGCAGCGTGTAGTTACGCTCAATACCATGCCTGACCCAACATCGTTTGATGCAACGGCAGACTCTATTAACATGAAGCTGAGCATCTTTTTCGACACCGGGGATAATAAAGTAAAAACACCCACAGAAGGTGACTACGATTTCAATGTTTTCAACCCTATTGAATTCAGAACTAACGACAGCATCAGTGCTAGTTATGTGCTGTCTGACTTTTATGCTTATGATGATGGTGGTGCAGAATATGGCGCTGGGCTGAATCAGCCCGGAGCACAACTTGCCTATCAGTTTGATATGAAAACCGATCAGTCCGATACCATCGTTGCTGTTGATATTTATTTCCCCCGCTTTGGAGATGAGAGTAATCAAGTTATACAGTTTCAAATTCAAAGAGAATTGACCGGCAGCCCTTCTGATGTAATCTATTCGCAGAGCTTCCCGATAAAGCGAAATACTCAAAACACATTTTGGAGAATTCAGCTCCTTGATCAACCAGTCGGAGTAAAAGGAAAATTCTTTATCGGTTGGAAACAAAATTCATCAGCCGTGATCGCTGTAGGGCTTGATAAAAATACCGACTCAGGAAATAAAATCTTTGCAAACATCAACGGCACCTGGGAACCCAACATCACACTAAAAGGAAGTTTAATGATCCGCCCTGTATTTGGAAAAGGGAATGGAAGTGGTGAGGTTACTGGAGTAGAAGATACGATTGAGGAGACATCTATTTATCCTAATCCATCACATGGTGTCTTCTTTCTATCAACCATCGTTGATCGGGCGGAACTCATTGATCTCACGGGTAGAAAAGTTATGATCGCCTCGGAAATAGTAAATGATCAAACCCAAATCACAATTCTGAATCCTGAGACAGGAATTTATCTGCTAAAGACCTACCGGCAAAATCGGTGGACAACGAGTAAGATTATGGTGAAATAAAAGTTCAGCTTATGATGCCGGTATAGGAGGTAACACCTCTATAATCTCCAAAGGATTTGGCGCAAAACACAATATAAAAATCAAGAGCGCAATCCAACCCAACACCATACGAGCAGGGCTTAATCGCTCCTCAATTTCTGAAGGCGGATGTTGAATGCCGATAAATCTGCCAATCAAAAATGAAAAGAGCAACCAACCTGAATAACCACGCACATGTGGAAATACCGTGACAATGCCGTACTGAATAGCAAAGATTGCTAATGCATACATCCAGTTGTCGCGCTTGCTTAAACCCAATCCGCTCATGGATAAATACATAAAACCAATGAACAACGGTATTTTGTAAATGAGTACATCAAATCCATCCGCTGGATGGACAAAACCAAGGCCTGCATAAAACAGAAAGCCCAGGAAAATAACAGAGGCAATTCTCTTGTGCCAGGTATGCCCTACTAAGCCATAAAGCACGTGCCCGCCATCCAACTGACCTATGGGCAACAGATTAATACTGGTAAAAATCAACGACAGGAATCCTGCAAACAAAAAAGGATAGTGAATGATTTCGTGCACATTAGGCATGCGTTCAGGGTCCGCAACGAAATTTTCAAAGAGTGAGAATAAGAGATTCTTACCAATGAAAATATCGAGTCCACCGTTTTGAAAAAACGCTGCCTGATATACATATTGAGCGTAGTTCAAACCAAACTGCTGATATTCTGGGTGGATTTCAAAAATATATTCTGGAGGTGGCAGGTGTGTAAATCCATACCATAGAAAACCTATCGCCACAACAAAGCCAGCGAGTGGACCAGCAATGCCAATATCAAAATGTTGCTGAGTTGATTTTATCTGTTGCTTAATGCGTATGAGCGCACCAAGCGTTCCAAACATCATTGGAATGGGTGGCAGTGGAATGAAATAGGGCAACGTTGTGCGCACCCTATAATAAACCGCAGTAAAATAATGACCAAACTCGTGAGCAGTAAGGATGCTTAAGAAACAAATAGAATAAGGAAGCCCCGAATAGAAATCATCCCAACTATAGCCTGGAACCAACACGGATTTTCCGTGCGTCCACTCCGCACCTGCCAATGTGGTGGTGATCAGTGTGACAATAAAAAGAGAAGCATGAATGAGATACGACTTAATCTTTGGGTTCATCAGAAAAGTGAAAAAATTTGATCCGGATGCTGCACATGAAACGTCTTTATGCCGGCTTTGTTTGCCCCTACCAGATTGTCTTTATTATCATCGAGAAATATAGTCTCGTCAGGTAACAGATTACTGGAATGAAGCACATACTCGTAAATTTCAACATCCGGTTTACTCATCTTTACGAGATGGGAATAATAGGCCTGATGAAAATACCGGTCAATAGCAGCAAAGCCTGTCAGTTGTTGCACCTGGCTGTTAAAGCATTGTAAATGAATGTTATTGGTATTGCTCAGTAAGAATATACTGAACCTGGTTTTAAGCTGCTCCAACAAACGAATCCGCTCGATAGGAATATCGAGTAGCATGGCATTCCAGGCGTTGTCAAGTTCGGCATCTCCCACATTCAGGTTTAAGGCCGTGCGAAGTTGATCGCGAAAGTCAGCATCATCAATCAGGCCCTTCTCATATTGATGAAAAAAAGCACTTTGATGTACAATGTTTTTGATCTCCTCTACCGCCTTGCCACTGAGATCAGAAAATGCCTGATGTGTTTTTTCAACAGAGAGATTGATAATTACTCCTCCTAAGTCGAAAATGATGTTTTTAATTCCTGATGGTGCCAAAACTGATTGTGTATTAACGCCCAAATATGTAAAATTGCGCTCCCATTTAATAGCTGACCTTCAAGAAAGGTCGGTTATCTTAAAAATAGGGCCCATAGCTCAGCTGGTTAGAGCACTTGACTCATAATCAAGGGGTCGCTGGATCGTGCCCAGCTGGGCCCACGTATTGTACTGATAATCAATCATTTACATGTTTTAGGTATACCTTCGGGGTATACTTATGCGTTTTTTACAACAAAAAAGCACCTCTTTCGAAGTGCTTTTAAAGTTGGCAGGACCTTACTCAACAAAGGAAATGGAAGTAACCTTTGATTTCGTGCCCGCCAATGGGTGCCCCTTACTCTTTCACCGGGAATCAGCTTACCGACTATACTGCTTCAGGGGCATATATTATTATCAGCTTTTTTTCAAGGCATCAACTACCTGATCCCATTGCTCAGGCTCAAATTTATTCGAGAGTGTTGTTATACCTTTCACCTCATCTTCTGTCGGTCGCTCGTTCGTGATCTCATAATGATGAAGTTCATAGTCCCGGTCCTTGTCAAAAATTCCGTACAGATTCCACTTGCGGTTTGCATGGATTAATAATCTTTTATGGTGGCCGGAAGCTTCCGCCATTGACATTTGATCAAACGATCTTTTTATTACTGATATGCTTTGTTCTTTCATGTAAGTGGTTTTAAAAATTCAGGGAACCTGTTAAGATATAATTTTCATTTACGGTAAAATAGTTACCCATGCGATTTGGTTTAAATCCAACATAGCTTAGAAATGGATTTTTTGCTAACATCCGTTTAAGGAGGGAGGCCCTCATAGAATCAGAGTTAAAATCTAATCCAGATTTTTTCACTTCATATTCAACGCCAAACAACATGTCATTACAGATTTTTAAGCGGACTATCTGTTCACCCTCGATATAAATTCTTTGCGTTTCTGCGTACCTTACACAATCACAATTTACCAAAGATGTGTTAACCGAAAATCCGTCTTTGCCCTGAATGAGATATGCAATAGAATCTTTCTGATTATAACTTTCCCATGCTTGCAGGGTGCTTTGAAGTTCCAGCAAATCTGGTGTGAGTTGAATATCGCGCAAGGTCAATGTCTTAACGCTATTCATATCACGGGCAAACTTTGACTTCTCCAGATAGGCTTTTAATATATACTCATTCACGCTAGAGGGGAAGTTTTCAGCATTATTTTCCAGACTGTACTTCGCATTAACCGCGTTAAGCAAGTTGCAGCAAGTTTGAACTTTCGCATTCAGGGTATTATCAAAATCTTTGATTGCGGCTGTATTCTCAGAAAGCAATACAGGTGTTAACTCTTTTTCCATTAGGTCTTGATCAAGTTTTAAATTCATAGTTTTTATTTTAGTTGTTATTAGGTGGTGGTGTGGCGACAAATGTCACAGTGATAAAATCATAATTAGGTTCGAGTAATTGCATCAACTTCTCCTTTTGATCACCAGTTAGTAATTTCCCTTCATGTTTGAATAATTCCGTCCGGGGTTCCTGCCAAAATATTTTAAAGGGCTTCTGTTTTGTTTCCATCTTCGTTTGGTAAGTATGTATTTAATAAAATCTCATCTAAAGTCGATTGTGATAATTTTGAGTAATCTATAATCGCGCGTGGTGTCTGATCCGTGAAATGAATTTCAGATTTAGCTTTACCATATATACGATCCATCAACACCTCAATGGCTCTGACATTTCCTTTCTTTGCGCTCTTAAGTAGTGCGTTTATTACATTTTTCATTTCCTCATGTGAACAGGTTTCAGATAGTAGCACATCTAAGGCGGGTACCTTTGGCCGTCCGGACGGGTTGCCAGATACTCCTTTCTGAAATGGTTTTAAGTTGGCGTTATTCACTGCTCCTTCGTTGTTATGGTTTTCCGGTTGTAGAATAAAATTGATACCATTCTTGATATTCAACTAACGTTCTGACTTGTATAAATACACCACCAGTTCTTACGACCTTTGCTTTCAGCTTCAGCAAGTAGGTTTCAAGATCCTTGTCTTTGCCAGTTTTCACAGCCACGCAAACGCAAGTGCGATTGATAAAACTCTTCATGATTTCTAAGCCTTCAGGTTTAAAAATTCGATCCGCCTGATCATAACCCCATGTCACAAAATGATTTTTCAGCTGGATGTATGCCAGGATCTTTAATGCGACTTCATTCGTTTTTACTTGTTGCATACTGTATTATAAAAGTTAATAAACTCATCGAATGTCCTGGCCACAAAGTATAGTCCGCCCGCCTTCTCCACATCATGTTGTACCTTCTTCTGTGCCTCACTCATCTTGTCCCGGCCTATCTTAACTTCAATGCTTACATGACGGCCTCCAATGACGCTGTGAATGTCCGCTGTGCCTCTTTTGGTTGTGGACGGTATAAACATACCCTTGCTTGCAATGTATCGTCCTGCACTACTTACACGCGTGGCCCAGCCTCCGTTTAAGGTCAACCATTCAACTATGGCTTTCGTCAATTCGTTGGCCGTTGTATCTGTGAAGTTCTTTTTAGGGAGTGCATAGGCAGGGACGTTCGGGTATTTA
>JANOUH010000255.1:0-19134 GCA_031416795.1 Cytophagales bacterium | reverse complement strand
AGATTTACGTGTAACCAGAACGTGATCGTTGCAGACGTAAGACAGGATGATAAAAATACAATCGATACATTATTGCGCCAATATGGTGTTAAACAATTTACCCAAACATCATCCCCCATTCGTCTTAGCAGTTTGGCCTGTGTGGCATTTAACACATGTCCGTTGGCATTGGCAGAAGCTCAACGCTATATTCCCTCATTGATTACTAAGATTGAACCTCTGTTGGCTAGGTATAAATTATCACAAGATGATATTGTCTTACGCATGACAGGCTGCCCTAATGGATGTGGAAGAAGTACAGCCGCTGAAATTGGATTTGTTGGCACAGCCTATGGCTTGTACAATCTTCACATAGGTGGAGATCGGTTAGGGCTACGCCTTAATAAAAAGTTCAAGGAAAACTTAAATGAAGAGCAAATACTCCAAACACTGGATGATCTTTTTTATGTCTACTCAAAAGAAAAAACCAAAAATGAAACATTTGGTGATTTCTCATTCCACAAATGGGTGACTTCAAATTAATTAATCGGAAGATGGAATCAGAAATAGTGATTAGAACAACATGGTGAAACAAAATATTTCCATAGTGGAGACTGAGGTAAGTATTAAGAAAAACAACTTATATCCCATCTTCCTAAAGCTAGATGAACTAAATGCTTTGGTGGTAGGAGGTGGAAATGTTGGACTGGAAAAGGTGAATGCGCTACTTTTTTCCTCTCCGGATGCCAACGTGACGATCATTGCTCCTGAAATTAAGAACGAACTAAAAGAAGTCATTAGACACCATACAACTTATTCAATCCTTGAACGTAAGTTTGAAGATCAGGACTTAGATGGAAAAGATATTGCTATACTCGCCACCGATGATAAAGAATTGCATAAACACATTAAGCAATTAGCCCGCAAGAATGGCATATTATGTAATGTCGCTGATACACCAGAGCTGTGTGATTTCTATCTGAGCAGTGTGGTGAAGAAAGGGAATTTAAAAATAGCCATCAGCACCAACGGCAAATCACCCACTATTGCCAAACGCTTAAAAGAAACATTTAATCAAGCACTGCCTGATGAGATCGATCAGGTGCTGGATAACATGCAGAGCATTCGCAACAAACTGAATGGAAACTTTGCACAAAAGGTTAAGAAATTAAATTTCATCACCAAAATATTGGTGGAAAGTGAACAAGTAGAGCGTGAAAAACGAATACGAAAAATAGCCACCTACTCAATACTCTCATTTGCGTTGATGCTCGTAGGACATTTCATCTTTTCCTATGTTCCATTTCAACAAATGGCCGATGATTCTGTAGCATGGTATAAAACATTAGATGATAATTTTCATTGGATGTTGTTAGCTGGATTTTTAGCACAGTTAGTTGATGGTGCTTTGGGTATGGGTTATGGAGTTACCAGTGCAACGGTGTTATTGTCGACAGGTGTTAGTCCGGTTGCAATCAGCGGAAGTATTCACACTGCCGAAACATTTGCCGCTGGCGTATCTGGTTATAGCCATTATAAATTCGGAAACGTCAATAAAAAATTATTCAAAGCACTGGTTATACCCGGAGTTATCGGAGCTGTTGTAGGCGCTATATTACTAGTACTCCTTGGTGATAAATATGGCAATCACCTACGTCCGGTAATTGCTGTTTACACATTATCTCTGGGAATAAAATTTATTCTTAATGCTTTCAGGGAAACAAAAGTTGCTCAAAAATTTAAGCACTATAGTCTGCTGGCTACGGTTGGCGGTTTCTTTGATTCTTTTGGTGGCGGAGGTTGGGGACCTATTGTAACCTCGACATTGATCAACAATGGTCGCAGCCACAAGTATGTCATTGGCTCCGTAAGCCTTACTGAATTTTTTATCACGTTAGCTAGTGCCTTTACGTTCTTCACCATGTTAGGGGTAAGTCATTGGCAAGTGATTGTTGCGTTAATGATAGGAGGAACAATAGCAGCGCCAATTGCTGCGAAGCTGGCCGGTAAAATACCCAAAAAGACCTCGTACTTATTACTAGGAATTCTTGTTATTTTTTGGAGCATACGAATACTCATAAAAGTATTCTAAGGATTTTTCGAAATAATCAATAGCGTTAAACCTAGAATCAGCATTGGTTTGATTCTAAAATCGATAACCGATCAAGACTCGCGCGATACTATAGGCTATTTTTTATGGCCTGTTCAATGTCATTAATAATATCCTGGATATTCTCAAGGCCAACCGAAACACGAATTAATCCTGGTGTAATTCCTACTGCCATTCGCTCTGCATCTGTTAATTTAGAATGCGTTGTCGATGCTGGGTGCGTAGCAATGGAACGGGTGTCTCCCAAGTTGGCAGAATGAGAAAGCATTTTGAGTGAATTTAAAAACTTACGTCCACGATCAATGCCTCCTTTTATTTCAAATGTCACAATGCCGCCACCTAATTTCATTTGCTTTATAGCAAGTGCGTATTGTGGGTGAGATGGAAGAAATGGATATTTTACTTTCAATACTTCGTTGTGTGATTCTAAATGAATAGCAAGTTCCATCGCATTCTGACAATGACGATCCATGCGCACAGCCAATGTCTCCAAACTCTTTGATAACACCCACGCATTAAATGGCGACATCGATGGCCCTGTATGACGAGCGAAGAAACGAACTTCTTTTATCAATTCTTTTTTTCCTAAGACAGCACCACCAATCACTCTGCCCTGCCCATCGATGAATTTTGTTGCAGAATGAGTAACTAAGTGCGCACCCCATTTAGCGGGATTTTGTAAATACGGAGTAGCAAAACAATTATCGACATTCAAAATCAGGTTGTGCTTGTTTGCCAGTTTGCCTAACCATTCCAGATCCACAATGTCCAATGCTGGATTGGATGGTGTTTCAACAAAAATCATTTTCGTGTTTGGCTGAATTTTATTTTCCCAGGAATCAGGATCAGCCAGATCAGCATACGTGTGCGTGATATTTATTTTTGGAAAAATGATATTTAGGATCTGATGTGTTGATCCAAACACAGATCGTGATGCTAAAACATGATCACCCGATTTTAACAGCGAAGCCATGCTGACATACATCGCGGCCATGCCAGAAGCTGTAGCAATTCCATCTTCCGTTCCCTCAAGCAAACAGAGTTTTTGAATTAACTCTGTATTATTAGGATTTGAAAAACGTGTATAAATATTCCCTGGGATTTCATCAGCAAATAAAGCCCTCGCCTGCTCAGCATCTTCAAACACAAAACTGGATGTGAGATAAAGAGGCACGGAATGTTCGCGATACGAAGTTCTCTCACTTTGCGTCCTTACTGCATCCGTTTCAAAATTTCTCTCTTCCATGCCTACTGATTAATAATTTCAAAACTGTAAGTAACCTTTGCCGTCTTCTCTAAAGTTTTTGCCACAGAGCAATATTTATCAACAGAAAGCTGAACTGCTCTTTCTGCTTTTTCAGGATTGATATTACCGAAAAGCTTAAAGTGAGCATGCACTTCGGTATAGAGAGCAGGCACTGCATCCTTTTCACGTTCCCCCGTCACTATAATTTTCAAATCCTGTAGTGGTTCACGTTGCTTGCGCAAAATACCAATCAAATCGATAGCGCTACATCCACCAAAAGCAGCCAACAACAACTGCATAGGACGGAACGCTAAATCATGTCCGCCATTGGCAGGGCCTGCATCCATATCGATTTTGTTTCCAGCTTCATTCACTGCCTCCATATGAAAATCCTGATCGATGCGGTTGATTTCAACTTTTACCATATCATACTATTTTTTATTCCAAACTAAACTTCCAATAATCATTGCCAAAACACTTACTATGAGCCCCGGCACAAGACTTGGCCAACCGGTCTCCATTCTCTCAAAAATAAACCACGTAAAAGTACCTAATACCATAGACAATAACGCGCCTACAGCAGTAGACCTTTTCCAATATAATCCAAAGACCAGCGGTGCAAATAAGGAAACTAAACTAAGTATAGAAGACTCACCGACCAATTCATAAATATTTGAACGAACCGTAGCCATGATGGTTGCTAAAATACTAAATCCTAAAACGGAGATTCGGGTTACCATTAATAACTGTTTGTCGCTAAGTCTACCCTTTGAAAGTGGTTTCACTAAATTTTCTGAGAAAATAGCGGCCGGAGCTAAAATGGCAGAGCTCGTGGTGCTCATGATCGCGGATAAGAGTGAACCGAAAAAAAGTATTTGCACGGGCATAGCCGCATGACTAAGCACCATACTGGGTAACGCCAGTTGAGCATCTCCTGTAGCAAACTCCGGATATAAATGCTTTACACATAAACTAATGAACAAAGGAAGCATAGCGATGGTCAAATACATAAAGGCGGCTATGTAACACGAACGAACAGCGGTATTGACACTGCCCGATGACATCACCCTCTGAAATACATCTTGAGATGGAATAGAACCTAAACCCAGCACCGACCATGCCCCCAGATAAATTACAATGTCTTTAAAATTGCTTTCAGGAAGGAAGCGAAATGTTTCTGGGTGTGTTTCACTCAACACCACCGAAATTCCTCCCGCCTTAACAGAAAGAACAATCGCCAGCACTAACAATCCTCCAATGATGATTACACTTTGAATAAAATCGGTAATGGAAATTGCCCACATGCCTCCAACATAAGTATAGAATGTGACTACCATTGCCGAGATAACAACGCCCTGCCACACGGCCATCTCGGTGACTACATTTAATATCAACCCCATGGCAAGAAGTTGAGCTGCAATGTATCCAACATAAGAGGGAACGATGAAAGCGCTGGCCACTAATTCTGTTCGCTTACCAAAACGTACTTTGAAAAAATCGCCCAGCGTGAGCAAGTTCATCGAATACAGTTTGCGGGCAAAAAATAATCCGAACAATACCAGGCACAAGGCCGCTCCAAATGGATCTTCAATGACTGCGAAAAGGCCTCCTTTTAAAAATTCCGAGGATGCGCCAAAAACAGTCTCAGAACCAAACCACGTAGCAAATAAGGCAGAGGAACTTAATAGCAGAGGAAGACTCCGACCCGCCAGCATAAAATCCCCAGACGTCTTCACCCTTCGCGAGGCCCAATAGCCAATCACAACGGTGACGATCAAATAAACGATGATGGAAAAAAGAAGCAATTCGGTTTAGGTCAAAACGTAAACCTAAAAGTAAAAAAGAGAAAGGGTAAATCAATTACTTTTTAGTGGCTGCTTTAAACTGAAATGTGCGCGTCACATTAAATCCAAGATGAATATCTCCATCAAAAAATTCCCCATCGGTCTCGGTTATGAATGCCCGCTCCGTCAAGCCACGGGTATTGGTAAGCACCAGTTGAAATACATGGCCACCTGTTTCGATATCCACGCCAAAACCAAGTGCATTATAATATGGATTTCCATCCGGAACATCAAACCGGTAATAGTATTCAGAGTTGAGCGAAATACTCTTTGAAACTTTTAATCTTCCTCCGATTCCCAATGCAAACTGATCATTCTTTTCAATGGATTGATCAACTGTATTCTTATGAACGATGGAAGGCATTAATTGCAATGACAAAGCAGAAGAGATTTTTCTGGCTATCAACAGTTGTCCGGTATAAGACATGCGATCCTGAAGCATAATGTCATAACCCGCATCTTCCTTTTTGGGTGATGTTTTCACAGCCACATTACCAAACGCTGTGATCGTGACCGGCATGCCTCCTTTAGCTTGACGCAAGACTTTATAGCGTATATACGTATCCATCGTTTTATCTACGGAATTGCGACCAAAACCAGCGCTCAATCGGTCTGTAATTCCATATTCAAGGCCGATGCGCACATAAGCATCATCTAATCCAAACAGCTCATAAGCACCACCATTAATTCGCCCAAAGCGATGTGCAAAAATAAATTCAAGCTCTCGGTTGTGCCTGGTTTCCACCGATTGGCCATTCACCAACCTACTCCCTTTAAAAGTTGACGAGACCAATTCCTTTTCTGGTTTTTCTTGTTGCTCCAGTTCCTTCATTAGGTCATCTTGGGCAAAACTGATTAACGGAATTAGAAAAAAAAGAGTAATTAGTATCCTCATATTCGTTTGTAAATAAATTCCAAAGTAACCTCTACGTCTTCTGCAATATTTTGCCATACCAGTTGGGGTATCTTAATCTTATAATCTTCCAGGCGGATGATAAACTTTGATCGGGCTATTATTTGGGTAGGATTAAACTCAATTGTTCCGCCTGCTTTAATGTCCCTGGTTACACCATGAATGGTCAACTTTCCAGAAACACTCACCACTTGCTCACCCACATCACCAATCCTCACACTCAAAAATTTTCCTTGAAAAGTGGCTTTTGGATATTTCTCCGACTCCAGGTATTTTTCATTGAAGTGCTCCTTCATCAAGGATTTTTCAAATTCAAAATCCTTGATCGGAACTGAGAAGACAACTTCACCCGTTGATGCATTCCATAGACTGGACGCCTTTACATTTTCAGCTTTAATGTCTTCGATGGCAGCATCGGAGAAGAAAGCAACATTCGATTTTTCAAGGGTGTACCTCTGGCTCTGTGCAGAGAAATTAAAACTAACTAACAGCAAAACAAGGCAGGCCTTTATGTCCACAGATATTAATTATTTAACGCACCGTCATCAACCCAGCAAGCGATAGCATCAAGTTGGGTTTGTGACAACTTAGTTCCATTTTTAGGCATGTTGCCACTCTGTGTGAGTGACTTTATTTGACTTGCACTGGATTGTATAGTACTAAATGAAGTAAACGAAGACGGAGCACCGCCACCACTAACATGACAACCACTAACCGCGCAATTAGTATCGATAATACTTTTCATTTCGCCCGCAAATGAAACACCGCTTAATACTTTCACAGTCTGTGTTACCGAGCAACCGGTATTGTCCGTGATCAGGACAGAATAGCTACCCGAAGCAAGAGTATTAAATACGTTATTAGATGAAGCGGTTCCACCATTTATTTTATAAGAATAAGGCCCTGTGCCTCCTGATGCATTAATGGTGAGTGCACCCTTGGTAGTCTTACACCCACTGTCTGTTATTGAAACAGTTGCTGCCAGTGTAGATCCAAAAGGTTTTAGTGTTACGCTGCTCTTTCTCTCACATCCATTCTTGTCCTTCACTTTCACCTGGTAAGTACCTGCACTCAGTCCAGTAAAATTTGAACTAGCAGCATATGCCTGGGCATCCAGTGCAAACTGATAAGGGGCATCGCCTCCGGTGGCAGCAGCCGTAATGGAACCATCATTAGTTCCACATGAAGTGGGTTCTGATGAAGTTAAATTCAACGTTAAGTTTGATGTTGAACAGTCAACCGGACCAGGTTCGTCTCCGCTGGAACAATTCACGAGAAAAGATAATGACACAGAAAAAATAAGAATGAGACCGGTTAAGTTTTTGAATTGCATATCCCTATGATTAGTTGATTTTATATTTAACACCTAAAAAAATTCCCATACTTGAAAGTTGTACATCCCATTCGCCAACACCTGCTAACGGAGCTTTTAAAAATGGCTCAGCTTGTAAATAGAATCGTGGGGCAACTTGGTATTGAATTCCTATTGAAAGATTGAGCATCTTAAACCATTCATTATTTTTTCTCTCTATAGCATAAGAGTAGTCGCGACTACCGGAAGAGTAATCAACGGTGTAGGTGTAATCCTCTTGTAGCATGATATAAGAAGAAAATCCAATACCAGCATAAAAAGAAGTTTTTAAGTGAGGACGAAAACGGTAATAGACATTTACCGGTATATCTAAAACCTTACACGCTCCAACCATTCTATCGGCTGTGTATTTTCCATAGGTTACTTCTTGATCAGAGGAATATTTTTTCACTGACCAAATTCCTCCTGTAGATATCGACCAGCAGTTAGTTAACTGATACTCCGCAAGCAATGAATAATTACTACCCGTTTCAGATGCCGAAGAATAATTGACTGATGAAAAATCAGGCGATGCTAATGCTCGTAAAAAAATGGAGTGATTGTTTGCGAGTTCGTTTTTCTCGTTCCCTTCTTCAAAATCTGATTTCGTTGTGTCTATTTTAACTTCAACTACAACTGCTGATTGCCGGGCTGAGTCTACAGTATTCTCGAAAGAGACATTTTTAAATTCCTGTTGATTACTATCCTGAGTCAAAAGGAATCTTTCTTCATCGATAGCAATCCTATTATTCGTGATTATTGTTGATTTACTTTTTCCTTCCAATTGATCAGCATCAATATGATCTCTATTCAATTCCTTCCGATCCGCTACTTCATCCGACTGCTTCACACCCTTTGTTTCCCCTTCATTAGTAGTTTGATTATTCATTATTTGAACTTGCTCCTGATTTTCCTTAATAGTTATCTCTTCTTGTTGAATCAATTCTTTTCCATCCGTTTTCAATATTGATTGAGTCTGATTCTGCGAACGGTTTTGATTTAAATAAATTCCTACCCAAACACCTGTTGAAAAAATAATCAAACCCAGAAAAGCAAAAGGAATCCAACGTTTCCAGATAGAAGGGATGGGTTGATCTAATTTCGCATTCATAGCATCCCAGGCAGCCGAATCAAAAGAAGGTTCAAAGCCTTCAGCTGCATTCTTAAATATCGAATCGAGTTCCTGGTCAGTTAACTTTTTCATACGATATCCTATTCAGTCCTTCCAACATTCTCCTCAAATTTTCCCGTGCTTTGAGTAAATTCGACTTTGATGTGCCGCTTGATATGTTCAACATCTTTCCGATCTCCTGGTGTGTATATCCATCGATGACAAACAAATTAAAAACTGCCCGATAGGCAGGTGATAACTTCTGCACTAATCCAATCAGATCCTCGTGCGAAAGATCTGTAATGGCCTGTGGTTGTGTAAAGGCCGAATGTGCAAACTCTATAGGATCTTGCAGCTGGTGCTTTAACTCCCTTCGATACTGATCAATGGAGGTATTAATCATAATCTTTCGAATCCAACCTTTAAAGGGAGAGTCCTGGTTATATTGATCAATTTTTCCAAACACTTTCATAAATCCGTCATTCACTACTTCTTTAGCCTCTGTCATGTTTCTTGAGTAGCGAATGCAAATACTCAGTGCATAGGCATAGTAATGTTGATACAGCAAACGCTGGCTATCACGATCATTACGCTTGCAACCCTGTATGAGCAGGTGCATGAGGTTACTCTAGTTTTAGGTTAAAAGAATCTTACACAGGACGGAATAAAAAAAGAAATGGTTGCCTTCAGTAAGTTATCGAAAAAGAGAATTCCTTTTAGATAGGCTAAAAAAGAAAATCCCCCAAGGTCCTTGACCTCAGGGGATAATCTCGTCTATAGTTGGCTTTAATCTGACACTAAGGTAATGGTCTCTTGAAAAAAACCAAATTTTAAGGCTGTGATTATGAAAAAATATTCTACCGAAAGACGGTTTTTACTGTTTAGTGGTCACAACCGAGTCCTGTTTAGTCGAATCAGGAGTTAAAAACTGGTCTTTTATTCGTTCCTTAAGCTGAGGCTTTGATCCGGGAAAAGTTGTGCGGGAGGAAATATCATAGCTGGCATAGATAAGCAGCAAAAAGAAAATGGCGGCAACAACCAGAAATATTTTCTTCGATTTTGACATGAGGTAAAATTTAAAAGGGGGCATTAAACCCCCTTTTATTTTTCTTGTGATTCTGAATTATTTCACCTTGTTGGCTACAGCCTCGAATGCTGAAGGATGATTCATCGCTAAATCAGCAAGAACCTTGCGGTTCAAATCGATACCTGCTTTTTTGATTTTACCCATAAGTTCTGAGTAAGACATTCCATGAAGTCTTGCTCCTGCATTGATACGGGCGATCCAAAGTGTGCGGAAATCTCTCTTCTTGGCTTTTCTATCGCGATAAGCGTAGACCAAACCTTTTTCAACTGCATTTTTTGCTACAGTCCATACGTTTTTTCTGCGACCAAAGTATCCTTTGGCCATCTCCATGACGCGCTTGCGTCTGGCACGGGATGCAACACTGTTTTCTGAACGTGGCATAATTTTTTAATTTTTGGCGTTGGCGGTCTTTTATTTCAAAACACTTTTGTGCCAATTACCGGGTTTAACATAGGTTCATCAAAACTTTTGTCTTAATGAACAACCAAAATCCGACTTGACGGATTAAGCAAGAAATGGAAGCATTAGTTTCACATTACCTTCGTCAGCTTTCTTAACGGTGGTTGCGTGTCCTAGTCTTCTTTTCTGCTTAGTACCTTTCTTTGTCAGGATGTGTCTTTTATAAGCCTTCTTACGCTTAATCTTACCGGTTCCGGTAACCTTGAAACGCTTTTTGGCTCCTGACTTTGTCTTTAACTTAGGCATTACTTATATAATTTAAATCAACTAACTACTTCTTTCCTTTTGGCGCCATCATCATATACATGCGCTTGCCTTCCAACTTTGGCAATTGCTCAACCTTACCAAATTCTTCCAGCGCCTGAGCAAATTTCAATAGAAGAATTTCACCTCTCTCTTTGTAAACAATTGAACGACCTGCAAAGTGAACGTACGATTTTACCTTAGCTCCTTCTTTCAGGAAGTTTTCGGCATGTTTCACTTTAAAGTTGAAATCGTGATCATCAGTATTTGGTCCAAATCTGATTTCTTTCAAAATCGTTTTTTGGGCGTTGGCCTTGATCTCTTTTTGTTTCTTCTTCTGTTCGTACTTAAACTTTGAGTAATCAATCACCTTGCATACTGGAGGATCTGCATTGGGGGATATTTCCACCAAATCCAAACCCTGCTCCTGAGCCAGCTTAATAGCAACTGATGTTGGATAAACATCCACCTTAATATTCTCACCAACCACTCTTACCCTGGGGGCAAGAATGCGCTCGTTAACACGATAAGGTTCTTCTACTACTCTCCGCGGGCCTCTTACGAAAGGCTTTGGGCGGTTTCCACCTTGAAATATTGCCACTCTTTGGGTTTAAGTACTTAAAATTTTTAAAAATTCCAGTCTGGTTCTCAGACAGGGCTGCAAATATCGCTCTTTTTTCTTTTTTTCAAAATCTGTAAATCATGATGGTAGTGCGAAATCCTTAGAAAAGGTGGCCACAAAGTCGTTAAGGTCCATTACACCCTTATCGCCTTCTCCATGCTTCCTCACAGCTACCGTATTTTCCATGGCTTCTTTCTCACCAACTAAAAGCATAAAAGGTACCTTGTTGACTTCAGCATCCCTGATTTTACGGCCAATTTTCTCATTTCGCTCATCTAAAAAGCCCCGTATGTCCCTTTCTTTAAGGATGTCAAGAACTTTCTTACCATAATCATTAAATCTCTCAGAAATTGGCAAAACCGCTATCTGTTCAGGAGCAAGCCATAATGGGAAATTTCCTGCACAATGCTCAATAAGAACCGCCACAAATCTTTCTAAAGAACCAAAAGGCGCACGATGGATCATTACCGGGCAATGCTTTTGATTGTCTGATCCTACGTATTCCAACTCAAATCGCTGAGGAAGTTGATAGTCAACCTGAATGGTACCCAACTGCCAGCTACGACCCAGGGCATCTTT
The DNA here is from genome assembly GCA_031416795.1 of Cytophagales bacterium. Taxonomy (GTDB): domain Bacteria; phylum Bacteroidota; class Bacteroidia; order Cytophagales; family Cyclobacteriaceae; genus ELB16-189. The sequence continues at coordinate 7,590 of JANOUH010000255.1, read as the reverse complement.
AACCATAAAATCCAACTTAGGGCCATAGAATGCAGCCTCGCCCTTCACCGCTACGGTTATTAATCCGCGTTCAGCAGCAGCTTCCTGAATTTCGCGCTCTGCACGCTCCCATAATTCATCATCACCGATATACTTGGCTTTATTTTCGGGGTCACGGAGAGAAACCTGTGCCGTGTAACTATCAAATCCTAGAGATTTAAAAACAAATAACACCAAGTCGATCACCTTAATAAATTCTTCTTTCACCTGATCGGGCCTGCAAAATATGTGGGCATCATCTTGTGTAAAGCCTCGCACCCGTGTGAGCCCGTGAAGTTCACCGCTTTGTTCATAGCGATAAACGGTTCCGAATTCTGCGTAACGAATGGGTAAGTCTTTATACGACCTTGGCTTAACTTTATAAATCTCGCAATGATGCGGACAATTCATAGGCTTCAGCAAAAACTCTTCGCTTTCATCGGGTGTCTTTATCGGCTGGAAAGAATCCTTACCATATTTCTCATAGTGACCAGATGTAACATACAATTGCTTGCTTCCAATGTGAGGCGTTACTACGGGTTCATATCCTGCTCGAATCTGTGCTCTGCGCATAAATTGCTCAAGACGCTCACGAAGGATAGTTCCCTTGGGTAACCATAAAGGCAAACCCATTCCCACTTTTTCCGAGAAAGCAAATAGCTCCAATTCTTTACCTAGTTTTCTATGGTCACGTTTCTTTGCTTCCTCCAGCATATGAAGATATTCTTCCAATTCTTTCTGCTTGGGAAACGTAATGCCATAAATGCGCTTGAGCATCTTATTCTTTTCATTACCGCGCCAATAAGCTCCGGCAACACTAAGAAGTTTTATTGCTTTGATTGGACCTGTTGTTGGAATATGTGGTCCGCGGCAGAGATCAACAAAATTCCCTTGCTGATAAAAAGTAATTGATCCATCCGCAAGGCCATCAATCAACTCTAACTTATAAGGATCACCTTTCTTTGTAAAATATTCAAGCGCTTCACTCTTGGATACATCGCTTCGTAAAAACTGGTTATTAGTCTTTGCCAATTCCAGCATTTTCTTTTCAACAGCAACCAATTCTTCATCACCAAAAGGAGTATCACCTAAATCAACATCATAATAAAATCCATTGTCAATCGGTGGTCCAATTCCAAACTTAACCCCCGGATACAGCACCTCTAGCGCTTCCGCAAACAAGTGAGCGGACGAATGCCAGAAAGCATACTTTCCACCTTTATCGTTCCACGTAAATATTTTTATGGAAGAATCGGAATTAATAGGTCTGCTTAGGTCCCATATCTCGCCATTTACTTCGATAGACAGCGCATTTCGCGCCAGCCCCTCACTAATACTTTGGGCTATTTCAATTCCTTTTACGCCCAACGGATAGTCTCTGGATGATCCATCCGGCAACGTGATTTTAACAACACTCATGATTCAGAATTTTGGATTGCAAATATGGCGTTTTCCTAGCTTGTTTTAAGCATCAAAAAGGAAAAATAGACTGAATTAGAGTTGGAACTGCGCAGTAAAGAGGACGCCAAACTTACGGACTCCCGGATTATCCAGATAGGATACCCGATGCACAAAATCTACCCTTAAAAATTTGAAAATGTTTTCCACACCATAGCCTAGCTCGATATACGGTTTTCCATTCTTAAAATACCCCGTTGGCAGAGTTTCCTCACCCTCTGGAGTATATTTTGAAATCAGGTTTCGATTGGATTCTCTCATTCCTCCAGATATCACATTCGCAGTTGCTAATAGTCTCCACTTAAGTTTATTCAACAAAGGCACCCGATTCAAAAGGAATCCCTCCAGGTATTGACGGTATTGGAGGGATGCAAAATGATCACTGATAAATTCACCATAATTCATAAGGTTATAGGTGACAGAAGTATAAATGAACGATTCATTACCTAAATGAAGGGATAACAAGGGATAAGGCAATGTATTGAAAACATATTCACCTGTTAGGGTTAAATGTCCAACACCAAGCGGACCCGTTTTAATTCGCTTGCTGAGATTAAAGCGGAGCTTATCATAATCAAAGTCACTACCAAATACTCCGGAAATCCCTTTGGTATATTTCAAGGTAATGACGGGCCATTTTTGGGTACCTAGACTTACCCGCTCATTATCATCCATAAGAAAAACCTCATCTCTGGCATAGCGTGATTCAATGATCACTTCGGAGGTTTGAAATGTATTCAGAACCTCTTCCGGATTAGAGGGATTCAAGTAGCCAAAATTAAATGTGGGGTCAAAATTCCAGGTCCTGAATGCCACTCGCTGGGAATAACCTTTAAACAATTCGCGCTGAATTGACACCCGATATTCGTCTGTATAATAACCTCTGCGGAAATAACCCCAGCGTGTGGCCGCAATAAAAAGAGGGTTGTCAGCCAGCGTTTCATCATCAATACCTATTCTTAATAAATCTCTTCGGGCTCTGAAAGAAACCGTGGTCCATCGTTGTCTTGATAGAATATGCTTAATGCCCACCATGTATTTGAACTTCTCATCATCAAAACCATACGCTCCCTGAACATGATAAACCCATTTTTTGCTATACTGATAATTGGTTTTAAAGCCTGCCTGCAAACGTATGCCTTCTATATTATTCCAGGTAAGGGTGCTCAGATACGGTCCAACATCAATTTTACCCACCGTATAATATCCATCTACTAAAATTTTTATGATATCCGTATACGTTTTTACAATCGGAATATTCTTCAATGTATCAATCATCCGATACACATTTTTTTCAGTCTCACTTAGTGGCTCATGGCGAAGGGTATCCCAGTATTTCTCATCTTCATACATTCTGAAATCTTCCGCCATTTCAATAGTCCGTTCATAGAAAGCGGGCTCATAGGGTTTGTTCGTAATCAAATTCTTGTTGCTGGTATAAAATTTTGCCAGCATACCGGCATTATCCTTTCCCAGTTCGCCCACATCAATCAATACCCGATTTTTTATCGGAAGCCAGGGGCCTAATTCGGTCTTGGCTAACTCCTGCTGTAATCTGATTTTTTCGATGAAGTTAAGGTTTGCCCGATCGTCCATGGACGCATCAATCTGTTTGAGCGCATATTCATTTTTCGTGATCCACATGGTGCCGGTAAAGGCCAGATCCTGCGGACTTTTCGGAAAGAAATCCAACCGATAACAAAAATCATCTCCCAGATAAAGACTATCAGTAAGATCATATTCATAATAAACACGCCATCCATCGGCAATCGGAGAAACAAACTCTTTGGTTAAAATATTAAGCCAATTCTGATAGAAATTATATTCCTGAAAGGATGAACCTACCATTTGTGTCACCGTGGTTCCATCTTCCACACCTAATCCACTCACTTTCGTTTTTTGAATTTTTTCCTTTTTCAGGGAAGGGTTGTCGCGATAATAAATTTTTGAAGTGCTTTCCGTTATAAATAATGGAAGAATAGGTTTCCCATCTTCACCGGCAATCCGATCAATGCTATCCAGAACCTGGGTTATTTTTTTTACAATTTTTTTCTCTCTGAATTTCTCCGAAATATTATCTACATCCACTTCAATTTTTGTGTACGTATCATATTCATAGGCCGTCAACTTTCTCTTATCGTTGTTGTTTTTATTGCGCACCACATTTCTCAAGATCTCAAAGGCAGGGTTCTCACCGGCATATACAATAACTTCCTGTAAACCAGTTAACTCTTCGATCAGTTGAAAGTTGATGGTCTGCTTTACACCACGCTTGACTACTTTGCTTTTGGATTTATATCCAACATAGGAGGCAATCAATGAATCGGTGCCATTTACAGACTTTAACATAAAGTTGCCATCAAAGTCTGTGGTGGTGCCTATCGAAGTCGCTTTAAAAAAAATATTGACGAATGGAAGGGGATCACCGGATGCCGCATCGGTAACCTTTCCTTGAATGATTGTCTCCTGTGCCCATAATCCACTACTAATGAATAACAGACACAATAAACTAATGAATGCTTTACTAAAATACTGGTTAGTTGGTTTCACAGAACAGGAACAAATACAAAATTAAGCATTTATACGGACGAGTAAGGGAAAGGTAGACAGGCAGGATTTTTTTATTTCAAATCAAAGACTAAGTGGTTCTTTTTCACCTAAATGGCCAGGTTCCGTGCCTAAAATATAAAGGTCAAGAATAGCTTTTGCGCGCGCTACATATTCACGCAAATATACTTGAACTGCAATTTCCTGCGTTGGCTCCTGCGCCACCAATGCAACGGCATCCATATGGTAGTAATTGCTAATAAACAGGGCACGGTAGCTATGAAAAGGCTGGGTAATGATGATGATCGTACTCTGGCCGAAAATTTCCTTACATCTGACAATCGAATCTAACGTGCGCAATCCCGCATGATCCAACGTAATGGCTGAAGGCGGCACTCCTTGTTTCATTAACGCCTTTTTCATTTCCAGAGGCTCATTGTAGTATCGGGTGCGATTGTCTCCACTCAATATGAAATGACTGACCTTGCCATTCCTGTAAAGTTCAGCGGCAGTGGCGATTCGATTTGCAAAAAAAGGATTGGGCACTCCACTAATCATCCGGTGACTAGTACCTAAAACCAACGCCACACGTCCTTTTTGTAGTTGTTGCTGATCATCTAATACTTTTGATCGTGTGCTTAACACAACCCAAAGATTAGAAGCAAGGACAAAAATGATCAAAAATGATAAGCCAATAACAGCACCCCTCAATACTCTTTTCCAGAAATTCATTTATGGCCAGATTAATAGACTCGCAAATTTACATAATTGACTTCATAAATTCTTTTTCCATTATTTCCGCGTTTCTCACCATCTTTCTCAGCCACCGAAGTCTTACCTCATCCTTCTCTCCTTCCGACAATTGCCAGTTTACGTCAGAATTGCGTAGAGAAGGCACCAATGAGTTAAGACAGATAGCAGCACTGACAGAAATATTTAAACTTTCTGTAAAGCCATACATGGGAATATTAATCTTCATATCAGCGTGATCAAGTGCATCCGATGAAATGCCATGCAATTCGTTGCCCATCACAATGGCAATTTTATCGCCTACAGAAAGTTCATGAATAGAGGTGCCTTCCGGAGACGGATCTGTTACTGCTATTTTATAACCATTCGCTCTTAACATTTCAAAGCAGGCTGCTGTGTTGTTTCTCAACTTTCCTTTATGTCTGATTAAATCCACCCATTTATAAGAACCCTTCAGCACTCTTCGGTTAACCGTGTACTTACTATCATTTTCAATGATGTGAACATCCTGGATGCCCATGCACTCACATGTGCGAATGACTGCGCTCGCATTCTGAGATTGATAAATATCCTCCAGCACCATGGTGATGTGCCTGGTCCGCTGGTCCAATACTTTCTCTACAAATTCTTTCTTATGATCGCTGACAAAGCGCGAAAAGTATTTGCACAGCAATTTGTTTTTATCTTTTTCTTCCATGAACAATTGCTTAGACAATCTGTTAAAAACGTAAAGTACACAAAGATGATTGACTCAAAAAAATATTTGATTATAGGTGGCAGCTCTGGAATAGGTGCTGCACTGTTAAATGTGCTAAACGCTGATCAACATCAGGTAATCACTGCTTCACGAAGAGATGTTGCTGATGCCTATACGCATATTCCTTTTGATATCACTAAAGATGAATTGAATTTGAGTTTGTTGCCCGATTCTCTGGATGGATTAGCCTATTGCCCTGGCTCTATCAATCTCAAGCCATTTCATCGCATTACCGATCAGGAATTCATAGACGAATTTAATTTGAATGTGATTGGCGCAATAAAAGTGGTAAGGAGTGTTTTGCCGCTCTTGAAAAAATCTCAACAATCATCCATCGTTTTTTTTAGCACCATCGCTGTGCAGCAAGGGATGCCCTTTCATTCATCTATTGCTGCGGCAAAGGGAGCGCTGGAAGGACTTACTCGTTCTCTCGCTGCCGAGTTTGCTCCTAAAATCCGTGTTAATTGTATTGCTCCATCGTTAACAAATACCCCGTTGGCAGCACGACTTCTTTCATCCGATGAAAAGAAAAAAACTTCAGATGAAAGACATCCCCTAAAAAGAATTGGTGAAGCCGAAGATGTTGGAAAGCTTGCTGCATTTCTACTATCGCCACAGTCATCATGGATAACCGGCCAAATCATCCATGCAGATGGAGGCCTTTCCGCCATCCGTGTGTAAATCAATCACCGAACATTCGCTGTTTCTTTCTATCTTTGGGGTTCGATTAAATTGGAAATGCTCAAATCCGCAATTTTTATAAGTCTTTTGTTCTTTTCAGTAACACTATTTGGTCAAAACGAAGGTATCTCTTTGCCATTGGCACCTTATAGTAACGTCTATGCAGAAATAATTTCAACTCTTTCAAAAAGCTTTATTTCTGAATCCCAAAAATTTGAAACATGCGAGCCTGAAGAAGTCTGGAAGAAGTGGTCAATGGTAGAAAATTTCACCTTTGGCAAAGACCGTGGAAGTCTTCCCATGATTGCCGATCTGGATGCACTTCACCCCTATTTCCGCGACAAAATATCTTCGTTGATTACCATGTGCAAAGCGAAAGAAATTGAGTTAGCTATCGTGGAAAGCTATCGCACTCACTCCAAGCAAAATGAATATAAATCAATGGGGGGAAATTATACACGGTCCGGAGGCGGAAAGTCTAAGCATCAATACGGATTGGCTGTAGACGTTGTGCCGATGATCGACTCTGTAGCGCAATGGGACAACGCTAAATTATGGCGCAAAGTAGGTGTCATTGGCGAACAACTTGGTTTGCGCTGGGGTGGAAGATGGAAAAGTCTTTATGATCCTGGTCATTTTGAATGGACAGGTGGGTTGAGTAGCTCTCATCTTTCGGTAGGGCAATGGCCACATATACCCAAAGCACACAACTATCCTTGTCTTGAAGAAGAGCTGGTACAACTCACTGATTACTGGAGAGCTTGGGAGATTGAACAATCTGCTATTACAAGAAAGCAAACTACTTCATCTAAAATGAACTAAGCAACGTCTTTCGGAACAACTACTCGTTTAGAAATCTGAATGGTTCTTTCTGATCTGTTCTAATCTTTCAAAACTCTCATCGCCACTCTTCTATTTTTCGCTCTCGCTTCTTCCGTGTTTTCTTTCGCTATAGGTTTAGATCCTCCAAATGCTTTTGTCTGTACCCTGTTCTTGCTAACTCCTTTTGAGGTTATATATTTTTTTACAGCATCCACCCGCGACTGAGAGAGTTTCATGTTTGCTTCAGGATTTCCCACGTTATCCGTGTGGCCTTCAAGCTGAATTTCTACTTTCGGACTATCCTTCATCATGGCAACCAGCTCATCCAATTCCTGAAATGACTTGGGATTGATCACCGCTTTGCCTTGCTCGAAGATCAGATGATTAAGAATTATAGTTTCCCCTTTCGAAGTTAATGCGATATCGCGCGTGATCATGTTGTTAACAGATTCTTTAGGATCAACGATGACGGTGTTTGGTATATAGCCTTCTGCCTCCGCAGTAATCTGATATTTGGCCGAACCAAAAATTGAAAATGAATACGTGCTATCATTGAA
>JANOUH010000254.1:0-2633 GCA_031416795.1 Cytophagales bacterium | reverse complement strand
GTGCATCAGGCAACATTGAAAGGGAGTAAGCTGGCGGTAAAGATTCAATATCCCGGTGTGGCCGATAGCGTGAAGAGTGACCTGGCCATGGTGAAGCCCATCGCGCTGCGCATGTTCAAACTGAATGCGGCCGAGTACGATGAGTTTATTGGGGAGGTACAATCCAGGCTACTCGAAGAGGCAGATTATACCTTAGAATTGAAACGGTCCCTGGAGCTTTCGAAGCAATGTAAGCACATTCCCAACGTGGTGTTTCCAACGTACTATACCCAGTTTTCTGGAGACCGGATTCTGACCATGGATTGGATTGAAGGCAAGCCCCTGGGTGAGCGGATCAAGTTAAAGGACATCGGGGCGAAAGAAGGACAGGTATTAGGTCAGGCATTGTGGGATTTTTACCACTACCAGATTCATAGTTTACATTCGCTTCATGCGGATCCGCACCCCGGAAATTTCATTATCACCCCAGAAGGAAAACTCGGGGTTATTGACTTCGGATGTGTGAAAGTGATACCCAACGATTTTTATAAGAGTTACTTTGAATTGCTCGATAAAGATATGCTCAAGGACCCCAAAAAGCTCGACAAGGTATTCCATGACTTGCGCTTCATTTACAAAGATGATACAGCCGAGGACAAGAAATTCTTTAAGGAAGTTTTCACCCATCTGGTGGAATTATTGGGCAGGCCGTTCAGAACACCGCGTTTTGATTTTTCTGAAAAGACCTACTTCGAGTCTTTATATAAATTCGGAGAGGAGATCGGAAGCATGAAAGCTTTCCGCGAATCGAAGAAGGCGAGGGGTGTGAAAGATGCTCTTTATATAAACCGCACCTATTACGGATTATACAACCTGCTCCATCAACTCAACGCAGAAGTAGATACCGCTTCTTATGTAGATTTTAAATAAGGTAAAGACCGGCCAGCTCTTTTGCTATTGATAAAAGAAAAGCCATATGTCCATCGGACATATGGCTGTTTGATTTTGTATCAGGTCAGGAACACGTTAAGTGTTCCTGACCTGATTACAAATCCCTTTTCGCGCCAGCACAACCTATCTCTGGCGATGCCGATTTGGGCGCGAAACTCAGGTGAACTTCCTAAGAAATGCACACCTTCGGAAACTCTCAATGAGAATAAACTCTCATCCAATCTCCTGAAATCATCAGACTAAAACCCATACATCCCTGACCAAAGAGCAGGGGAGATGAGTATTTTTTAACTTTGTGAAGTTTGAAAAATCATTCACAGTCAGTACTTTAGTACCTCATAGTTAATTTTTTAAACTAACACATTAACTTTCTTCCTCATGAGAGCCATCTGGAAAGGACACATTCAGTTTTCATTGGTAACTATCCCGGTAAGAATCTACAATGCCATCGACACCGGGCAAACTATCAGCTTCAATTTACTCACCCGTGAAGGGCACAATCCTGTTTCCTATGAGAAAAAGGATAAGGTCACTGGCCAGCCGTTGAAGACCGAAGACATCGTGAAAGGATATCAATACGAACCTGGCCAATATGTAATTGTAGAGCAGGATGACCTCGATAAAGTAAAGCTCAAAAGTGAAAAGGTGATCGAGATTGAAGGCTTCGTGAAATCCACGGAAGTGCACCCCACTCTTTTTGAGACCCCGTATTTTATTGGACCCGATGGTGACATCGCAGCCAAAACGTACGGACTTCTTTGCCAGACGTTGAAGGATAGCGGTAAGATTGGTGTAGGCAAAGTGGTGCTTCGCGACCGCGAGACTCCGGTGCTCATCACGCCCCATGAGGGAGGTATTCTGATGTATCGACTTCGCTACCCCAACGAAATCAGGAGCATGAATGAAGTGCCGCAATTGCTGGAGGTGAAAGCTGAAAAAGAACAACTCAAACTGGCCAAAACCCTGGTCGATTCGATGACCACTTCGTTTTCAAAAATAGAAATGAAGGATCATTATTATGATGCCCTGAAGTCGATCATCGATGCGAAGATTGCCGGCAAAGAGATCGTGATGATGACGGAAGAAGCACCTAAAGTGGTTGACATTATGACTGCCCTTAAGGCAAGTATTGATGCTGCGAAGAAGAAGCCGATGGAGAAAGCGAAGGGAAGTGAGGCCAAAGCCAAAAAGGAAATCGTTAAAAAAACAGTTCGCAGGAAGGCCAGCTAAGTAGACCTGTCTACAATAAATAGTTACCTTTGCAGGATGACGAAGGTGATCCAATTCCCAGGCTCCAATCCTGAAAAATTTGGCTTTAAGCCCGTTCGGAAAAAGGAAAAACCGACCGGCTCGACCCTTGGTCAGTTAGATCTTTTTTCAGGTGGCAAGTTGCGTAGCCTGCGTCAGCTTTCTGTATTCGAAGAGGCTTTGATGTTAGATGAAGGAGGAGACAACCGCGCCCGCGTGCGGGAACATTACCTCAAAGCTATTGAAACGAGTGACTCCATAGCCGATGCCTATTGCAACCTCGGCATACTCGAGTCGGAAGAACAGCATAACATTCAGGCCATCGACTACTTCACTAAATCCTTGAAGGAAGACCCTCGTCATTATGAAGCTCATTATAATCTGGCGAATCTATATGCCGAAATAGGCAACTTGCCTTTGGCCAAAATCCATTATCAAATGGCGATCACCATTGA
>JANOUH010000253.1:0-8924 GCA_031416795.1 Cytophagales bacterium | reverse complement strand
ATAAATTATTGTATTAACTTTCCACAATGGTTAGCCACAGATTCACAGATTTAATGATGGAAAGTGACCAAAGAATATAAGTTGAAAAGCATGCCATGGTCTGTGAGGATACAGACCGAGGGTTAACAGTTCGAGGTAAATCAAAATAGAAAATGAAACATACATTCCTCATCATAGGTATTCTGGCTAGCGCGTTGCTCGTGGTGGATGGCTATGCGCAGGAGCCAGAACAAAAAAAGGAATCGTATAAAAGTTTGAAGAGCAGATCGTCACGCACGGGCATTGAACAACTGTTGCGCGAGGCGAATGAGTTGAAATCTTCTAACCCTTCGCAAGCATTAAACAATGTACAGGATGCACTCGGCATGAGTATCGCGCAGAGTGATGGCTTCCATGAAGCAAAGTGTTACCTGTTATTGGGCGAGATCAATGAAAATATTCAGGAATGGGGACTTGCTCTCGATAATTATGAACGCGCTTATCAAAAGCTTTCTAATAATTATACTAGCACCATTGAATATCAGCACACATTACGTGGTTTGGGAAACACGTATTTAAAGCTGGGCAACTACGTACAAGCACTGCGATACTTTCAGGAAACCGTAAAAATGCCTTTGAATGACACGGAGAAAACAGAACGTCAACTTGATATTTCAGAAGTGTATTACCAGATGGGCAACTTCACTGAAGCACTCAAGGTAATCGAAGAAACGGGTAGCATTTCTAAAATCCGTAATGAAACACTGGAAGGGAAAATCCAAAATCAGAAAGCGAAGATTTATGCCCGCTTAAATAATGTTGATAAGGCCAATGATTTATTTCAATCTTCACAGCGTAACTTACGTGCTGCCAATGCTGCACCCAAGCAAGATCGCGAGGAAGAACTTGCCGTTCAATCATCGAACGCGAAAGAAGAAATATCAGGAGCATTGCGTGAACAAAAACGTTATGACGAAGATATCGCGTTACGCGAACAATCCATCGATTATAATACGGAGTCGAACAATTTAGGCGAAGTATCCAAAGATAAAATTGAACTCAGCAAATCGCTGATCGCCAAAGGGGAAACCAATAAAGCCATAATCGAACTCGAGGAAGCGGCTGCACTGGCAGACACGATCAACAATCCGAAAGAGCAGGCCAATGCATATTTGAATCTTGCTGAACTTTATGAAAAAAACGGAAGTCCTTTGCAGGCGCTTAACACATTTAAAAAATATAGCGAAGCCGTGGCGCGCACAGAAAAGCAAAATGAACTTGCCTTGCAGGAGAAAGCCAACCTGATCAAACAGCAAAAAGAAATTGAAGAACTCAGTAATCGTGTGGTGTTGGGGCAGCAGGAAGAACAAACCACCTTGCAGCGTCAGCAGTTAATCATCTATGGGTTGTTGGCGATCATCGCCATCATTGTAGTCACTTCATATTTTATTTTTAAGAATGCTCAGGAAAGCAAGCGTGCCAATCAACTACTGGCACTCAAGTCGCTACGCAGCCAGATGAATCCGCATTTTATTTTTAACGCATTGAATTCCGTTAATCATTTTATTTCGCAGAACGATGAGCGCACGGCCAACAAATTTCTTTCCGAGTTTTCGCGCCTGATGCGGTTGGTGATGGAGAACTCGCAGGAAGATTTCATTCCGCTCTATAAAGAAGAAGAAATCATTTTGCTGTATGTAAAACTGGAACACTATCGTTTCCGCGATAAGTTTGATTACCAGATTCGTGTCGATGACGATCTCAATAAAGAAACGATTGAACTCCCTCCCATGCTTATTCAACCTTACATTGAAAATGCGGTGTGGCATGGTTTGCGCTACAAAGAATCAAAAGGAAATCTGGATGTGTACATTGGGAAAGATGCACAAGGGTTGAAAGTAGAAATCACAGACGATGGCATTGGCCGAAAGAAATCAATGGAGTTGAAAACCGAAAATCAGAAGAAGCATAACTCAACGGGATTGAAAAATATTCAGGAGCGATTGCATATTCTTAACACCATCCATAAAACCAGTTATCGTGTAGCCATTGAAGATCTTCCTGCCGATGGCGGAACGCGCGTAACCATTTCATTACCCCTGCAAAACGGAAAGCATGTATGAAGGCAGTAATCATCGATGACGAAAAAGACAGTCGCAACATTCTGGCTAATTACTTAAAAAAGTATTGTCCCGATGTTACCGTATGCGGCTTTGGCGAGTCGGTGGCAACCGGTTTGGAAGAAATTAAAAAACATCAACCTGATATTATTTTCCTGGATATTGAAATGCCGTACGGCAATGGCTTCGACTTACTCGATAAAATTGAAAACATCACCTTCGAAACCATTTTCGTAACCGCCTTCAACAACTACGCGATACAAGCACTGAATCAAAGTGCCGCGTATTATCTATTAAAGCCCATCGATATTGATGAGCTCATCAAAGCCGTTGAGAAAATCCGCAAAGAGCGTAGCGAACAAAACTACACACAACATGCACGTGTGCTGCTCGAAAACAAAAAACCAGGAGCGAATCAGAAAATCATGTTGCCTACCATGGAGGGATTTGAGATCGTGAACATCAACACCATTTTATATTGCGAGGCCGCAGATAACTTCACTAAGTTTTATTTCGAGCACAGTCAACCGGCATTGATTTGTCGCACGCTCAAGTATTTTGAAGACGTGCTTACGGATCATCGCTTCCTGCGCATCCATCGTTCGTATCTCATCAATCCTGATTTTGTAGTGCGTTATTCTAAAGGCAAAGGTGGATATGTAACCATGAAAAACGATCAGGAATTGGAAATTTCACCCAATAAAAAGAAAGAGTTTCTGGACCTCTTCGATCATTAAGATCACCCTATTGCCTTGTTTCCACCTGTTAAACAAAACAGCATCTATTCCTTCTGATAAGTGAATCCTGTAACTTATCTGTTCTGTTATGTAACACTCCATCAATAGAAAACCTACACCTTTGAATTCAATTCCATTATGTAAAATGGTAACAAAAGGTATTATATAAACCCAAAACTATGAAACATTATTTGATCGGAGTAATTGCAGCCCTGATGATTACGGGCACGGCAATGGCACAACACAACAACTTTGGTATAAAGGGCGGCTTAAATGCCTACACCATTTATAGTGACGACAATTCCTCAGCGGATACTAAAATTGGTTTTCACTTAGGTCTCATTAGTCATATTCATCTTGGCAATCAGTTTGCGATCCAACCCGAGCTTATCTATTCCACCCAGGGAGCGCAATATTCAAATGGCAGTACCACTGCGAAATTGAATTTGAATTATGTCAATGTGCCTCTTCTGTTTCAATATATGTTCGACAATGGATTCAGACTGATGGCTGGTCCACAGGTTGGCTTCCTGGTTAGCGCTAAAACAGAAATCGATAATACGAAGACGGATGTAAAAGATAATCTTAAAAAAATAGAACTGGCTTTTGGTGTTGGCGCAAGCTACGTTCATCCTCCCTCAGGTTTTGGTGTTGATGCAAGGTATAATTTTGGGCTAAACAACATCAACGAGGTGGGCACGGTAAATTCATATAACCGCGGGCTTCAGGTAGGCGTATTCTATCTGTTTAGACACGGATCATAATTGACATAACTCCATAGAGACTAAAACATCTCATCGAAGCCAGATCAACACGATCTGGCTTTTTTATGCGTTCACGTGTGTCATCTTCGTTGTGAGTGCAGCCCCAAAGTCAGAAAACAATTTTACTTCATTGGCATTGCTCATGTTTGCCTGGCAAGAAAGAACCACTCCGTCTGGCGAAAACAATAATCCGAACTGATCTACTTTATTCTCAAGCCTAAATCCCTGGCTACTTTTCTTCCAATACGAAATGGTAGTAACTGTGGCCTCATCAAAATATTTGTTAGCCAGAGGTTCTATGTTCGTGAGGATCATGAAATCTTTCAATGGCTCTCGTTCAATCTTCACCCCGTCTTCACCAATGTTTACCAGCGAACGATACTCACTGCCAAAATAACTGCCCACATACATATCGAGCACAGCATCCGCTGCTTTGATTACCAGGTCATTGTGATAAATCCTCCGCGCTTGATGCTTCCTGGTTTCAGCTCTCCCGATGTTGACATGAGCATAATGAACCTTCCGGCAGGAAGTTTAGTGGCTGTAGTTCTCCATACGGATTTACGTTTCCATACCTGATTGCGATTTTCTCCTCTGTCTCCTTACGAATACTGTTGATTTCACTGTCCAATCAATTTCACCTGTCGTGCCGTTGTAGTCGGTGTCGCCAACAATTTCGCCTGAGTTGGAAACGCGTCCATCGGCCTGCTGCCCAACCTGAATACCAACGGCTTGGGCTTGCTTCTCTTTTTGTTGAGGGATGTTCCCTTTGGCTGCATCTTCTTTCCCATTGCGGAATCTGCCAAACATCAAAAATGCAATGAACGCAACAATGGAAATCGTGATGATATTGGAGGTAATGAACTCGATCATGATAGTCATGTGATTGGTTAATCGAATATAATGAACCACGGCAACCGCTCCTAACATTCGCACTTTCATCTACCATTTGAATGATTATCTTTCTTCATTAAATCATTGATGACATGAACCGTTCTTTTTTTATAGTACTCCTGATCACCATAGCCTCTCCTGTGTTTTCACAAAAGAAAAAGGTGGTAAGCCCGACCATTTATTATCCTGATAAAGAATGGATTCATAAGAAACCAGAAGAAGTTGGGATGGATGCTGCCAAAGTAAAAGAAGCCGTTGACTTTGCCATTAGCCACGAGGTAAAAAATCCGCGCAGCATGGAACAAAATCATTATCAAACTTTTGGCAAAGAACCTTTTGGTGATGCAATTGGCCCAATGAAAGATCGTGGAGCACCAACCGGCATCATCATCAAAAACGGTTATGTCATTGCCGAGTGGGGCGAGCCGATGCGACCAGACATGACACACAGTGTTACAAAAAGTTTTTTATCCGCTACCGTTGGTCTGGCGTATGATCGCGGATTAATAAAAAGCATTAATGATACCGTATACAAATACATGGCACCCATTCATTTGTATTCACCCATCGAAACCGGAAACAAAGCAGATCGATTCGGCAAGCCGGAGTTGTTTGATTTATTCAACACTCGACACAACAAAACGATTACGTGGAACGATATGCTTCGTCAAACCAGCGATTGGGAAGGGACGTTATGGGGTAAACCGGATTGGGCCGATCGCCCCAGTGCTGATCCTAAAGAATGGCTGACCAGAAAAAGAAATGCTCCGGGTTCTTTTTATGAATACAATGATACTCGCGTAAATGCACTTGCCCTTGCTACGCTAAATGTGTGGCGCAAACCATTACCTCAGGTGCTTAAGGAAAATATCATGGATGAGATCAATGCTTCCAGCACATGGCGTTGGTATGGTTATGATAATGCATGGATCGTGTTGGATGGAAGTGTTGTTCAATCCGTAAGTGGTGGTGGTCATTGGGGCGGTGGCATGATCATCAGCGCTTATGATATGGCCCGCTTCGGCTACTTAACACTTCGCCATGGCAAGTGGAATGACAAACAACTTATATCCGAACAATGGTTGAAATGGTCCACCACGCCAACACCTGCACAAACCGGTTATGGATTCATGAATTATTTTTTGAATACCGATAAAAAAGATTTACCAAGCGCTCCCGTTTCTGCCTACACACACATTGGCAATGGCACTAACATGATTTATGTAGACAAAGAAAATGACATTGTTGCCGTGGTGCGCTGGATCGATAACAAATCGCTGGATGGATTTGTAAGTACTTTGCTGAAAGCTATAAAGTAAGAAAACTGATTATCTCCGTGTATCTCTGTGCGATTTCTCGGGTGATCTATTTGGTTTGATTTTAACCACTGAGATCACAAAGGAGTCACAGAGTTGAACGGGTGTGTTTACAAAACGTTATTCAACTGTTCCTTTATTTTTTCCAGCTCTTCTTTCATCATCACGACCTGTTTCTGCATTTCCGCATCATTGGCCTTGCTTCCGATTGTATTGATTTCACGTCCGATTTCCTGAGCAATGAATCCTAATTTCTTTCCATTCGATTGCTTGTCCGCCAGTATTTTCAGGAAGTAATCAAGGTGAGTTTTTAACCGAACGCGCTCCTCGTGGATGTCAAGTTTTTCAATGTAGAATATGATTTCTTGCTCAAGCCGGTTTGGATCAAATCCTTCGCTACCAAAAAAATCAGTGATGCTACCTTTGATTTTACTTCGCACTTTTTCAACCCGTTTCGGATCGAGTACTTCTACTTCCTTCAACCCATCTCCGATGGAATGAATATAAGACGCTAGCTTTTCTTCAAGCACTTTACCTTCCTCAGCACGAAACTGCTCACACTTTTGAATAGCCTCTTGCACCAGCTTGCTTACACGCTCCCACTCGGCAGGATCTAATTCTTCTTTGCCATTTCCCTGAATCACATCTGGAGAGTTTAATGCCAACTGAAAAATGTAATCATTGGAAGGCATGCTCACCTTCTCGGCAAGTTTTTTTATCTCGTTATAATAAGCAACAAAGAGCGCTTCATTATAAGTTTGCCGTATTTCTACTCGGCCGGTCTTTTGATAATCAATAGCGAGAGATACTTTACCTCTCTCCAATTTATCGGCAATGATGTTGCGAAGTTCAAGTTCCTTTTCAGAAAATTGTTTGGCGAGTCGAAGGTTAAGATCAAAAAATTTTGAGTTTAAACTTTTTACTTCCACTGTGATGTTTACATCGCCTGTGTTTATGGTAGATTGGCCAAAGCCTGTCATGGATTTTATCATACGTTGAAAAACGATTGAGTAAATGTTGCCTCCATCGCGCCTGCGAAGGTATCTAATTTTTTTAAGCTAATGATGGTTGTGATTTTACCAGGAGCTTGGTCTTTAAAAATCAAAGCCAAGAGTAACCGATAATCGCGGATCTTTCACCGTATAGTTTTCAACTGGCCAGGCCAAATCAAACTTCACATAATAGCCGAGCATCATCGTGCGCAACCCTAATCCATAGCTATATAACCATGGATTCAAATACTCGTCAATTTCTATTCTGAACGGACTGCCTGATTGCACTTCGGGCACAACTCTCTTGCGAACACTATTGCCTGCGTTAAAAGGTAATGCACCTGTCCAGCTGGTGCCTATATCATAAAAGGCAGTGAACTGAAGATTTCTGAAAAAATTTGAAGTGATTGGCCCACGGGAGAGGGCGCGAATAAGCGGCACTCGAAGCTCCGCACTTCCCACCGCTACATTGTTACCATATAACGTAGCATAATCAAATCCGCGAACGCTCGTAGCAAACTCAGTAAAGAGAAGGTTCTCGTTATAACTGCCCACCGTGCTTACTAATGGATTCTCCAGGCCCTCGTAATTAATTCGATTTGAAAACCAGTTGTCAATACCACCTAATAAATATTTCTTAGGCGCGTTGCCAAACGATGATCCTACAAAACCTCTCACAGCAAATACAATCTCTCTGTAAATTTTCTGGTAGTGGCGCACGTCCATTGAAACACGGGTAAAACTTTTCTGACCATTTCCAATCGCCAGATTATGTACCGCTGATATCTTGCCACGGGTGCCCTCAATAATATTCATCCCAGTGGATACGGAATTGTCATACACTAATTCCGCTTTTCCACCAGTATAAAACTGTGTTTGAGATGGGCGAAACTCAGGTCCCATGCCTTGCGGGATACTCATTCCCCGATCTGTGAATTGCGTATACCCAACATAAGGTTTTAGAGAAACCCGGGTGCGAACAGAAATCGGATAGGATATACCAAACTCAATTTTTTGAAATGAGTATTTTTGAAGCTCAACATCCGTTGATCTTTCCTGTGGAGTCTCCCAGAAAATAACTTTGCGATCAAATCGGAAACTGTAGTCAAACCGATGAGGCAAAAATTGTACTTCAAGAAAAGTATCACCACTCTTAAAATCACTCAAGCTTACCTGAAGGCCACCTAAAATGCGATAATCTTCCAGCATGTCGTTCATCTGTGTTTCGATCCTCATGCTGAAACCTCGTAAAGGATCAACCAAAAAATTCGTTAGCAGATTCTCATAACTGAATTTAGGATCGTAATGGAATGGGCCAGTGACGCGGTTGGCCTCGCGGGCCTTCATGTAGCGCGTTAAAAATGTTTCACTGGGCTGTTTTGCTTTTACCACTTCATCCTCAAAAACATAATCATCCGTATTGATGGGTTTTTCTTTCGGAAGCACCGGCTTCAGCGTGTCCAGTTTTACAGGTTCATCAAACTGATAATCCTCGGTATTGATCTCACCTGTTTTTTGTTTTACCGTGTCCTGTTTTACCGGTGCTATTTTCTGTTGTTGGGTAGTGGTGTCCTTTTTTTCTTTAAGGCGTTGATTAATCAGATCTTTAACACTCATCGTTTTCACCGGCCCCCCTGCCTGTTTTCTTTTTTCGGTGATCACTTTTGCTTGCATCAATTCCTTGCGTCTCGAAGCCGGAGTGAATATCTGTCGTTCGTAATTAAAATTGTTTAACACAAAAATATTTTCACTCAGCCTGCTGGTCATTACCATGGCGAGAGATCGATTGGTAAAATCAATATCATAATCCTTGATACTCGAATTAAAGTTTGTTATCTGGGAATAAATTCCTGACGGCCTGTTAAACTTGAACAGGTTAATTATACCGCGCTGGTCACTCAAATAATAAACGTTGTCGACATCAATTGCCTCGGGCTTGAAGTCTCTTCCCAGTGTGTTCGTTAGTTTAGTAACCTGCACCGTGGTGGTGTCTAAATTAAATAAGAAAAGATTGTAGCGATTGGTAGACTTTGCATAATCACTTATCTTATTTACCAATGAATCTGATGATCGGTTTGAACTAAATACAATAGTATTAGAGTTTGGAATAAACGAAGGGTCA
>JANOUH010000252.1:0-30268 GCA_031416795.1 Cytophagales bacterium | reverse complement strand
ACAGGAATTGCTACTACACCTAATACAGGCTTTTGATTTTCTATCAAAGCTATGTTAACCGTAAACTCACCATTGCGTTTTAAAAATTCCTTGGTGCCATCAAGCGGATCAACCATCCAGAATTTTTCCCATTGTCTTCTTTCTTCGTAAGGAATGTTCCTTCCTTCTTCGCTTAAGACAGGAAGGTTGGAAGAACGCAATATGGAGACTATGACATTGTGCGCTTTTTTATCAGCCAGTGTCAGCGGAGAGTTGTCACCTTTGGATTCAGTTTGAAAATCACCTGAGTTATAGACATCCAGGATTTCTTTGCATGCAGCTTCGGAGGCGTGAATGGCTAATTGTAATAGTTGGTCCATGTTATGATTAAACTTTATATTATAAGTTAGTTCAATTGTTTGTTGCCAGTCACCAGTTACCGGATGCCGGTTCAGGAAACCTATGACTCGCAACCGGAAACCGGTATCCGGTAACTGTTAAATAATCATTCCCGCAGCCACTGTTTCATTGGTGCCCTCATCCACAAGAATAAGACTGCCTGTTATTCTGTTTTTGCGATAGCTGTCAAACTCCAATGGTTGGGCCGTGCGCAGTTTAACACGGGCAATGTCATTCATCATCAACTGCTCAACACCTTCGACCCTCTTTCCGGAACTGATATCTAATTTGTAGGTAATTTCCTTGAGTACGGCTTTTGTCTCGCGTGTGGTGTGACGCAAGAAAAATTTTGAATTTAAGGTCATCGGGCGCTGATTCATCCAACACAACATCAGTTCAATGTCCTGATTGCTTTGAGGGTGGTTGGTTGGCTTGGCAATGATATCTCCCCGACTGATATCAATTTCATCTTCCAGTGTGATGGTTACCGACATAGGAGCAAAGGCTTCCAACACTTTCTCCTCACCAAATTCAATTGTTTTAATTCTGGAGGTAAAGCCGCTGGGTAACACAAGAACTTCTTCACCGGGTCGGAAAATTCCACCGGCAACTCTTCCAGCATAACCACGGAAATCCTGATGCTCGCGTGTTTGTGGTCGCACCACATATTGAACAGGGAAACGACTGTCAATGTGATTGTAATCGCTTTCAATATGAACGGTCTCCAGCATGTGAAGAAGCGTTGCTCCCTGATACCAGTCCATCTTTTCAGAGCGATTCACAACATTATCTCCCAGCAAGGCGCTGATGGGCACAAACTGAATGTCATGAACTTCAAGTTTGGACGAAAATGCTTTGTAGTCATCAACGATTTTCTGGTAAACTTCTTCTTTATATTCAACCAGGTCCATCTTGTTCACGCACACTATGATATGAGGAATCTTAAGCAGTGAGGCCAGGAATGAATGACGAAAGGTTTGTTCTATCAATCCTTTTCGCGCATCAATTAAAATCAATGCCAGGTTAGCTGTAGAGGCACCGGTAACCATATTTCGTGTATATTGAATATGCCCTGGTGTATCTGCAATGATGAACTTGCGTTTGGGTGTTGCAAAGTAGCGGTATGCTACATCGATGGTGATTCCCTGTTCACGTTCAGATCTTAATCCATCCGTTAGCAAGGATAAGTCAACATAGTCAAAACCCTTTTTGGTGCTGGATGCCTGAACAGCTTCAAGCTGGTCTTCAAAAATTGATTTGCTGTCGAAGAGCATGCGACCAATGAGTGTGCTTTTTCCGTCATCTACACTTCCTGCCGTGGTGAATCTTAGTAGTTGGTTCATATTCTAATTGGTTACCAGTCTCCAGTTGCCGGATGCCGGTTTTTGTTTATTAATTGAGATTCTCCTCAACCCACTGGATGAATTTATTTATTCGTTTACTAAGAGAATCGTATTCAATTTTTAATTGCTCATACTTTATTTGGTCAGTATAAGATTCAGACTCAAACAAAAAATCAAGATGCACTATCGTTTCATCGCATTCAGATTGAGCATAGATCAAATGCTTGATATAATCCGCTTTATACCTTCTTCTTCCATATCCTTCTACAATCATTGAGGTCACTGATTTGGAAGATCTCCTGATCTGATTTCCTTCTTCATACAATTCAAACTTTGGTAACTTCATTGAAATTTTATGAATCTCAATGGCCAGTCGTTTCGATTCCTGATAGACTTCCAGATCCCGATAACTTTTCATATACTTTTTCTAACCGGAAACCGGTATCTGGAAACTAGTAACTATTAAAAATATCCCGACTTCTTCCTATCCTCCATCGCTGTTTCTCCGCGCTTGTCATCAGCACGGGTGCCACGTTCGGTTTTGCGGGAGGCAGCAACTTCGATGATAATTTTTTCCATGGTGTCTGCTTCGGATTCAACAGCCCCTGTGATGGGCATATCTCCGCAGGTACGGAAGCGAACCGTCATCTCAACAGGTTTTTCATTGGGCTTTAATTTCAACCATGGTGAGGTGGAAAGTATCGTTCCATCGCGAACGATTACCTCACGTTTGTGTGAATAGTAGAGCTTGGGTATAGGAATATTTTCTGCGTACAAATATTGCCACACATCCATCTCAGTCCAGTTTGAAATCGGGAACACACGGAAATGTTCCCCCTGATGTTTACGACCATTGAAGATGTTCCATAACTCGGGTCGTTGATTTTTTGGATCCCATTGACCGAACTCATCGCGGTGAGAAAAGAAACGTTCTTTAGCCCGTGCTTTTTCTTCATCTCTGCGTGCTCCACCCATGGCTGCATCAAACTTATGTTGTTCGATGGTATCCAATAAAGTAATGGTTTGTAAAGCATTCCTGCTTGCGTTGATGCCTGTTTCTTCTTTAGCGCGGCCTTTGTCAATACTTTCCTGCACAGAGCCCACTACCAGGCGCACACCCAATTCATCCACCATCCAGTCGCGATACTCCATGGTTTCAGGAAAGTTGTGACCTGTATCAATATGTACCAGCGGAAATGGAATGCGTGCGGGATAAAATGCCTTGAGCGATAAGTAGGCCAGCACGATAGAATCTTTGCCACCGGAAAATAGTAATGCAGGTCTTTCGAACTGCGCCACTACTTCACGAATGATGTAGATAGCTTCTGATTCAAGTTCTTTTAAATGGCTTAGATAATATTGATTCATGTATAAGAAATCCTTGGAATGATATATTCGATTAGCAAAGTTAGTGATTCATTCACATTTTGAAGGTGTGTGCTGATGGTAATGTCAGGATTACGTGGGCGCTCATAGGGTGATGTAATGCCAGTGAAATTTTTAACCTCCCCCGCCCGGGCTTTTTTATATAAGCCCTTTATATCCCGCTGCTCACAAACCTCTAATGGACAATCCACAAATACTTCCAGAAAGTTTCCGCTCCCTACAATAGTTCTTACTTGATTGCGGTCTTCTTCGAACGGAGAGATGAAAGCAGATAAAACCACAAGTCCGGAATCCAGGAAAAGTTTAGATACTTCACCGATGCGCCTGATATTTTCCTTTCGTGAATCATCAGAAAAGTCAAGGTCTTTGTTTAACCCACCGCGTACATTGTCGCCATCAAGCAAATAGGTTTTAAAATGCTGTGCATACAATTGAAACTCAAGATGTGTAGCGAGCGTGGATTTACCAGAGCCGGATAAGCCTGTAAACCAGATCACCCTGGGCTTTTGATTGAGTAATCGAAAACGATCAGCTTTGGTTATTTTCGAATCGAATGGAAATAAATTATTCAAGGGCGAAAATCATTAGATGTTATAATAGATAGAAATAAACGTAATACAGATTACGGTATAAATAATAGTCAGTGGGACGCCCACCCTAACAAAATCACGAAACGAATAACCACCCGGACCATACACCATCAGGTTAGTCTGATAGCCAATAGGTGTCATGAAACTACAAGAAGCAGCAAACGCAATGGCAACAAAAAAGGGAGTATAGGGCAACTGCAATTGTTCAGCCATCGACATGGCAATAGGAAACATAATGGAAACAGCAGCTGCATTGGTAATAAGTGAAGTTAAAAATACGGTAACCACAAACAGAGAAGATATCATGGCTATCGGCCCCAATGATTTTGACGAATAAATAAGTCCATGAGCAATCAGTTGGGCTGTTCCGGATTTTTCAAGGGCCATACCGATGGCAAGCGAACAAACTAATAATACCAACAACCCGAGGTCGAGGTTACGTTTAATTTCAACGATGTTAAGTAATCCTAAAGCCACCATAGCAGTGAGCAGCACAAGGCATATAGTGAATAAAGGAACAAAGCCAGTAACACCGATCAATAAAATAACAAAAGCAATTCCTCCTGCCCAGGGATACCACCATGGTTTTTCAGAACTGATTTTTTGTGGCAAGGAAAGAAAAAACAAATCTTTGTAGCCCGTAGCATTATTCACCTGATCACCCGCAAGGAGAAGTAGAAAATCTCCCCCGGCTAAATGCATTTCTCCTACTTTACCAGATACTCTTTTACCATCACGATGAATGGCTACGATAGAGGCGTTGAACCGGTTTCTGAAATCTGAATCTTTGATACGCATACCGATTAAATCAGAACTGGATGACACCACGGCTTCCATGAAATTAAATTGACCCTTTTTCTCAAGGTTATCTTGTTTCGGAATGCTGAGGCCATTGTCATCGCGGATAAGATTGTAAATGGATTCGGTATTTCCAGAAAAAAACAACAAATCGTGTTCCTTCAATATTTCATCGGGAGCAACAGGCGAAATGATCTCTTCGTCACGCAGGATTTCAACGAGAAAATTATCTTGCAAATTGCGAAGCCCGGCATCGCGAACGGTTTTTCCTACGAGAGAAGATCCTTTATATACTAATGTCTCAACAATGTATTCTTTAAGATTTTTCCTAACCGAATCAATATTTTCCACATGAGTAGGTAGTAATCGGAAACCGATAAAATACAAATAGATCAAGCCAAAAACCGTAACAAGAATACCGAGATAGAGAAAATCCGTAAATCCCAGGAGGGGTAATTTATACTCGGCCACCAATCCATTTAGCACTAGGTTAGTAGAGGTTCCGATTACCGTGATCATGCCTCCTAAAATAGTTGCAAACGAAAGGGGAATTAAAAATTTTGATGAAGAATTTCCGGTTTTCTCCGACCAATCTTTCACGTAGGGAATCATAAAAGCTACGATTGGTGTGTTATTGAGGAAGGCTGAGACGGAAGACACCATCACCATCATCCGCAAGAGAAATCTTTTAGGAGAAAGTTCTTTACTGAATAATTTTGTAAAAAATTCAATGCCATAGATCATTCGCAACCCGGCTGTGACCAGCACCAATAGAAAAATGATAATGATCTGTTGATTTGATAATCCTTTCAGTAATTCCTGTGGTGTAATAACATCCGCCACCATTAATGCCATGGCGCTGATAAAAAAGGAAAGCGAAGGATTAAACCATTCCCTATACAAAGAGAGTATAAGAAACAGAACAACCAACAGAGTAAATAGCTGAGTAAATGTCATGCTATCAGCTGGGATGTTGGTTTTTTAAATAAGAGAATCGTCTTAAAATATTCCATCCGTGCGAATGTGTCTTAAGAGTTATAAAATTGTACTATCATATTTTACTTGAATAGTATTCACCTTAGATACCAAAGCCTGAAATTAATATTTCAGGCTTTGGCTATTAATATGATCAGAGAAATAAAATACCAGTGGAATAATGGATTAAACCATTTCCCCCTTCATTAAATGAACCAGCATCTCTTTGAAATTTTCCTTTTTGTTTAAATGAGGAAATGGTTCATTCGGTATGGGAACGCCAAGGAATTTACAAAGCGGTTCCCATCCCTCTGTGGCTTCGAAAATGAGTAATTTATCTGCGGGAACAAAAGCCTTAACATCTTCATGATGTTTATTGAATAGGATTTCGGCCGCTGCTTTATCCTGAAATTTGCCTTGAAAGGTCACGCCAAATATTCTTGATTTTGCAAGCTTAACACATGATATTACTGACCTAAGCCGGGGATTAAGAAGTAATTTGGTCAGCATGGCGAGCTTCTGAGGCAACGTCTGAGGGCCGGCTTGCCAAATGGTACTATGAACACTGGCATGCCATTTATCAAAAGGCCTTGTTGTTAGAATGACTTTGGCATCAGGATAACGCTTCATGTGTTCTTTATACCAGGGATAGCAAGGAAAGTCTACCGTTGCCTGATAGCCTTTATATAATTCATCCCATTGCATAGTCCCTGTTGCTTCAAGTGTTTTCCAATAGTGAAGATTTTCAGGATGCACCAGCAATTCCTTCATGTGATAGGTTTTATGTAAACCCAATTTTTCCAGACATTCTTTTAGAGTGTTTGTGCCGGTGCGGGGCAGGCCCGCTCCAATTATTTTGATTGACATAAGGTGGTTGTTTTGGGTGTATAATTTGAACAATATAATAAATTAACTCAATTAAATATTCTCAGCTTCCTGTTTTTCCATTTATAATACTTAGATTTAATAATCCCCGTATAGATTTTAATCTAAGGATTAACAGAATCAGTCACCAATTACCCCTCAATGAAAATAATCCCTACTATCTGTCTCGTCATCTTGCTGGTGTTTGTGTCATCATGTAAAAATGAAGACAAAGACACATCAAAAGAAAAAAAAGACCGTAACATGTTCGGGCACCGGATTCCCCGTGGATTAACAATAACATCGGAAGGCCTTGCCGATGGGTACGTCATGTTTGCGGTACCGAATTCGCCATTTATCTATCTCATTAATCGTAAAGGTGAAGTAGTGCATCAATGGAAAGCAAATTATGGTGCCTTCAACCCTTACCTGCAGGATGATGGTTCCATTATGCTTGGAGCGTTGGATCCAGACTTTCCCGTTTTTGGTGAAGGTGGCCCTTATGGACGAATTGAAAAAATTAACTGGAACGGGAAGACGTTGTGGAATTTTGAATACGCCACAGAAGAATACATTGTACACCATGATTTTGCGCTATTACCCAATGGAAATATTCTTGCTATTGCCTATGAAGTCAAGTCTTATGCGGATGCCATTGCCAATGGACGAAAACCTGAGTTGACCGTGGCAGATGGACCCTGGCTTGAAAAAATTATTGAAATAGAGCCTCAAGGCAAACGAGGCGGTAAGATTGTATGGGAGTGGCACCTATGGGATCATTTGATCCAGGATCATGATGCGACTAAGCCAAACTATGGTAGCCCAAAAGAGCATCCTGAATTAATGGATTTTAATTTAGGGCATCATCTGGAGCCTGCGATTTCAGAGGATAGTTTAGATATTTTAAAGGAAAAAGGAATGGCTGATCAAAATACAACAGTAGGCAATCGTGGTTCAGGGATTTTTCATTTTAACGCCATCAAGTATAATGCTGATCTGGACCAGATCGTTGTCAGTTCTCCATCAATGAGTGAAATTTATATTATTGATCATAGCACAACCATGAAAGATGCTGCTGGGCATAGTGGTGGAAAATATGGAAAAGGTGGAGACTTTCTCTATCGCTGGGGAAATCCTAAAAACTATCAGATGGGAGATTCCACCAATCAGAAATTATCGGGCCAGCATGATGTGCGCTGGATTGAAGAAGGAAAACCGGGTGCCGGAAATCTAACCGTGTTCAACAACGATATGTCAGGAAGGAAAGACAGCATGAACTATTCAGCCGTGTATGAGATAACACCTCCCGTTGATGAAAAAGGAAGTTATGTGATTGAAGCAGGTAAGCCATTTGGGCCGGAGAAACCAACCTGGGTTTATGTAGCGTCTGATACAGTTTCCTTCTGGAGTAGTTTTATTTCGGGCGCACATCGTATGGATAATGGCAACAGCTTTATCAATGAGGGTGCACGGGGAAGATTTTTTGAAGTAACACCGGAAGGAAAGATTGTTTGGGAATATTTAAACCCATATAGAGGTGAAATGCAAAAGACAAATGGAGACCCTGGAGATATTATGCCCATGACTTATTTTCAGTTTCGCTCAACCTTTATTCCGGCCAATCATCCTGCTTTTGCAGGTAAGGAGTTAACGCCTTTAGATCCACAACCTAAACCATTTGTACTGCCGCCAGCGTCTCCAAAAGAGGACAAGAAAAAGTGATGCTTAACAATTGATTGTCATTGTAAAATCATTTTGATTAATAAACTTTATTTATGAAGAAGGTAATTTTTGGATTGATAATACTAATTGCTTCATCCGCTTTTTTGGGATGTAATTCAAAAAAGGATGAGGCGCAAAACAAAAAACCAGATCCTAACATTGGCGGTCTTGGAATGAAGCGCGGCTTAATTAATAAAACAGCGCAAGCAACACCTGGCTATGTGGTGTTTTCGCCTTTACTTTCCGCAACCACTTATGTTATTGACACGGACGGAAAGGTAGTTCATACCTGGCAAAGTGACTATGGTCCTTCAGGCTGGTTATACCTGAAGGATAATGGAAATCTTGTCAGAGGCGGAAGGCAACCTGATGCACCCGTGTTTGGTGGTGGAGGACAAGGAGGACGCCTGCAAGAGTTTACCTGGGATGGTGAACTGATCTGGGATTATAAATTTGCTACAGAAAATCACCTGGCTCATCATGATGTTTCCATCATGCCAAACGGAAATATTCTTCTTCTGGCCTGGGAGAAAAAAACAATGGAGGAGGCTGTCAAGGCAGGAAGAAAACCTGAATTCATTCCTAAAGCTGGTCTTTGGCCAGACAAGGTTGTTGAAATTAAACCGGTTGGAAAAAATGAGGCTGAAATAATCTGGGAATGGCACTTGTGGGATCACATGATTCAGAACAATGACCAGACCAAGAACAATTATGGTATCGCATCCGAACATCCAGAACTACTGGATATAAATGCAGGAGCCTATTTGCCTAAACCAATCACCCAGGAAAAATTAGATGAAGCACGAAAAAATAATAATGCGGTCACCAACGCCACAATTGATAATATGGGATCTGATCTTTATCATTTGAATGCCATTGACTATAACGCGGAGTTGGATCAAATTGTAGTAAGCTCTCCAGCCCTTGATGAGATTTTTATTATTGATCACAGCACCACTACGCAAGAAGCAGCTACACATAATGGCGGCCGTTGGGGTAAAGGTGGAGATTTTCTTTATCGCTGGGGTAATTCAGAAAATTATGGAAAAGGCGATTCAACCAATCACAAGATGGGAGGACAGCATGATGTGAAATGGATTCCTAACGATTTTCCAGGCGGGGGAAATCTCATGGTTTTTAATAACAATGTTCCAAATTCAAAAAAACCTCATTCAGCAGTATATGAATTAGTACCGCCATTGAACGAAAAGGGTTACGAACTTTCCTCCGATGGAAAGTTTGGTCCAAATGAACCTTCCTGGGTATTTGTCTCAACCGATACATTGGCTGCCTTTTCACCCTTTATTTCTGGTGCCCACCGAATGGCTAATGGCAATACGTTTGTAACGGTTGGTGCAAAAGGAAGATACATTGAAGTAACTCCTGATGGAAAAATTGTGCTGGATTACTGGACACCTTATGCCGGATATGTAAGAATGAAAGACGGCACAACGCCTCAGCCTGTAGGCAATTTAGCCTATGCAACTTTTCGGGCAACGCATATACCAATCGATCATCCTGCCGTAAAAGGCCGAGTGCTTAAACCGCTTGAACCCCAACCCGAAATCTATAAGGAAGAGAAAAAGTAAATGGAGTTAACAACAGATTCATCTAATAAATCGTCAGTGAATCTGTGGCTTATTTTTTTTTGAGTTACCGGTCTAATAGGATTACCCCGTTCTCTTTCACATAAGCATTCCAATGCACCAGCATCTCCTGATATTTTTCAGGGAACTCCTTTGAAACATCACGAGACTCAGCAGGGTCTTCTTCAATGTTGAAGAGTTCAAAAGCTCCTTTGCCAAAGGGAGCTTCCATTTTTGAAATCTTCCACTTTCCTTTTCTTATGGCACACCTTCCAAACAACTCCCAGCCCATCACATAATTTTCATCATGCACAAAGTCTTGCTTTTTATTCAATAGTGGAAGAAGTGATGCCCCTTGATGCGGAGCTAATGCACGCTCCTGGTAAGTTGAAGGATAGGCCACGCCAGCCAACTCAAGAAACGTGGGAGCCATATCCATCACGGTAGTGAAGGCAGTAATCAGCCCATTGCCTTTCTTCTGATTGGGCATTTTAATAATCATGGGTGTATGTATTCCTCCCTCTGAACTATATCCCTTATATAAATTATTTACAGCACTTGAAGCATGCGCCCAGGATTGTCCATACGCCACAAAAGAATTAGCAGTGCCCATGTAAGGATAAGGATCAGTATCATTGGGAGTGGCGTTTGCGTCTATGGAGGAAGCTCCATTATCCGATAAAAAAATAATCAGTGTATTATCAAATTCTCCAATATCCTTCAAGTACTGAATAAGACGACCGATATTATGATCAAGGTTATCCACCATGCCGGAATAGATTTCCATTTTGCGGGCTTCTATTCGTTGTTCATTCTTAGGTAATGTATTCCATAAGCGCAAAGGCTCATTGGAAATATCATAGAGATTGCCTTTAAGCGTTGGCAGTTTAGGCAACGGAACATGTGCGTCAACGATTCCTTTTTTCTTCAATCCTTCAAATCGCAATCGTCTCAGGCTATCATAACCGATGTCATAGACACCATGGTATTTTTCAACATATTCTTGAGGAGCTTGTAAAGGCCAGTGCGGAGCTGTATAAGCTGCATAAAGAAAAAAGGGTTTATTATCATTGTGATCGTTACGGACAAAGTCGATTAATTTATCGGTGTAAAGGTCTGTTGAATATTGTCCTTCCGGGTAATTGCCATAGTGATCGTCTTCCCAGAAAGAATTCCTGGGATCAGGATAATAATGATTCATATAGGCATCCATTAAAGCAAACGATCTCTCAAAACCTTTTGCTTCAGGGCTCTGATCAGCGGTTAATCCAAGATGCCATTTCCCGGACATGTAAGTATGATACCCGGCATCCTTCAATAGCTGGGCAACAGACACCACTTTGTTATTAAGATATCCTTCGTAACCCGGCTGTCCTCTTTCCTGATCAATGCTTACAGACCGTTCAGCCATATCCCCTAGTCCTGCAATATGATTGTCTGTGCCGGATAAAAGCATCGCTCGTGTTGGAGAACAGGTAGATGCCGTATAGAATTGGGTGAATAATTGTCCTTGACTAGCCAACGCATCAATATGGGGAGTGGCTATTTCGCTTCCGAAACATCCTATATCAGTATAACCAAGATCATCGGCTACGATTAATACAATATTCGGAGTTTTCTTAACAGGCGGCTTCTGTTCGCTCTTGCAGGAGCAAAAAAAACAGGAAAGAATGAACAAAATGAGATAACCGTTTTTCAATGAGATGAGTGGACGTATTTTTTTAAATACAATTAACCATTAGCTAAAGATAGTAACAAATGCGGGTTGAGTGAGGCCTCAGTATAAAGTGTGCGCAGAAAAACATTGCGCAAAGGGCGCGGCAATAACTGCACCTCCAGATCAAACTCGCAGGCCGCGCTGCATGGCTTCTGGATTAAAAGGTCGCCCAGCGACCTTTTAATCCAGAAGGTTTATTAAGCATGAAAGACCGCGAACGCACGCGTTCGCGGTCTTTCATGCTTTGAATGCGCGACTGTCAGGTATCCATGAAATGCATACTGTTTTTTCGCGCATTACCTGATGAACCCTCTTAGAACGAAGAGGATTACTTTTTATAAAACTATAAAAGCTTCGAATACATAATGAAATCTTACATCTTTTGTCTTCAGCTATTTTTGCCGGACAACAATGAAAAACTATCTTTAATACAAATCCCTCACAGTAACCCTAACCCCATGGCCTCTACCTCCGGTAAAATGAAGCTAACCCTTCTTCTCGTCAGCAGTTTAACAATCATGTCAGTGATCACCATTTCCCCAGCGCTACCTCAAATGGCGCTGGCATTTGCTGATGTTGAAAACGCTGAATTTCTTGTCAAGATGGTGTTGACAATACCTGCATTGTTCATTGCGATTTTCTCTCCGATAACCGGACGGCTGATAGACAAACATGGTCGATTACGCATACTTTGGTTCTCATTAGTACTCTATGCATCTTCAGGAGCTGGAGGATATTTTCTTGATAACCTTTATTTTATTCTGATCACCCGCATCACACTGGGTATTGCGGTAGGTATGTCGATGACCATAGTAATTACGCTGATAGCGGATTACTTCGAAGGGATGGAGAGACAAAAATTTGCAGGCTTGCAGGTTGCGTTCATGTCGCTCGGTGGTATTTTATTTATCGGGCTCGGTGGAGTTCTTGCCGACTTCAGCTGGCGATTTCCATTTCTGATTTATTTACTTGCGTTGATCGTACTTCCGCTCAGCATTTTATTTCTTCACGAGCCGGTGAATGCTAATAAGGGAAAGACTGTAAACTCAAATGTGAAAGCGCCTGCCATCATCTGGTTGTTGTTTTTCAACACGATGACGATGTGGATTATTTTCTTTTTGATTCCTGTGCAGATCCCTTTCTACCTGAAGGCAATGGGTGTTGAAAAAAATACATTGATTGGAGCAGCCATTGCAAGCAGTACATTATTTTCTGCCATCTCATCCATTTCGTATTCTAAACTGAAAAGCAGATTTAGTTTTCTTACCATCTTCTCCATTGGGTACTTGCTCATGGCGGCAGGATTTCTTACCATTTCACTTTCCAGCACGTATGGGTGGGTATTGGTTGCGATGATGTTATCAGGACTGGGTATGGGTATGATGATCCCCAACACGAATATATGGGTAATGAAAATTACACCACCAGAAATCAGGGGCAAGGAAATCGGAAAGCTTGCTACCTTCTGGTTCTTCGGTCAGTTCGTATCTCCCATTGTAATTTATCCGGTGCTGCAGGTGCTGCCGCTTTCATCCACGTTTATGGCAGGAGCCGGATTGCTCTTTGTGATATCTGCTGCATTTATAATTTTTCAGTTTAGTAAAGCAGGGAAAGCGTTGCCGCAGTAGTTTAATGCACGGCTTACTTTGGGTGCCTTATAAAAGGAAAATAAGGAACAAGGTATCCCTGTTTGAAAAAAAAATATCGTAGGGAATTAATAATTGGGGAGCTGGCCCAGGGCAAGATTGTCTATGTAATTAAGTAATATTTTTTGAGCGAAAATATAGAGGAAAGAGATAACACCAATTACCGCCAGATAAATAACAATCTGACCGTAACGCATGACTGAGTGTTCAGAACCATTGGCGGGCCCAGAAATGTGCAATTTCTGAGACATCTTTGACGGGATGGAACTCATAGCAATTTGGTTTAGGTTAAGTGAAGCTAAAAAATTATCTCGTTTATACAAGAAGTTAAGCGCAAGAATATTTAACCCTGGGCAGGTGATATTATTTCACCCTTTCAGGGTTTTTGTATTTTATGATTTATTCTTTTCTATAGTAATGTCAGCCTTTCAGGCTTGAGAAATAAGTAAGATAAGGATTTGCAATAATCCCGAAAGGATGAAATGATTATAGATTGAGAAGTAAAGTTAAGATTTGCAATAATCCCGAAGGGATGAAATGATTATAGATAGCAACCAATAAGAATGTATCAAACCCCGAAGGGGTGATATTATAAAAATTACCCGATCTCCAAAACGTTCCTCCGGAATCTGGTTTTACCAACAATCCCGAAGGGATGTTATTATTATAGATAGTAAAGTACAAGGATAGTTAAACCACGAAGGGGTGATATTACATCTTCTCACTCTTCAGATATAAAAAATTATCCGATCTCCACACCACAGGCTTACCAAATCCGGATTCCATCATGAACCGCTCAAGCTCATCATGCTTGCCTTCCCACTTGGCTTGTGGCTCGGCAATAAAAATAAATCCCATTGGTTTTAATATGCGATGTGCTTCGCTGATGTAATCCTCATAGTTGGTTCCCATCAGCGACAATGAAAACACTGCTACATCAACCGCATCGTTACCGAGCGGCAAGTGACTGATATCACAGGCTGTTACCGTGCTGTCAATTGCTACGTGATCAAAAGCCAGTACTTTATTTTCAGGAATTTCCTTTCGCAATAAGTTCTCACCACATCCCAGATCAGCCACCACAAAATCTTTTCGCCTGATCAGCTTCGCGATCTCTTTATATGGAATTTCATCCCACGTCTTTCTCTTTTCAGCGTATAGCGTATGATAATAATACCAGTCTTCCGGATGTTCCTTGAGTCGTTCATGTGTCGTGGATGATTTGCTCACACTCCATTTCCTGTTCACCTCGCTGAAATCTCCGAGACTTCTGCCGATCTGTTCTGCAATCTCGGGCCGCAAGGGAAACACAAGGTCTTTGCGGTTTATGCTCAGAAGCTTTCCTTCATTCACTCTTTCCTTCCATTCTTTTAATGCTTCCTGCGATCTGGCGAATAACGTTTCCGGCCTTGGCATCATCTTGCTCGGGATCACGCCATCGACCGAAGCATCGGCCAATGTCTTTTTGTTTCGGATGAGATTCATCCGTTGCATATCCCACGACCATTCCCTGTCGGCTAATGGAATGACTACCTGGGGCACGATGATTTCAACTTCACCGAACTTAGAACCTTGCCGGTAAATCCTTCCTTTCAGTTGCGTGTATTCAGAATCTGTCCATGGAAGTGATAACACAATCAACCGGTCGCATACCTTTTGCAATCCATCCACACCGGTGCCGATGGGCCTTGAACCAACGAGGATATCAATGTTGCCGTGGAGGAATGCTTCCTTGAATGCATCGCGTTCCTCCATCGACTCATCGCCTGTAAAGGTTCCGACACGATAGCCAAGTTTCGTTAAGTGCTCAACAATGGGCCTGATCATTTTATCCGTGAAGTAGCTGTAGATCATCAATCCTTTTTTAAGATAAGGATGAATGGCCTTCAGCTTTTCATTCAGCAAGATGCGCTCGGCACCAAGGTAATTTTGGTTGCCGATGTTTAATAGTTTATCAATTAAATGGGTTCCATCAATCCGAAGTTGCGAGGTGTTGGAACCATCCTGTTCTTTGATCGCGATCTGATATTTGGGAATATAGCGCAAACCATTCAACGTCATCTGCTTGAATACTTCCAGCGCGTTGGTGAGGGTGCGGTTGGTGTTCAGGTCTTCATACTCTTTTCCTGTAATCATCTCCAGCAATGATTTTGCTTCGGTGAGGTTGTTGATCACCGGGGTGGCCGACATGCCCAGCACATACAAATCAGGATTCGTTTCACTCGCTCTGCCCACCAACCGTTTGAGTGTTCCCCTGCGGAGGCTTTCCTGTTGTTCGGTGCGTTGCTTTACGTTGTGCACTTCATCGATGGCGATGAAATCAATCCGGTTGTTCTCGCTCAGGTCCTGAAACAATTCTTCCGAATAGCCCTGCTGAAACTTGTCGTAATTCAGGATGAGGTAATTGTATTGATTGCGATCGAAGACCTGGCCTTTGGTGTAGCGCGTAAATACGGTGCTGTTGGGATATACTTCCTGAATGGCTTCACCGAGTTGGGCAATGGTTGAATTGAGACCGACCAGTAAAGTAAGCCTTGCATCCACTGCGCGACTCGTTACGATAAATGAAATGGTTTTGCCCGCACCCGTGCCCGACCAGTTGCCGTATCGTTTGTTCTTCAGCACACGATACACCGTTAGCTGTTGCATCGCATTCAGTTTGTAGGGGAAGGAATAACCTGGCGGTGGCGTGTAGGCAATTACTTCATTGAACTCATCGAAAAAATGTTGTTTGAGCAAGGCGAAGTTAGCGCCACCCGGTTCGTGTCTTAGTTTCTCTACATCAATGACCTGGTTCAGCACTTTGTTCCAGAGCACACGCAGCTTGTATTGAATCAGAAACTCCACGGCCTCATCATCACACGATGCTACGATGGCATTATCCAGCACATGAAGGTCTTCAAAATTTTCTGCGAGGGAAATCAGTGCTTTGTCTTTGGTGACTTCAGCAACTTCGGATTTCTCATCGATCAGGATATCCGATTCCTCCACTTCATCAACATCCAGTTCTTCCGGTTCCGGAAAATCATCTTCGGTCACTTCTTCTGTTTCTTCAATACCAACCTCCAGCTCGTGCTGAAGTTTTTCCTTGAGTGCTTTGATAGTATTATCTCTGTTGGAGTCATCACTAAATACCAGTGCATTCAGTGCATCCGGGAGTTTGCCCTGGTTGATGATCATCTGCAACTCGATGGCATCCATGTGGAGGAGATCATGGTTGTCGATGGAGTTGATGAATTGAATGACTCTTTCGGTTGACCAACCATGATTACAGGTTGGACAGCCTTTTCCTCTTAAATGATTATCGGGTGTTTGTTCAAATACCCCATGAATTTGGCAGGTAATTTTTACTTTAGTTCTAGCATTAAGATAATTCACCAAAGTGTAATCATATTTATCTCTATGAATTCTCCGGAAATCATTTAATAAGTCTGTAATACTTTTAATTCTTAAAGTTGCATTCTGAATCCTAGAACAAACAGGGCATCCATTTCCATTTGAATGACTTGCGGGTGTTTGATCAAATACACCATGTAGCCTACAAAGAATTTTAACTTTTGAATGGATATTTGAATAATCCATTAAAGAATAATCGTAACTATCACCATGTATTGATTTAAACCTATCTAAGATTTTTTCCTTGGTAAAACGAGTTGTCCCTGCACAAACAGGGCATCCATTGCCATTTAAATGGCTTCCAGGCGTTTGTTCAAATACCCCATGTATTTTACATATGATTTTAATCTTCTCTCGATTATTTCTATAGTTAACTAATGAGTAGTCATATCTATCTCCGTGTAACTCCTGAAATTTGGTAATTATTTTATTATTGTTGTATAATGGTTTGCCAGTACAATCAGGGCATCCACTTCCGCTAAGATGCTTTGTGGGCGTCTGTAGAAAAATACCATGCTTCTTACAGATAATTTTAACCTTCGTGTGTGAAGCTTTGTATTCAACTAACGAATAATCATACTTGTTATCATGAAGATTTCGAAACTTGACTATGATTGCTTCATTATTATAACGAAACCTTCCACCACAATCAGGGCAACCAGTGCCGATTAAGTGACTTGATGGCGTCTGCTCAAACAAACCATGCTCATGACACCTGATTTTAACTTTTGTTGAAGAGTTAATGTAATCAACCTGAGAGTAATCGTATCTATCCCCGTGAATCTCTTTAAACTTGTTGATTATTTTCTCATTGTGGTATTGTGGCCTTCCCCCGCAATCCGGGCAACCAGTGCCACCTAAATGGCTTGACGGAACTTGTTCAAATACTCCATGTTCTTTGCATATAATCTTAACCTTAGAATTTGTATTTACATACTCAACCAAGGAATAATCATATCTATCTCCATGAATTTCGCGAAACTTTGCAATGATGCCATTATTATTATAGCGAAACCTTCCCCCGCAATCCGGGCATCCTTTTCCATTTAGATGATTGGCTGGAGATTGCTCAAAAGTTCCATGTTCTTTACAGATCAGATTAACCTTCTTATGGGCGCTGATATAGTTAACCAAAGAATAGTCGTATCTATCTCCATGCACTTTTCTAAATCGTGAAAGAATTTCCTCTTGAGTAACTTTTCTTGGCATGACAAACTTTGCTATTAAGATAAATTCTTATCTATTACTAATCACTTGGTAAAATATTACAGATAAGACAACTGTGATTGCTGTTTGCAGTAAAATCCATAACCAACTTGGACAATTTGAAATTTTGCCTTTTAACTTCACATCAATATTTACATTCTCTTGTTCGCTATTCTTTAATGCATCAATGATATTATCAGTAACAGCCTTATCTGAGTTAATGGATTTTTGTGTCAGGATGCAATAACCAAGGTGAATTAGACATATAAATATCAGAATTATAAGCAAACAGGTATTCAACTCAATAAAGTCGTTTTTATAAATAGCCAAAACGAGTAAAGTCCAGATGCTTAAGTTCATCTTCCATTGAATAGACTGAGTATTTTTAAATTTTTCTAGCCTACCTTTATATATATCCATTGCTTCGCTTCTTTTCATATTTCTAATATTATATCTTTTCAAAAGTTAATTTTATTATTCAATATACTGATTGTTAGCTTGAGATTTTAATTAATGTAAAACACATGATATTTACCTATGAACTACAAACTCTTCGGAAAATCCGGCCTCCGCGTTTCAGAGCTTTGCCTCGGCACCATGGGCTTTGGAACCGAGTGGAAATGGGGCTGTGATAAAGACATCAGCAAACAAATCTTTGATACCTATGCCAATGCCGGAGGCAATTTTATCGATACCGCCAATCGCTACACGGAAGGCACCTCCGAAAAATTTGTGGGAGACTTCATTGCCAAAGACCGTGATCATTTTGTGGTGGCCACCAAATATTCCCTTCGTGATCGTAGCGGAGATCTGAACTTTGCGGGCAATCATCGTAAAAACATGATGCGCAGTGTGAAGGAAAGTTTGTGGCGGCTCAACACCGATCACATTGATTTGCTGTGGCTGCACATCTGGGATAGCTGGACACCTACGGAAGAAATATTAAAAGGATTGGAAGATCTGATTTCGCGCGGCATTGTGCATTACATCGGCATCAGTGATACACCTGCGTGGATCGTGAGCCAGGCCAACACGATGGCGGAGTTGCGCGGATGGAACCAGTTCATCGGCTTGCAAATAGAATACAGCTTGATTCAAAGAACAGTTGAAGCAGAGCTATTACCGATGGCCAAAGCATTTGGAATGACCATAACACCCTGGGCACCGTTGGCCGGAGGAGCATTGACAGGCAAATATTTAAAAGGTGATAAAGGTCGGTTGGTTGAAACCAGCTCGCGACTTGGTGAGCGCGCTACGAACATTACCAAAAAAGTAGTGGAGATTGCCGATCGCTTAGGCGTAAGTGCATCACAACTCGCCATCAACTGGACACGTCAGCATAAAAATCAAAGTGTGATACCGATTGTGGGAGCAACGAAAGTATCACAAGTAGAAGATGTGCTGGGA
The DNA here is from genome assembly GCA_031416795.1 of Cytophagales bacterium. Lineage (GTDB taxonomy): Bacteria > Bacteroidota > Bacteroidia > Cytophagales > Cyclobacteriaceae > ELB16-189. The sequence continues at coordinate 11,254 of JANOUH010000252.1, read as the reverse complement.
TGTCTGATGTTTGAAATTCCTATCGATCTCATTAATGAGTTGAACGAAGTTTCAAAAGTGGAACTTCCGTTTCCGCAAAAGTTTTTCAATGAAGCCGGGGTGCAGGATGTATTGTATGGTGGAATAAAAGATAAAATGAAAGACAGTCGGTATTGATCATAGCATTTTTCAATGATGTTCCTCTACAGCTATAAAATAATTTGTGTGGCCTTATTGGGATGAAGTGAGTAAGTAAATGCTCAAACTTTATATATTCATCACAGTTATCTCACCTGGCCATCAAGGGGAAGGTGCTATGGCGGTTGGTTCACGCTTTGCTGATGAACATGATTGTAATTCATACAAAAATCAATTAATTCAATCTAACAGATAAACCCATGACATTCATCGCGAAAAATATTCAGGTTAACGGAATTAATGTAAGCTACCTCGATGAAGGTCCTGCGAACGGATTGCCGGTAATTTTTATTCATGGATTTCCTTTCAACAAGGAGATGTGGAAGGAACAATTAAGTGCATTTAACGAAATTCATCGGGTGATTGCCTACGATGTGCGGGGTCATGGTGAATCGGAGCGCGGAGCGGCTCAATTTAGTATTGGCCAGTTTGCCGATGATCTTTTCTTTTTCATGGATGCGTTGAAGATTGAAAAAGCGATACTGGCCGGATTGTCTATGGGCGGCTACATTGCCTTGCACGCCATACAGCAACAACCTCAGCGAATTGCAGGATTGATTCTTTGCGATACGCAATGCGCAGCCGATAGTGATGAAGGCCGTAAGAAAAGAATGAAGACGATCGCTTTCATTCAGAAAAATGGATTGTCGGTGTATGCCGAAGAGTCTCTGACGAATTTATTTGCGCCCGCTTCTTTCACTGATAAAAAAGATGAGGTGACCTTTATCAAGGAAACCATTTTGAAAACACCGGCAGAAAATATTTGTCTCACCCTGCAAGCCCTGGCCAACAGAAAAGAAACATGTTCTTCACTGCCGCAAATAAACACACCCGTATCTATTCTTGTTGGGAAAGAGGATAAAATTACTTCGCCAGAACTTGCGCTTAAAATGCAGACATTGATTAAAGGATCATCCCTTCACATTATTGAAGGAGCGGGGCATCTCAGCAACCTGGAAAACCCAACACAGTTTAATGCGCACGTGAAAACTTTTCTGGCAACTTTATAGAATGATTTAATAGGGAGATGGGCTCACGCTGGTCCAGCCTCCATCAATCACTAGCGACTGGCCGGTGATGTGTCCTGCTTCAGGTGACACCAGGAACAATGCAGCATGGGCAATATCCTGTACCGAAGCCGCCTTGCCTATGGGCGTTATGCGCGACCACGTGTTTTCATATTCCGGATCACTCTTCGTACGTTCCGTGATGGTTGCCCCCGGAGCAATGGCGTTTACCGTGATATGATAAGGCGATACTTCAAGCACCAGGTTTTTAGCTAACATTTCCAACGCAGCTTTAGTCATGCCGTAGGCAGCAAGATTCTTATGAGCCTGATGCCCGGTAACAGATGACATGAATAAGATTCTTCCTCCGCTGCCTTGTTCTTTCATTTGTCGAGAAGCGAGCTGAGCGAGAAAGAAACTACCACCGAGATTTACATTCATCACTTTTGAAAAATCTTCGGGCTTGTACTCCAGAAAATCACCAAACAACGTGATGCCCGCATTGGCGATGGCGATATCAAGTTTGCCAAAATTATTCACCGCTTCATCTACCATGTTTTGAATGAAAGCAACATCCGAGCAGTCACCGGCATAAGGCATGCAGATTCCATTTTCTTTTTGAATGGAAAGCGCTGCATCTTCTGCTAAGGAGGTTTCAATATCATTCAGAACAACACTCGCACCTTGTGCCGCCAACTGCCTGCAAATTTCAAGACCGATGCCTTGCCCCGCACCGGTTACAATGGCGACTTGATTTTTGAATGGTTTCATGAGGATGAAATTTTTATTGAAGATAGATCAGAATTTATAGATTAGGCAATTAGATGAATCAATATAATCTTAAATCATATTATGAGCGGTTAGATGTCACCCCTTCGGGGTTTTGTTGAAAATATCGTTTTAATTCTTCTATAATCATGTCAGCCCTTCGGGCTTTTTTTCTACTATCAATATGAATTCAAATTACATTACCTCTAGACGTATTGCTCTTAACGGTTTTTGTGATACTATCTTAATATTTCTATTATCATTTCAACTCTTTGGGCTTGTTTCTTGTATGAAATATAACCCCGAAGGGGTGATTGTATTATAGTTAGTATGATCTGATCTTCGTAGAACCCTGAGGGGTGATATTGCTCTACCGATCAAGATGTCACCTCTATTATACGTCATCTCTTTTGGTATATTCTTTTTTTATCAAAATAGAAATTCAAATTACCTTGAACCATTTGTTTTAATACGACTCCTATTTCTATAATCATGTCAGCCATTCGGGCTTTCTTTCTCGATCGAGTACCATGTGTAATATAACCCCGAAGGGGTGACATTATGCTCTATCGATTTTGATTTCAAGCTATCACACGGTTTGATACCTAACAGGGGCGTCAATCAATCCATTCAAAAAGATAACGCTCTTCATAAGGGATCTCAAATTTATTCAGGAATTCAAGATATTCTTCTTTAAAGGGTTTCTTCTTGTGATGTTCCTCCTGATTTAGAATGTAGTTGTAAACATCATTAATGTGTGAGTGTGAGTAGGAGAATGCGCCATAACCCTCTTGCCAGGAAAATTTACCTTTTACCAGCCTCTTTTCGTTCACAAAATTAGTGGAGTTGTTTTTGATGTCGCGTACAAGGTCAGAAATTGACATGGATGGTTTTAGCCCCACAAAGCAATGAATGTGGTCAGCAACACCATTGACGATAATGGATTTTTGTGCTTTTCCTTTAATAATACCTGCGATGTATTTGTGCAGTTCATCGCGCCAGGGTTTGGTGATAAGATTATCTCGACCCTTCACCGCAAAGACAACCTGAATGTAAATTTGCGAGAATGTTCCGGGCATACTTAGTTACGTTTAATAATGTCACCTCTTCGGGGTTTATAAATAATTTATTTTAAATGCTTTTCTATAATTATGTCAGCCCTTCGGGCTTTGTCATTTTTTTTGGTTTCTGTGTAAGATGAGAATAGTTTTGGTTATGGCTGGCTTTTTAATAATGTCACCCCTTCGGGGTTTATGAATTTATTTATTCCATTATTTCTATAATAATATCAGCCCTTCGGGCTTGCTCTATCGGTAAGTAGTTTTAGTTTTAACCCTGAAGGGGTGATAGTATTATAGAATAATGTATCTATTTGTTTTGAAGAACCCCGAAGGGGTGAAATAATTACAAATTCATAATCAATGCGAATCTCTTGATACTTCGCTACCCGAACTTCCTCTTAAGAAATCCATGTCAGCGCCTTCATTAGCTTGTTGCACATGTTGCTGATACAACATCACATAGCCACGATCATATTTTTTATGAATCGGTTTCCAGTTTTGTTTTCTCTTGACTAATTCTTCTTCTGATACATCCAAAGTAAGCGAGCGGTTGGCGACATCAAGGCTGATGATATCACCTGTTTTCACTACTGCGAAATTTCCACCTAATGCTGCTTCCGGTGAAGCGTGTAATATCACCGTACCGAATCCAGTTCCGCTCATGCGTCCATCGGAGACACGCACCATATCATGAATGCCTTTGGCTAATAATTTTTTTGGCAACGCCATGTTACCCACTTCAGGCATGCCTGGATAACCAATCGGGCCTACATTTTTTAAAACCAGGATATTGTTTTCATCCACTTCGAGATTTGGATCATCAATTCGTTTTTTGTAATCATCGATGTCCTCAAACACAATGGCTTTGCCAGTATGTTTCATCAACGCGGGGCTTGCTGCTGAAGGTTTCATCACGGCTCCATTTTCACACAGGTTGCCTTTGAGAATGGCTACGCCTGATAACGGATTAAAGGGTTTATCAGCTGACGTAATGACATCCTGATTATAAATTTCAGCTCCGTCATAATTTTCTTTTACAGTCTTTCCGTTCACGGTAATGCAATCGCGATGCAGAACTTTGTCGAGCTCTTTCATGACAGCAGGAAGGCCACCGGCATAGTAAAGATCTTCCATAAAATATTTTCCGGAAGGCTGAAGGTTAGCGATCAGTGGAATGTTGGCTGACAACTTATCAAAATCATCCAGCTTCAGATCAATACCTATTCTTCCTGCGATAGCGAGGAGGTGAATGATAAAATTCGTAGAGCCACCAATCGCTGCGTTCGTGATGATTGCATTTTCAAAAGCCTGTCTTGTTAATACATCAGTAAGACGAAGATTTTCTTTCACCATTTCCACCATGCGAATGCCTGACATCTGAGCAAGCACTTTGCGTCTTGAGTCAGCAGCAGGAATGGCGGCATTCCCCGGAAGGGAAAGCCCTAATGATTCTACCATACAAGCCATGGTAGAGGCAGTGCCCATTACGGCACAGTGCCCGCGACTGCGACACATACATTCTTCCGCAACGGTGAGTTCTTCCTGTGACATTTCACCGGAACGTACAGCATCATTGAATCGCCAGATATCACTGGTGCCAATATCACGGCCATTATATTTTCCGGTAAGCATTGGCCCTCCCGATACAACCAAGGTTGGAATGTTGACGCTGCATGCACCCATCACGAGGGAGGGCGTTGTTTTATCGCATCCACAAAGCAGCACTACGCCATCCATCGGGTTGGCCCGTATCGATTCTTCAACATCCATGCTGGCGAGGTTTCGATACAGCATAGCGGTGGGTTTGATTAAGGTTTCGCCCAGCGACATCACAGGGAACTCTACCGGAAAACCACCGGCTTCGGAGACGCCACGTTTTACAGACTCAGCCAATTCGCGAAAGTGTGCGTTGCACGGTGTAAGTTCAGACCACGTATTGCAGATGCCAATTACCGGCTTGCCTCGAAATTCATAGTCGGGTATTCCCTGATTTTTCATCCAGGCCCGGTAGATGAATCCGTCTTTTCCAGTTTTTCCAAACCAACCCTGGCTGCGCAGTTTATCTTTCATGGTGTATCGTTGTTAACCTTATAAATATGGGTAAAATTCTGTTGCACGCAAAGACGCAAAGCACGCTAAGAAAAATTATGATTACTGGAGTCTTTTGCTGGCCCGGATCATTTCGGGATAGCCTTGTTTTTTGGAAAGAGCGGTAACGGCCATCACAATTCGTTTGGTTTTTGTGTACGATGTTTTGGCGCTGTCAATCCACTTGCTGAAATATTTTTGGTGTGATCCGGATAATGTTTGAAAGAAATCATAAGCGACCGGATCATCTTGCAGGCATGCGATAAAATCTTTGGAAAAGGTGAACTCGCTATCGTCTTCTTCCAGCGATACGTTCAATTTATCACCCAGTTTTTTACCGGTTGCTTTTCTCATCGCGGCATTCAACGGCATGATGAAATTGCCTTCACCCATCGGTATCAAGGCGATTTGCTTTATTTTGAATGAGTCGAGTGTGCCCTTCACCCGAAAAGAAACTTTGGTGTCTGGTTTTAATTTTTTAGCCTGGCTGGCACTGAGTTCAAAATAGGTCCAGCCGGTTTTTTCACCTTGCTTGGCAAATTTGTGAATCGTAGTGGTGAACTGAATCATGCGGTGAATTTAAATAGTTTTCATCAACGATGAATGGAAAGATTTTGTTTGTAATGTTGTATCTACAATTATTGAGATTGTATCTATTTATGCCACTCGAAGAAGATATCAAGCAAGAAAAGTTTTTCAGCGAGCACCAAAAGGCTTCCATTAATATTTTATACACGGGAGGGTGGCTGTATAACATCAATGCTGGCTATTTGAAAAAATTCGGGATCACACCTGAGCAGTTTAATGTGCTGCGCATCCTTCGTGGAGGGTTCCCAAAACCAATGATGCTTTCAGAAATTACTGAACGCATGATTGACAAGAGCAGCAATTGTACCCGTCTTGTAGAGAAGTTGAAGCAAAAGGGATTTGTGAATCGCGTTACGTGTGAGACTAACCGCAGACAAGTGGATATCTCCATCACGGATAAAGGACAACATTTGCTTAAGAAGATAGATGCCAGTCAGCCTACGTGGCTGGATGCCATGGGAAAGATTACGAAGGCAGAAGCGAAGGAGTTAAACAGGATTCTCGATAAACTTAGGAGTGAATAAAAATCACCACTCCACTGAAGTAGGTGGGTAGTACTTTTTGATATCAAAGGCATCTCTCAAACTCAGACTCATCAAAGCCATACCCGGCATTACACTTTTTTTAAAGTGTGACTTTCCTTTACTCAATACCTCATTGCGATAAAATCCCTTTCGTATGTTATTGTTTGGGTAACGTGCCGAAGGCTGCGCTTTATTTTCGAAGTATAAACCATAGATGGTGACCCGGTAGCGATTGTCTCTTACCTCCACAACAAACTTGCCGCTCCACTCTCCATTCCAATAGATCAGCGGTGTGTTATTATAGCTGCGCCCATAGCGCTTGCAATCCACCATGTAATGTTTGATTTCGCCATTATAGCCGAGTTCATTTCTAATTACTTGTTGCGTGAAAATTTTGGATTTGAGCATAGAAACAACCTCTTTTCTGAGACTGTCTTGCGGCCCTTCATATTCGTAGGTGTATTGCCAAATTAGTTCATCGTTTTCTAATTCAAACAAATCGAACTTTTGCGCTTGTATGAAAAGAGGTGCTAAAAAAAGAATACTGATAACAATGTGCTTCATTGGTCTGATCGACTGCTCTTAGCCTGGCAAAAATCCATTAAAAGTAATACGTTTTCGCGCAATCCGTAATCGATTGCTGAAATCAGTATCATTAGCAAATAACTAAATATTCAAATGGTTAATCTTTTGTAGAAACTTTTATTTTACATTTGCCACTCGTAAAAGATGAAAAAGCCAAAGAATAGTGGGATTATTTTGCTGATTGCCTTCATGGGCATTTTGTCGATGCCGTTACTTTCGGCCCCTGCCGCGCCACCTTTGCACCACGATAAATTTAACCTAGCCTTCTTTGAGAATGGGGATGAACACTCAAGTCAGTGGCTCATTCGTTCTATTTCGGAAAGTGAAGAGTATAACAATGCCCGAACTTCGGCTGTATGCAATTATTTAATTCTTTTTAACAATTGCATCAACTATCATTCAAATATTCATAAAGTTCTTTTCACCCAAATTAAGGAGAGAAAAGACATTAAGTTGCCCAAAGAACACATCTACTTAAGCAATTCCTGCTTTACTATTTAGCAAGTGCGCCTTAGCGCATTGTTTCTCGTATTCTCTTTCATTTATTTTCTTACTCCCAATACAGACCTTGATGTATCCGGATGAGTTATCATCACTCCGGGACGATCAATTGATGTTGTTGATTCAACAGGTATGCATTGCGAAGGGAAGTCTCTTAAAATAATTTTTAATTAGAATGAAAATTACAATTTTGAAGAGCCTGGTGCTCTCAATGATTTTGTTACCATCAGTCGCCTGGGCACAGCGCGCTGATACGGTACTATCTTTTCAGGATGCCAAAACACGATTGGTAAAATCAAACCTGGCACTTTTGGCTTCTTACTATGATGTTAATATTGCCAAAGCCGGTGTTATCCAGGCAAGACTCTGGAATAACCCATACTTCGTTTTTAACGGGGATCTCTATGCCAATGAAACGAACGAATACTTCCATTTCAGAAATCAACACCTGCTTCAGATAGAGCAAACGTTTTCTTATGCCGGAAAGCATACCAACACCGTGAAGCTAGCCCGCTTAGGTGCCGAGATGGCCGAAAAGCAATTGGAGGATGTGCTGCGCAGCTTATTATTTGAGACCGGAAATCTATACACCGATTTGGCAGCTCTGCAGGAGAAAGCACATCTCTATCAGCAGGTGATGAGAAACTATGATAAACTGATGGAGGCCACACGGAAGCAACTGGAAGTAGGAGCGATTTCAGTTACGGAGGCCATTCGTCTCGAATCCGAATATCTGGCCGTGAAGACGGAGGCGCTTACGAATCGCAATGAAAGGGAAAAAGTGATGGCTGATTTGCGCACCCTGCTTCGTATGGCTGAAGACACTACATTTTATGTGGAACAAAAAATTCCAATCATAGCTCAGGACTTTGATTTGCGCTTATTAACTGAACAGGCGACTACAATCCGGCCTGATATTCAGGTTAAAAAGTATGACTTAAAGTATCAGCAAAGGAACCTGAAACTTCAAAAATCGATAGCCGTGCCGGATCTTAAGTTAGCCTATCAACCACGAGATCGGGGAAGTAACTATGTGCGTCCTTATCAGGGCTTCAACGTAGAATTCAACATTCCACTATTTGATCGGAATCAGGGAGATATTAAGGCTGCTGAATATAATGTTGCGAAATCGAATCTACAGTACGAACAAATCGAAAACCAGGTTCGCAATGAAGTGGTGGCTGCTTATAACCGATACAAAAACTCGAATACGGGTTTAGCCAATTACAGTCCGGAGTTACTGGATCGGTTAACGCAATTGAATACAAGTACGAATGAAAATTTTCAAAAAAGGAATATCAGTTTACTTCAATTCATCGACTACCAGCGAATTTTTATTCTTACCAACACCCAGCTAATCGAGTTGAAGCAGCAATACCTCAACAACGTGAATGAGTTGAATTTTGCAGTAGGTACTAACATCATTGAATATTGAAAATAAAGGAATATGAAAACCATGAAATACATTATCACTTCGGTTTTATTCTTCAGTTTACTTTCGGGCTTTGCACAGACGAAAGAAGAGATTATTGCTCAGGGAGAACAAAAAAATGTGTTCGAAAAGAAGGTAAGATTGGGATTGAGTTGGAATCAATACTGGGGCACTATTAAAGGTAGTAATCTTCCTAAGGAATACTTTGCTAAACCCTGTGTCGGAGCAAGCCTGCGTGCCGAATATTACCCATTGTCGTTTGTTGGCATTGGTGTTGGCGTTGGTGTGCAGCAACGCGGTGCAGGCATTATCAATGAAGATAAAACAGGAGGCACATTTTCTCATCCCTGGTTTGGAGCTCAAGATAATACGGAGGACTCCACTTATCGTGAGCGACTACGGATGAATACTATTGAGGTTCCCATTACCCTTTTATTAAGAACTCCAAAGGATGTTGTAAAAGGAATGAGACTAAGTGCAGCGGTAGGGATTGTCTGGATAAAAAATGACTATGTAAAAGATTTTTGGCATAAACCTGAGGATGGATTTCATACCATCATTAATGTAGATAACGACTATATAAAACAGGACTTAGGTTATCAGGCATCTCTGGGAGCGGATATCGATGCTGGCCAAAGCATATTTCAAGTTCACTTTGTTTACACCAAGGGAACGAAGAACATTTATTCGACTGGTTCGGGAGATGGCCGGGTAGAAACATATGGCTTCAGAGTATCCTGGTTGTACTAAGCACTAAACTATTTACGGATTTATAAAATAATTAGAATATGAAATTCAAGATACTAATCATTGTTACGCTCATCTTCGCTGCATCATGTAAGAAGGAAGAAAATGCTGCGGTGGCCACCAAGTTCAGATTAACGGAAACGCTTTCCAAAGAGAAAGAACTCGCAGAGGTAACGATTCAAACTGTCGAATCAGAATTAACACTCACGGGTAAGATTAGTTTCAATGAAGACAAGGTGGCTCGTGTGTTTCCTCTTGCCGGAGGATTTGTGCGCGACCTTAATGTTGAACTGGGTGATCACGTAATGAAAGGACAAGTAATGGCAATTATTAGAAGCCCTGAAATAGCAGGATTTGCCAAAGAAGGCACTCAAGCGGAATCACAAGTGCGGGTAGCAGAAAAAAATGCACAGGTAGCTACCGAACTTTATAAAGGCGGAAATATTTCTGAAGTAGAGTTAATCAACTCTCAAAAAGAATTGGAAAACGCCAAAGGTGAATTAGCGAGGATACAAGCTGTTTTAGATATGTATAGTGCCGGATCTGGATCTGTGTATCCAATCAAATCGCCCGTGTCGGGTGTAATCGTTCAGAAGAACATAGCACTCAATATGGAATTGCGCACGGAAGATATCAGTCCTGTATTTATTGTGGGTGATCTCGATTATGTGTGGGTAATGGCTAACATCTATGAATCAGACATACCAAAAATTAAGGAAGGATACGATACTGAAGTGACTACCATTTCTTATCCGGATAAAATATTCCGCGGAAAGATTGATAAGATTTTCAACCTGATTGATCCAGAGAGCAAAGTAGTGAAAGCCCGTGTCACTTTGAAGAACGAAAACTTTGAGTTGAAACCCGAAATGTTTGCCAATGTAAAAGTGAGTTATCAGGAGCCGGTTAAAAAATTAACTATCCCTGCAGAAGCACTCATCTTTGATAAGAGTAGATACTTCGTGATGGTGTACAAAGCCGATGATGATATCGAAACGCGCGAGGTGGTCGTATACAAAGACACCGGAAAACTCATCTACATTGATAGCGGATTGAAAGAAGGTGAAAAAGTGATGACCAAGTTTCAGCTATTGGTCTATGATGCTCTAAATGATTAACACAAAACATTGAACGACTCCTGATCATGGACAAATTTGTTAAACATATTATTTCGTTTTCACTAAAGAATAGATTCTTTGTCTTCTTCTCCACTGCGTTGCTTATCATCGTGGGTATTTGGAGCTATGTGAAAACCCCGCTGGAAGCTTTTCCGGATGTAACCAATACGCAGATCATTATCGTAACCCAATGGAATGGACGTAGTGCAGAAGAAGTTGAGCGATTTGTAAGTATCCCTATTGAGGTAGCCATGAATAGTGTGCAGCGCAAAACGAGTGTGCGCTCCATTTCTATGTTTGGTCTTTCCGTTATGAAGATCATTTTCGATGATGATGTGGAAGATTTCTTTGCACGACAACAAGTAAACAACTTGCTGCGAAATGTGAGTTTACCAGAAGGTGTCGAGCCAGATGTTCAGCCACCTTATGGACCAACCGGTGAAATTTTCCGATATACATTAAAAAGTGATCGTAATACCAGCGAGTTGTTAGCCTGGCAAGATTGGGTAATTGATCGTCAGCTACGAGCAGTGCCCGGTGTGGCCGATATTGTTTCTTTTGGTGGTGCCAGAAAAGTGTATGAAGTAAACGTTAACCCTCTTCTACTTTCCAAGTACGACATCACACCACTGGAAGTATATGAAGCCATTGCCAAAAG
>JANOUH010000251.1:0-4478 GCA_031416795.1 Cytophagales bacterium | reverse complement strand
TTATCACTCATGCGTATTTGTTTTCAAACTGTTCAACAAAGAAAAAGGTATTCCTGTTCCTATTTAGCTACTACGATACCGAGAAGTTTGGCCAACTCACGCTCGGCTTCTTTGAAACCTGTTAGTGCCTTTAATATTTCATCTAGTTTTTCCAAATCACCTTCGCGCTCGGCTTCTTTTATTTTTTGCAGATTACTTTCAATCATATCCTGCACATACCTGAACTTTAACCTAAGCACGTTGTTCAATGCCATTTCACCCAGAATCTCGGATTCTTTCGGAATGTATATATGCTTTTCACTCCAGTAATTGCTGATGTAATAACGGGAAGTGATCAACTCGGCCACTTCATTTTTTATTTCTGAAGTTCCATACGTAAGAAAGTGATTACTATCTGGAATATTGCCCTTCAGTACCCCTTCCTTAAATACATCAAATATCTGGCGATATACAGGATTTGTAAACGTAACATCATCCAACTCCTGCATGATAAAATCAGAGACCTTCTGTTCTTCCATTGTGCTCTCTGCATAATTCAGCAAAATCCGAATGGTTTCTTTCTCCTGCAACTGCACCATGGATTTCGCATCCAGTTTGGCAGGCTCAACAATTTCCTGATTGGGTACTACCGGAATTATATCTTCCTGATTCTCTCTTGATTTCTCATTATCGGTTTTCTTTCTATCCTTGACGAGAATTTTATTCAGTTCGCTCAACAATACCTGCTCATCGATCTTCAACAAACCACTGGTCTCCTGAAGATATACAGCGCGTTTCACAGGATCAGGAATCTGCGCGATGCTGGAAATAATTTCTTTGATGGATTCCGCTTTGCGTATCGGATCTCCGGCTGCTTCTGATGCATAGAGTCCTGCTTTAAACGAAACGAAATCCTGCGTATGATCTTTTAAAAATCTCTGAAACTCAGAAGTACCTACTTTGCGTGAATAGCTGTCCGGATCTTCACCATCAGGGAACAACACCACGCGCACGTTCATGCCTCCTTTCAGAATCATATCAATACCTCGCAGTGCGGCTTTGATACCGGCTGAATCACCATCGAAGAGGACAGTGACGTTCTCAGTAAATCTTCGAATGACTCTAATCTGACTTTCAGTGAGCGCAGTGCCCGAAGAGGCAACCACGTTCGGAACATCTGACTGATGTAATGAGATCACATCGGTATAACCTTCTACCAGGTAGCAAACATCATGTTGGCGAATGGCATTCTTGGCCTGATACAAACCATACAAGACATCGCTCTTATGATAGATATCGGTTTCCGGTGAGTTGATATACTTGGGCTGGTTTTTATCCTTGCCCAGCATGCGCGCACCAAAGGCAATCACTTTGCCGGAGATGTTGTGCACCGGGAAAATCACCCTTCCGCGAAAGCGGTCATAGGTGCTGCCATCATCCTTCTTAACGATGAGCCCTGTTTTTTCCAGCAACTCTTTATTATAGCCTTTTGATATAGCCTCTTTGGTGAAATTCTCCCACCCTTCCAGCGCATATCCTAATTCAAATTTCTCTATCGTGCGATCATTGAATCCGCGTTCTCTAAAATAACTAAGGCCAATGCTAATTCCTTCTTCGCTGCCTGTGAGCTGTTTGCGATAGTATTCTTTCGCGAAGTTCATGAGGATGTAAAGTCCTTCACGTTCACTTTGCTCGGCTCTGCCCTCTTCGGTCTGGCGGTCTTCCTTTATTTCTACACCATATTTTTTGGCCAGATAGCGGAGCGCCTCGGTGTAGCCCATTTTCTCGTGCTCCATCACAAACGTGATTGCATCACCACCCTTGCCGCTACTGAAATCTTTAAAGATGCCCTTGGCGGGAACTACGAAAAACGAGGGGGTTTTTTCGTTGGCGAAAGGACTTAAGGCCTTATAGTTGCTCCCCGACTTTTTAAGCGTTAAGAAATCGCTGATGACATCAATAATGTCAATGCGGTTTCGGATTTCTTCTATGGTATCGCGGGAGATCAACAGTTCTATTCTTCTGAACCGGTAAAGATACTTTAGTTACCGAAATTACAGGGTAAAAAGGGAGATTTAACTGGGTTTGGATACCGCTTTCGTTTCGTGCAATCCACATTCTTTGGCAGTTCCTTCCCACCACCATCGGCCTGCACGGAGATCTTCACCCGGAGCAATAGCACGCGTGCATGGGGCACAACCAATACTTGGAAAGCCCTTCTTGTGCAGCGTATTCACAGGAACTTTGTGAGCCTCAATGTACTGCAGTATGTCTTCATCCGACCAATCGAATAAAGGATTGTATTTGATGAGGTTGTATTCCGGACTCCACTCCACTTTTTGCATTAGCTGGCGATTGGCTGATTGTGACTTCCTCAAACCAGTAATCCAAATGTCAGCACAGGCAAGAGCACGATTCAACGGATGTATTTTACGGATGCCGCAGCATTCCTTTCTGTTATCTACCGAATTATAGAACCCGTTGATTCCTTTGTTTCTAACATAGTTTTCTACCTCCGTTGCTTCTGGAAAAAGGACATCAATATCAATCTTATAAGTTGAACGGGTTAAATCAATCAGGTCATATGTTTCCTGGAAAAGGCGACCGGTATCCAACGTAAAAATACCGATAGGTAAGTGCTGACTGGCAATCAATTGGGTAATTATCTGGTCTTCTTCACCAAAGGAAGATGCCAACTTTGACTTATGGAAATTTTCAGCGACCCAACGCAGTCCTTCATGGGCAGACAAGGGATCTAAACGATGACGTGTTTCATCTAATAACATGGTCGCAAATATAAGGATAATGGATTGTTATCTAGTAACTAGATAGACATACCGTATTATCGAAGAAATTATTCAAAGAACTTCAAACAACCGCGTAATTTGTGCTGTTTTGCAATTATGAGTATTATGAAAGAAGATATTTTAAAGGCCTTGAGCACCGTTCAAGATCCGGACTTAAAAAAGGACTTGGTTACCCTCAATATGGTGCGCGACATTGTAGTTGGCGATAACAAAGTGAGTTTTACGGTGGTTTTAACTACGCCTGCCTGTCCGCTCAAAGAGAAAATCAGAAAAGACTGCGAAGAAGCCGTTTTAAAGGTGGTGGGAAAGGATTTCAACATGGACATTAAAATGACCTCCTCGGTTACGAGCTTGCGCGACAACGCACCGCTCCTGCCAGGAGTAAAAAATATTATCGCCATTGCATCTGGTAAAGGTGGTGTAGGAAAATCTACCGTGACTACGAATCTAGCGGTTGCACTGGCACAAGCGGGTGCGAAAGTGGGTTTGATTGATGCCGATATTTTTGGGCCTTCCATTCCCGTTATGTTCAACTGCGAGCGTGAGCAACCTGAAGTAAAAGTGGTGGATGGAAAGAACTATATCATTCCACTTGAACATTATGGAGTAAAACTGATGTCCATTGGTTTCCTGGCTCCTGCCGATAGTGCTGTGATCTGGAGAGGGCCTATGGCTAGTGCAGCCTTAAAACAATTTATCAGCGACACGGTATGGGGCGATCTTGATTATCTATTGATTGACTTGCCCCCAGGCACCAGCGATATCCATCTTACCTTAGTACAGACCGTGCCGGTTACGGGGGCTGTGATTGTAACTACTCCACAGAAAGTGGCGCTGGCCGATGCGAATAAAGGACTTGCCATGTTCAAGCAACCTCAAATCAATGTTCCAGTATTAGGTGTAATCGAAAACATGGCCTACTTTACTCCCGAAGAACTGCCAGACAATAAGTACTACATTTTCGGAAAAGACGGTGGTAAAAATCTGGCGGACAAACATCATGTTCCCCTACTAGGTCAAATACCCTTGGTTCAAAGCATTCGCGAAAGCGGAGACAGTGGTTTACCCGCTGTAATGAAAGACGGTGTGACGGCCCAGGCCTTTAGAGAATTAGCCGAAGCAATGGCACGTCAAATTGCGATAAGAAATGCTAACTTTGATTCGACTAAACGCGTTGAGCTAACCGTGTGATGAATACCCCAACCATAAAATCAACAGAACTAACAGATCGCATTGAAGCAGCGTTGGATAGCATTCGTCCATACCTGGAGGCAGATGGCGGCAATGTGCGCGTATTGGAATTTACTGATGAGCACGTGTTGAAACTTGAGTTTGTAGGTGCGTGTGGCACTTGCCCTATGTCTACCATGACATTTAAGGCCGGGGTAGAAGAAGCCGTAAGAAGAACAGTTCCAGAAATTAAAAAAATTGAAGTAGTAAATCTGACCTCTGCATAGCGTTGGTTTGTGATAAACCGAATAGCGATGCAGCAATTTCACACTCCTGCGCAATGGAAAGCATTTTCATGCGTTTGAGAAAACGCTAAGACCATTGACCTTCTATGAGTTGTGCCCATCGAATTCTTTTCACAACCCTCCTATACAGTATCGCTCAAATTTGCATTGCCCAGGATCGCTGCGCAACAGTGAAATATGAAGAGCTGCGAAATCTCAATAATCCTAAGAAGGAAAC
>JANOUH010000250.1:0-2043 GCA_031416795.1 Cytophagales bacterium | reverse complement strand
GCAAATCTTAGAGGCGTTACTGATGTGAAATTCTTCCTGTTCAGGCTTGAAAAATTATTCGCTTAAGAGCTGTCGCTCCCCAGAAAATGAATGTGATCCAAACTTACCTTAGCGACTTGTCAGACCTAGGGCTGAAGGATCCCCTCAATCGAAGCCTTTATCGCATGGGTATCAGTGCTACGGTTGAGGGGATCCTTCGCTAGTCTGGTTTGCTTTGATGCTTCGGGTTGACGTTGGGACTGGGGTTAACATCAGTATTCTGATTGTGGGCTCAGGATTGCTCCATGATTTTTTGGATGAGGCTTCGTATCTTAACTTTATTGGGACTACCCCGGAAACTGGCGACCGGCAACCAATAAGTTTATTGATAATGAGAATAGCATGAGATAATGATAACCTCCTGGTCGTTTACTGAATAAATCAGCTGGTGCTCGTGATCAATTCTCCTGCTCCAATATCCTTTGAATTGAAATTTTAGCGGTTCGGGTTTACCAATCCCATCAAATGGGCTCCTCAAGATGTCCCTGATAAGATCCCCTATTCGTAATGCTGTCTTCCTATCAGTCTGTATCCACTCCTGGTATTCTTTGAACGCCTTAGGTACAAACGAGATGTTTCTCATAGCAACTCATCGGCCTTCAAGGTAATGGCTTCTTTTTTTTCATTATAGGCCTCGATTCTCTCCTGCACTTCTTTTGCGTAAGCAGGATTACTTAAAATATATTCTGTATCATCAGCAGATTGAATAATGATGTCTACTGTCTTATGGGGAAAAAGCTTCTTGATGCCATCCACAAAATCAGCCGTCAATAAATCAGTATTAATTCGTATGGTCGTCTCCATATAACAAAGTTAAAAAAATCGGATTACGAATAGTAATTTAGTTTTCACTGGCAACTTCTCGTGCCCCATTGAGGGGAGTCTTTTTGCCTATCGCCTTTTGCCTACTTATTTCTCAGGATTCCGTTTCAATTTTATTTTTGGTGGATGCTTCTTATCAAAGACTCAACCAAAAAATAAAACCGTAATCCTGCCTGCCCTATGTGGAGTGGGCAGGGTGATGATGGTTCACTAAGCAGCACGGATGCCAAAGCTTTGGTTGCGGGTTGAAGTCGCGCGGCTTTGGCATTGGTGCTGCGGTTCGAAGCACAAATCTTAGTATTCTGTCGAGTCCAATTTAGAACTTCAAATGGTTTAGTCGACTGACGGCATTGTCCGATTTGAATGCTACACTTGTCACAGTTGTTGTGATGAAGTTAATTACTCAAAAAGAGTTAACGATATGTAAATAATTATGCCCCAAAAGATACCATTGATTGTGATTACAATCAAAAGTCTTAGGAGATTCTCCAAATCCATATTGATTTCCTTTTTACCGGTAAGTTTTTGAACGATTTCTTTTGACCAACTCCAAGTGTAGACTAAACCGACTGTCATTGCCCCTACTACTGCGGCTGCTAAAACTGTTCTCATTTTTTCAAATATTTATTAGGAGTGAGATAAATGTTTTTAATTGTACAAATCCGGTGTTACTGTGATTCTATAAACAAAGGTGCCTTCCTTGTCATTGTAATTGTACACCATTGTAGTCTTGTTGGCGCGAAATATTTTTAAATCGGGATTTGTTTTTACACTATTAATAATTTTCGGCTCAAAGGTTTCTTTGATATACTCAAGGTTAAGCTCTGCCTTACTTAAAGTAACAAGAGTATAATTGTATTGAAGAATATTGCCTGGTAATGCTATTGCATTATCCAAACGTGTGTCTTTATCAACCATAGATGGACAAGACTTATTAATTTCATTAGCTGTTTCTTTTAGTAAGTTTTCGAAGGGTGTATTTGTTTTAGATGTTGTTTTTTCTGAACCAACATAGTAAATGAGACCGATTGCTATAACACCGTAAGCCCACGATAAACTACATCTTTTTTGGCAACAATAATTCTAGTTTGTTGACAGGGTGTTCAGGTATTTTGATGAGTACATCACGGAGCCACTCAAAAGGATTGATGTGATTCATTTTGCACGTGCCCAGGAAAGAAT
>JANOUH010000249.1:0-19626 GCA_031416795.1 Cytophagales bacterium | reverse complement strand
TGAATATCCGTACGATACGCCTGAAATGCAGGAATGAGCGAACAGACAATCCCCAATACAATACTTCCCACCAATAAATAAACTTCTTCCAAATAAAAGATCATGGCTGAAATACCGGTCTTCTGACTTTCCTCCACCAGTAAAGTAAACAAATAAAGCACACCATGACCCAATGCCAGGCCAATAATGCTTCCAAACAAAGTCAACGTGGTGCCTTCCATCAGCGTAGCAATAAATAACTTCGATTTGCTGGCTCCCATCGAACGCATGATGGCCAGATCATATTGACGCTCTTTCAGAGAATTATATAATGCTATGAAAATGCTCAGTGCTGAAATAAATATTAATACATAAGCGAATCCCGTCATCGCCTCCACGCCTACACCGAGAATTGAAAAAAGTCGCGCTGCTTCGAAGGAAGGAGAAGCGGCCTGCATACTGCTTTGACTATTAATATACCTTGGCAACTGCAATGCAGCAATCGGGTTTCTGTATTTAATCAACAGCGATGTAATTTCTTTTGTTGAATCGCTTGCATCCACAGTAGGCACCAATCGTGATGGATTGGCAATTGAATCTGTTGAGTGTTTATCTTCACCATGTTCATTATGAACGTTCCATATACTGGAGATGTTAGTAAAGATTAAATTGTCGATCACGCTGTTAGTCTTTTTTAAAATTCCCTTAACCACAAAAGGATGTGCTTCATGGGCGCTACCTTCTTTGGTAAGTCCGTGGGAACTTTCAAATGTATCACCCGCCTTTAACGTAAGAAGTTCAGCAGCTTTGGCACCCACTACAACTTCCATATCAGCATTCCACCAATCACCCGAAGCCAACTCGGCTTTATACAACTCAGCGTATTGTCGGTTCGTGCCGATGATTCTGAAATTCTGATAACTGTCACCCAAGGCAAGTGGAATGGCACTTTTCACCAATCGATGATTAGCCAATCGATCCGCTTCAAATAATTTGATATTGCCGGTAGGAAAATCAATATGAAAAATATTACACAGAATTAATTGAAGTGGACTTCCCTTCGCCCCTACCACCAAATCAATTCCCTTCGTGTTTTCTGAAATTCTCTCTTTTAGTTGATTGCTGAATAAAAGGAGAATAGTAATGACTGCAATACCCAAGGCCATCAATACAATATTTAGTAGCGTATTGAGCGGCTTAGCTTTCAGGTAACTGACAACGAGTGATAAAAGATTCATCAGAGTTGGATCAGGTTTTTGATTTTATTCTTCAAGCGTTGGTCATGGGTGGCAATGATGAGCGTAGCTTTATTTTGATCGGCTACCGACAAGAGCAGATCACTTACACGATCACAATTCTTATCATCCAGGGCCGAAGTGGGCTCATCTGCTAAAATTACCGATGGCTTATTTAAAATTGCCCGGGCAATAGCTACGCGTTGCGCCTGGCCTAAACTTAACTCTCGAATAGCAGCATGTTTCTTTTCACCAATGCCTAGTTGATTCAGCACCTCCTCCACTCTTTCTTTATCTTGTTTTAATCCCGCCAGGAAAGGTGCCATCAGTAAATTTTTTTCAACGGATAGTGCGCTGATCAAGTGATTGCGTTGAAAGATAAATCCATAATGTTGTCCACGAAAACGATCCAATGCTGACTCAGAAAGCGTAGTGATAATGGTTCCGTTCACTTCAATGCTTCCTTGTTGTGATTTCAGTAGTCCACCCAGCAAATGCAAGAGCGTTGTCTTTCCGCTTCCCGATTCTCCCAGCAATAGGAATTGTTCTCCTGTTTGAATCGTCAGGTCACTGAATTGAATTTTCTTTTCAGCAGTATAAGAATAAGAAAGAACGCTGGTTTTAATCATTCGGTTTTACAATCGAAATATAAGCCTGAAATTTAAAGGTTACTCATTAAAATTTAAAAGTCGCCTCAATAACATTCGAGGCGACTTTTAAAAATGGTAGGCGCCAGACCACTGAATATTCTGCAAAAAAGCGGTCAGACGCCTACGATCAATTCTGTTTCAATGGCTCGTAATTCTTAAATGGAGATATACTCACCTTCTCCATCACGACACGATACCCTGGCCATGTTTTGTCATAAAATTTATTAACGCGGTCCGTCAGCTTATTGATCTCATCCTGTGCTTGCTTGAAGGATTGTATTGGGAGCCCGATTTTAAGGACAGGAAGTGAGAGTATTATTTGAGTGGTCGAGTCGATTATCCGATAAATCGGATTTCCTTCAGGTCATACGCTTTGATGCCCGCTTGAGTATCAATTAACAATTTGCCTTGTTGGTCAATACCTTCAATCACTCCTTGCATTTCACCCGTAGCATCAATAAATCTTCGATGTTTACCTTTTCCATAGAGGCAACTCAGATAATCATTTTTCAACTCTACTATTTTACCTGATCGCAATTGAAGATATCTTCTTTCCAAAAACTCGCAGAGCAGCGACCACTCATCAGGCAGATTAAAGTCATGCCGTGCTATGGCTTTCATCGAAGTAGCCGTCACAAATAAAAATGAAT
The DNA here is from genome assembly GCA_031416795.1 of Cytophagales bacterium. GTDB lineage: Bacteria > Bacteroidota > Bacteroidia > Cytophagales > Cyclobacteriaceae > ELB16-189. Next base: position 17,112 of record JANOUH010000249.1, on the reverse strand, counting down.
CCTGATTCACATTTAATCCTATTCCTACTACACTATATTCAATGCTGTCTCCCGACAGCATGTTTTCAATTAAAATACCGCAAACCTTTTTTTCATTTATTAAAATATCATTGGGCCATTTGATATTAATAGCACCATTAATTCGGTGGGTAAGAAAATCGCGAAGCGCAAGCGAAATGGCAATCGTAAGATAAAATTGATCGATTGGTTTTAAAAAAGATGGCCGCACTACCAAAGAGAATGTTAAGTTCTTGTGAGGATCAGAAAGCCATGAATTACCCCGTTGTCCATGTCCCTTGATCTGGTTATCAGTGATCACAATGGTTCCCTCTACCGTGGACGTAAGTTGACAAAGTTCGGATGCAAGCCTATTCGTTGAGTGACATTCTGGCACATAAACCAGATTCTTACCCATGAAAAGCGTATTGGCAGGGATTTTATACAAAGTATTTTGGTTAACTTTGCAAGTTGTTCAAATTAAAAAACCCAAAATAGTTAATGGCGAAAAAAAAGAAGGGGCCTGATTCAGAAAAGCTAACAAAAGCAATCGTAAAAGGCATGCAGGAGAAAAAGGCTTCGGAAATCGTAGTGCTGGATTTAAGAGAAGTAAAGAACGCTGTCGCGGACTTTTTTGTAATCTGTTCTGGTAATTCCGACAAGCAATTAGAGGCCATTAGCGACTCTGTGGATGAAGAGGTGTACAAAGCCTTAAAAGAAAAACCCTGGCACGCAGAAGGCAAAAGCAATAAAGAGTGGATGATTCTCGACTATATTAATGTAGTCACACACATTTTCAGAAAAGACCGCAGACACTTCTACTCATTAGAGAAGTTGTGGGGCGATGCGGTGATCACTGAAATGGAAGACTAAGAACTTAAATCGTTTATAGACGTTATTCAATTGTAATTTTTAAAGGAATGGCAGACAAGGAAAAAGAAAAGAAGATCATACCTCCTAAGGTACCAAGACCAAACTATCAAATGTGGGTTATTCTGGCATTGGTGGCCGTTATACTAGGTATTAGCTGGTTAAATAGAAGTGGTGAATTAGTAGAAATTCAAAGCAGTCGCTTTGAAGATATGGTTCAGGCACGCGACATCAAACGCATCGTTCTGATCAAGAATGAAGAGATGGTCGAGATCACACTGAAACCAGAAGCGCTTCAAAACGCGAAATACAAACAAGAGATTGAGAAAAGTAGTCCATTGGGTATAAAACCAAATGGTCCGCATTTCAAGTATAAAATCGGCTCGATCGATAAATTCTATGAGCAATACGAAGTCATTGTAAAGAATATTCCACGCGATCAAAAGATAGACTTACAGGTGGAAGATCGTCAGGATTATACCAATATGTTCTTCAACATCGGGTTCCTGGTGTTGCTGGTGTTTGGTTTCTGGATGCTCATGCGCAGAATGACAGGTGGCGGTGGCCCTGGTGGACAGATCTTTAACATCGGAAAATCTAAAGCAGCATTATTTGATGCCGAAAACAAAGTACGCATTACGTTTGCCGATGTAGCCGGGTTGGAAGAAGCAAAAGAAGAAGTAAAAGAGATCGTTGATTTCTTAAAGACCCCTCAAAAGTTCACTAAGTTGGGTGGAAAAATCCCTAAAGGTGCCTTGTTAGTAGGCCCTCCCGGAACTGGTAAAACTTTGTTGGCGAAAGCTGTAGCGGGTGAAGCGGGTGTTCCTTTCTTCTCATTATCAGGTTCTGATTTTGTGGAGATGTTTGTGGGAGTTGGTGCGGCTCGTGTTCGCGACTTATTCAAGCAAGCCAAAGAGAAAGCGCCATGCATTGTTTTCATCGATGAGATTGATGCCATCGGCCGATCACGCGGAAGAGGTCAGATGCCCGGTGCCAACGATGAAAGAGAAAATACATTGAACTCCTTGCTGGTAGAAATGGATGGCTTTGCTACCGACAGTGGTGTAATTATCCTTGCAGCAACGAATAGACCCGATGTACTAGATCCAGCGTTGATGCGTCCCGGTCGCTTTGATAGACAAATCAGTATTGACAAACCAGATATTTCTGGTCGTGAGCAAATATTTAAAGTGCACTTGAAACCAATCAAACTATCCAAAGATGTGGATGCGAAAAAATTGGCTGCGCAAACTCCTGGTTTTGCCGGAGCAGAAATTGCCAACGTGTGTAACGAGGCTGCGTTGATTGCTGCCCGTAGAGATAAATCTGAAGTTGACATGCAAGACTTCCAGGATGCGGTTGACCGTGTGATTGGAGGGCTTGAGAAGAAAACAAAAATCATTTCACCAGAAGAGAAGAGAATCGTGGCTTACCATGAAGCTGGTCACGCTGTTGCGGGATGGTTCCTGGAACATGCCGATCCACTCGTGAAAGTAAGTATTGTACCTCGTGGTGTTGCCGCGTTAGGTTACGCTCAATATTTACCGAAAGAACAGTTCCTATATCAGACAGAACAATTATTGGATGAGATGTCGATGACCTTTGGTGGACGTGCTTCAGAAGAAATCGTGTTCGGTAAAATATCTACCGGTGCATTGAGTGATCTTGAGCGCACTACGAAGATGGCCTATAGCATGGTTACCGTGTACGGAATGAATGCTGAGATTGGAAATCTTTCCTTCTATGATTCAAAGCAGGCGGATTATGCGTTCAATAAACCTTACTCTGAAGCAACTGCCGAAAGAATAGATAAGGAGGCAAAGAAAATCATTGACCTTGCTTACGATCGCACTAAGAAAATGTTGATCGATCATCGCGAGCATCTTGAAATCGTTGCTAAGGAATTGCTGGAAAAAGAAATTCTATTCCAAAGTGACCTTGAGCGTTTGATTGGTAAGAGACCGTTTGCTCATCAAACTACCTATGAGAAATTTACCAACGCTAAAACTCCTGAAATAAAAACTGAAGAACCAACAGCCAATGGTTCTCCTGTTGAGACTAAGAGTGAAGAGCCTAGTAAGGAAGCTGCCGAAGTTGCTCCTGATAAAGTATAAGACTTATTAATAGTTAAAAAACCTGAAAAGCCTTTCGATGTAAAAACCGGAAGGCTTTTTTCGTTGATTTAGTTTTCGCGTTATTTGCAGACTATGGCCCATCAGATTCAACTTACAAAGGGTAAGAAATTATACTTCGCTTCAGACTTTCATTTGGGTGTACCCAATCATGATTCAAGCCTGGCACGTGAAAAGCGAATTGTAAAATGGCTTGATTCAGTAGCATCTGATGCGCAAGCCATCTATTTACTGGGAGATATTTTTGATTTCTGGTTTGAATATCGTCACGCAATTCCAAGAGGCTTTATAAGACTGCAAGGAAAGCTCGCTGAGTTACGCGATAATGGTTTGCCCATCTATTTCTTCACCGGCAACCACGACATGTGGATGTTCGACTACTTTGAAAAAGAAATCGGGATCGTGATTTATCGTGAGCCACAAGTGCTTGAGATCGGTAAACATAAATTATTGGTAGGTCATGGCGATGGATTAGGTCCAGGCGATAACACCTATAAATTCCTGAAGAAATTCTTTAACAGTTCCATTTGTCAGTGGTTGTTTGCACGCATTCATCCAAATCTTGGTATAGGCATTGCCAATTACTGGAGCAAAAAAAGCCGTATCAGCAACACTAAGATGGAAGAAAAATTCGAAGGAGAAGAAAATGAGTTCCTCCTCACTTATTGTCGTGAACTGGAGAAATCAACTCATTATGACTTCTATGTATTTGGTCATCGTCATTTGCCATTGGATTTTAAGGTGGGAGAAAACAGTCGCTACCTGAATTTGGGTGAGTGGGTACACTTCAACACGTATGCAGAATATGATGGTCAGGACTTTTCTTTGAAGACATTCACAGCATGATCCCTAGAATTATTCAACTGCGCTGCGTTTTAATAATCGCCTTCTCTTTACTCTTTATCCATGAAGGAAGATCACAAAATCAGCTAACTAAAATAAAAGAATGGAGTGTTGGAGACATTGTAAATGTTTCGGTAGACCGGATGGGAAATTTCTTTCTGCTTCGAAAAAAAGGAGGAATAAAAAAATATGATGCGGATGGTAAAGTAATGGCATCTCTTCCTAAAAGAAAACCAACACTGATTGAACCGTGGTATCATCCCAGCATTTTTATATACGACCGCGAAACACAAAAATATTTTTCATTCGGACGACTCTTTGAAAATGTGAAAGAATACAAACTGGCACCAGAGCTCGCTATTGAACCTTACCTGGTTTGTCCTACACATGACAATCGCTTGTGGATATTGGATAAATCTGACTACTCACTAAAAAAAGTAAACCCTCTTAATCAGGAAGTGATTAATGAGTTCACGCTCAACATGGGAGCTTCAACACCTGAGTTTACTTACCTGAGAGAATATCAAAATCTTATTTTCCTTCAGGAGAAAAATGCTGGAATCTGGATCGTCAATACGTTGGGTAAAATCATCACAAAAATCGAAATCGAAAATCCTGGCAACTTTGGTTTCTTTGGTCAGGAGCTTTACTACCTGGAAAATAATAGCATCCGCTTTTTCGATTTGCTTACGGAAGCAAGGCATGAACTTCTTCTTCATGGCGATTTGAAATTTGCCATCGTCACCGATGAGCGAATCCTTACAGTATCCGCCAAAAACAAAATCATCTTATATAACTATATCCCATAAAGCAGCTAATCCCCTTTTAACTATGTTCATTTTTGAACATCTTTGTACGTATTAGCACGGAATATATTTCAAAAACCGCGTTTTCGAACAGATCTGGTGCTGGCACAATTTTTCCTCTCGTTGCTTGACTTAAACTTATACTACTGTGAATGAAGGTGGCAAAATCCTGATGATTGATGACGATGAAGACGTACTTCTCGCAGCCAAAATGTTGTTAAAAAAATCGAATCACCAGGTCATCATCGAAAAAAATCCGAATAAAATTCCTTTTCTTCTTAACAACGACACGTATGATGTGATCCTGCTGGATATGAACTTCAGCAAAGACACCACCAGCGGAAAGGAAGGATTTGAATGGCTCAAGCAAATCAAAGAAAGAGAACCTAATGCCGTGGTGATTATGATCACAGCCTTTGGCGATGTGGAGATGGCCGTAAGAGCATTGAAAGAAGGAGCCACTGATTTTATATTGAAGCCATGGCAAAACGAAAAGTTGGTTGCTACCATTTCTACTGCGATCAAACTTAAGAAGTCATACAACGAAGTTGACAAACTGCGTAAGGCGAAGCAGATGCTGGAAGAGCAGATCAGTCAACCCTTCCGTGATATTATTGGTCAGAGTGATGCATTAAAAGAAGTCTTTACGCTTATTGATAAAGTAGCTAAGACCGATGCCAATGTATTAATACTGGGTGAAAACGGAACAGGTAAAGAATTAGTCGCCCGCGCCATTCACCAGAAGTCGATGCGCAAGGATGCATCGTTTGTTGCTGTGGATATGGGAGCGATTACCGAATCACTTTTTGAAAGCGAACTATTTGGACATAAAAAAGGATCATTCACGGACGCACGCGAAGACAGACCTGGAAGATTTGAACTGGCTAGTGGCGGTACACTCTTTCTTGATGAGATCGGAAACCTGAGCATGAGCTTGCAAAGCAAATTACTCAGTGCATTACAATCACGTCAGGTAACAAGAGTAGGTTCTAATCAACACCTTGATGTAGACATACGATTGATTTGTGCTACCAACATGCCATTGCATCAAATGGTGCAGGAAGGAAAATTTAGACAGGATTTGTTATATCGGATTAATACCGTTGAGATTACGATTCCTCCACTCAGTGATCGGGTAGATGACATACCGATGCTCGCAAATCACTTTCTCAATCACTACGCCAAAAAATACAGAAAAGAAGTGCTTTCTATTTCGCCTGAGGCGATGAATAAGTTAAAGAAATATCCCTGGCCCGGAAACGTGCGCGAATTGCAGCACTCTATTGAACGTGCCCTCATCATGGCCGACTCTAATACCCTGCAGGAAAGTGATTTTCTCTTCAGCCGAAAAGGTGGCGAAGAATTAGCCAGCGATACACTCAATCTGGATGAAGTAGAAAAGGCCGCAGTAGCAAAAGCCATTCAACTCCACAACGGAAATATTTCAAAAGCCTCAGAGGAACTTGGATTAACGCGTGCCTCACTCTACAGGAGGATGGAGAAGTATGGACTTTAATTGGCGGTCACCTTTAGTAACACGGGTAGCAATACTCGTGGTTACCATTGTTGTATTCGCCTTCATGCTTACCGGGAGTAATAGAAATTTTTTACTGCTTATTGCGCTGCTCGGTGCCATTGCATTTCAGGTAACTAAACTCCTCCAGGTTGTTGAAACATCTAATACCAACATTGCTTCCTTTTTGGATTCAATCCGATTCGATGACCTTTCCCAAAGCTTCAAGACAGAAAGTAATGACCCCACCGTTCAAAAACTTCATACCGAACTGAACGAAGCGCTGGCAAAGCTCAGAACCTCTCGAAGAGAAAAGGATTCAGAATATCAATTCTTTAAAAACATCGTGCAGCATGCTGCCATTGGATTACTCACCTTCAAAAAAGACGGATCGATACAAATCATCAATAGCGCTGCCAAGCGTTTTCTAAGAATCACCAAAGCAGATCGGCTTGATGACCTGAAAGGTGTAAGTGAAGAATTAGTAGAAACATTTCAGAAACTAAAAACCGGTGGCCGCGAATTGGTGCGCATTAAATTCGGTGATGAGTCTCTGCAACTTTCTGTTTATGTCATTGAACTTACCTTAGGCGATGAAGAAGTAAAACTCGTTTCGATGAGCAATATCCAAAGCGAATTGGAGGAGAAAGAGATGGAGGCGTGGCAAAATCTCGTGAGAGTGCTTACGCATGAAATTATGAATTCGGTAACGCCCATTTCTTCACTGGCAGGTATTGTCGAGGAAGATCTGAAACACCGGGTGGACAGTCAATCTGAAATGCCGTTGAAGAAAGAAGAACTGGAGGACATGTATCTTTCTTTGCAGACGATAACCAAGCGCAGCGCGGGTCTTATTCGTTTTGTAAAAGAGTTCAGAAATCTTACTCATATACCGAAGCCTAAGTTGGCTGAGGTGCCCTTAAAAGTATTGCTCGAGGAGATGGCCATGCTACATAAAAAAGAATTAGCAGACCATGCGATCAATATTAAAGTAGAAGTGATTCCCTTCGAACTGATCATCATTGCCGACAAAACGATGATCGAACAGGTGCTCATTAATTTAATAAAAAATGCCATTCAGTCTTTTGATGAACAGCCTAATAAGCTGATTGAATTGCGAGCATTCGCCAACGAAAAAGGCAGCCCCGTCATCTCCGTCAAGGACAATGGTGCCGGCATTGATGTTGAGGCTCTCGAAAAGATTTTCATCCCCTTCTTCTCCACAAAAAAGACAGGCTCTGGCATTGGCTTAAGCCTATCCAAACAGATTATGCGCCAGCACGAAGGCAATATTACCGTGAAGTCAAAACTAGGTGAGGGAACAGAATTCCTCCTGCGTTTCTGATGTCTACTGACCAAACAAAAGGCTGAAAAATCAAGAAAGATTCTTAGATTTGGCCCAATTGTAACCAGCTATGCAGGACGTTCAAAAGAAAGTACATGCGATACTTACCGAAAAACTTGGGATTCCAGAATCGGAGATCACACCGGATGCCAGTTTCGTCAAAGACCTTGGCATAGATTCTCTCGACTACGCTGAACTGGTAATGGAATTTGAACAATCATTTGACATCAAAATTCCTGATGATGATGCTGAAAAGATGCAGACGATCGGTCAGGCTGTAAGCTACATCCAGAGCAAAGTAGTTAAATAAGGTTTTAGGTTACTGCGATTGCAATTCGAAGTAACTACAGAATCTCTTCATTCGCGCAGCCTCCACATCAAGCAAAGGCATATGTGTATTTGGATTTAAAAGCGGTGAATAGTACCAGCCATTTTTACTCTCGTTCCAAAAAACAACCAACTTTTCCAGGGACAAAAGCAACACATCCATCTCATAAATTTCATCACCGTCTTTATCATACAGGCCTGTAAACTGCAGCAGCACGTGATCTTTTTTAAAGAGTTCACCCTTATTACAATCGATGCTGTTAAGACGCATCAATAATTTGTGCTCCTGATCCCAGGCTTTAAATTTTATTTTACGCTTCTTAAATTCCATATAAAGAAACATACCTTTGCGGCACGTTATTTTATGAACGAAAATAAGAAGGTATTATTTATTTTCAATAAATACGCAGGCACAGGGTACCAAGACTCTGTAGAAGGACGAATATTATCCCGTTGTGAAGACCTGCAAATTGAATCCACAATCGAATTTACTCAAGGACCAAATCATGCTACCGAGCTGGCACAAAAGGCGGCTTCATCAAAAAAATTTGCCGTTGTTTTTGCCGTTGGTGGAGATGGAACAGTCAATGAGGTTGCCCAAGGCCTCGTGCACACCCAGCAAGCCATGGGCATTCTACCAAAAGGATCAGGTAATGGACTGGCCAGGCACTTGGGAATTCCGATGAACTTCAAAAAGTCGTTGGAGTTGATAGCTTCTTCAACTACTATCCCGATGGATTCTTTTTTAATCAATAACAAACTTTCCGTTAACGTTTCTGGAATAGGATTCGATGGACATGTAGCTGGCCTTTTTGGAAAGGGTGGAAAGAGAGGATTGATAGGATATACCAAATTGGTATTGAAAGAATTTTTTAGTTTCAACGAGTTCGCTACAGATGTAATCATAGATCACACGACTTACAAAAAAAATGCGTTCGTATTAGCCTTTGCAAACTCCTCTCAATTTGGAAACAACGCCCGTGTGGCACCTCATGCATCGGTGTGCGATGGTCTATTGGATATTTGTTTTATCCGTAAAGTTCCTCTTACGCAAGCAACTGGTTTTGCACAAAAAATGTTTACCGGTCAAATTGAAAAATCATCCTTCGTTGATATTGTGAAAGGGAAGCAGCTGACACTTTCTTTAAATCAAGCCGTGCCTTATCATGTGGATGGCGAACCAATGTCTCCTGATCAAAACTTTTCGATAATCATTCAGCCGGCATCAATTTTCATGGTTGTACCAAAAGGTTCAGTCCATCGGGTATAAAATTTCTTGTAAACGCAGCCAATTTTCTGGCATATCCGTTAAAAAGCAAATCAGTTTAACCCATCAATTAAATATTTATGAAAACTCATACTATCTGGTTTTCTTTTAACAGTCTTGGTTGTTTGGAGCAACGCCCAGGGACTCACAACACCGCCTAGTGGTGACAATCAAAAATCGAAAGTCATTCAGTACATCGGACCTGTAGAAGTATCGATCAGCTACAGCAGTCCTGATGTTCACGGACCTAATGGCGAAGACCGCACAGGAAAAATCTGGGGCGAAGTAGCACACTACGGATTCATCGATCGGAACTTTGGTACTTCTAAAGCTGCTCCATGGCGAGCGGGTGCCAATGAAAATACCATCTTCACCGTTTCGCATGATGTAAAGATTGAAGGAAAAGAATTAAAGGCTGGAACCTATGGTTTGTTCCTGGCGGTTTCAAAAGAAGGTTCGTACACGTGGATTTTTTCAAAGAACAGCAGCAGCTGGGGAAGTTATTTTTATGATTCAAAAGAAGATGCATTACGTGTGGACGTAACACCCTTAGATGCACCACATAAAGAATGGCTGACTTACGGATTTGAAGACCGACTTCCTTCTTCGGCCAATGCCTACCTGCGTTGGGAGAAAAAAAGAATTCCATTCAAGATTGAAGTTTCTAATATCAATGAGATTTATGTTTCTAAAATGCGTGAAGAGCTGAGAAGCATGACGGCTTCAAACAGGAAAACTGGATTACAGCGGCTCAATTCTGCGTGCAGAATAAAATCAATCTTGAAGAGGCTCGGACCTGGGTGAACATGTCGGTGAGCAATCCGTTCATTGGTGTTGAGAATTTTACTACCCTGCAAACCCGTTCTATGATTTTGCAAGCATTGGGTCGAGAAGGAGAAGCGAATGCTGAAATGGACAAGGCTATCAAAGATCCAAGTGCAACCGTGCAAGCTATTCATCAATACGGAAGATCGTTGCTTGCAGCTGGCAAGAAAGAAAAAGCCATGGGGATTTTTAAATACAATGCTCAAAAAAATCCAGAAGAAAAGTTTACACCAAACGTAGGCTTAGCGCGTGGCTATGCCGCCATGGGCGATAAAAAGAATGCCCTCAAGCATTGGGAACTAGCGATAAAGAATTTACCGGAAGAGCAGAAACAGTTCTTGCCACAGTATGAGGCAGAAGTTAAAAAACTGAAAGAAGGAAAATAATCCATACTTAAGCAATATGAAAATGCTCCGCTATTATGAGGGGCATTTTCATTTAAAGTGTTTTTACAATCTCTCCCAGCGTTTTCAACCCTCGTTCAATTTTATCACTCCAAGGTGTTCCGTAACTCAATCGAAAACAATTCTGAAATTGCCCAGACGAAGAGAAGATTTGCCCAGGCACAATACCGATGTTGGATTTGAGTGCCCGCTTATGAAGCTTATAACCATCTGCTTTTTTATTCATCTCCACCCATAAGACAAAGCCTCCTTTGGGTTGCGATATGCGAATGTCTTCTGGAAAATATTCGGACATGGCCTGCAAGTATCGTAAGCTTTGCGTGTAGAGCGATCTCCTTAAGTTCCGCAAATGCAATTCATACCTTCCATTTTGAAGGAAGTGTGAGATCGCTGCCTGTGCGAGCGTATTCGTGGCCACATTGTTCATACGCTTTAAGCTGATCACTTTCTCTTTAAATCTTCCAGGCACGGCCCAACCTATGCGATAACCGGGTGCTAATGATTTAGAGAATGAACCGCAATGCAATACCAAACCTTTCTTATCAAATGTTTTACACGTTTTGGGGCGCGACTTACCAAAGTACATCTCACCATAAATATCATCTTCAATAAGTGGAATATCTTTCTTCGCCAGCATATCTACCAATTGTTTCTTCTTCTCATCCGGAATGCAACTACCCAGCGGATTATTAAAGTTGCAGACAAACAAACAGGCTTTGATATTAAATTTAGGAATGGCTCTTTCTAAATAGTTAAGATCAATGCCCATCACCGGATCGGTAGGAATTTCAACTACTTTCAATCCCAGACTTTGCATCACTCTGAAAATGCCATAGAACGTTGGGCTCTCAGTCGCCACAGCATCGCCTGGTTGGGTTACAGCTTTCAAACAAAAAGAAAGCGCCTCCATACAACCTGCAGTGACAACCACATCATCTTCACTCAAACTTCCACCCCAATTAAAACTGAGTCTGGCAATTTGTTTTCGCAATGCTTCATTTCCCTGAATGTGCTCATATCCTAAACAATGATCGGGTGACGACCGCAAAGCATGTGTAACCGATTTATTAATCTTTGCTGCGGGCAAAAGACTTACATCCGGAGCGCTGATTGAAAACGAAGTAATCCTGGTAGACCGTAAATCAAAATACACGCTGGTGATCATTTCATCCACGCTTACCGGCAATGCTTCATCAGCAGGTTCACTGCAGGCAGGAACTTCAAACTTATGACGTGGAGAAAATTTAACATAATAGCCCGACTGTGGCCGCGCTTCAATCAAGCCCTTGCTTTCCAAATGATAATAGGCCTGAAAAGCGGTGCTCAGGCTAATGCCTTGCTCTTTGCTTAATGAACGTACGGAAAGAAGGCGATCTCCAATCTTCAAAGCACCTTTTTCAATGAGCGATTCAATACGCGCAGCAACCTCCAGGTAGAGATGATCCGATTTGATTTTGATGGCTTCTGTCCTCATGCTCTTTAAATTGATATGGTCAAAATTAACAAAACTGAAACTGTTTTTTATCCGTTAGTTACTAAAACTTTGTAGCATGGAATTGAGAAAAAACGAAAATCTGCTTCTAGCTTATCTATCGCTGGCAGCGGTTTGCCTGATTTGGGGCACCACCTACCTTGCGCTTCGCATTGGTGTTACTCAATTTCCTCCATTTCTCTTTTCATTACTTCGCTTTACATGTGCGGGCCCTATTTTACTCATCCTTGTCCTTACAGTAGGTAAGCAGAAGTGGCCTGATCACAAAACACTTTTCAATCAGGCAGTAAGTGGGGTTCTCATGATTACATTAGGTATCAGTATGGTAGGTTGGGCCGAAGTATATATCTCTAGTGGAATGGCTGCCATCATCTGTTCCGTAATGCCTGTATGGACTATCCTGATCAATGTGATTGCAACAAAAGATGAAAAACCAAACTGGCTAATCATTCTTGGGTTAACCACAGGGCTGAGCAGCATCGTATTGATCTTTAGCGAACATCTTACTGAGTTTTCAAATAAGGACTATCAGGCTGGCATCGCGATTACTTTTATTTCCAATCTTTGCTGGGCCATTGGCAGTATCTTTATTAAAAAGAAAAATCAAAACACCAATCCATTTATGGGCGCTGGTCTTCAAATGACGTTTGGGGCTATAGCCCTCATTCCGTTGAGTCTTGTGTTTGATGACTATTCAACCATACATTGGTCTACCGATGTTGCTTACTCACTGTCGTACATGATCGTTATTGGCTCAGTAGGCGCATACGCTTGCTATTCGTATGCCATCAAAAAACTTCCCATGACATTAGTTTCCATGTACGCTTATATCAATCCAATCGTAGCGGTTGTATTAGGTTGGCTGGTGCTGAATGAAAAACTAAATGGACGGATTAGTTTAGCCATTTTGATTACCATCGCAGGGATATACTTAGTCAACCGTGGGTATCAATTAAAAACTTCAATCCGTACGAAAGATTTCGTATTTTCATTCACCCGGCTTTTCAAGCTTTCCAGATGATGAGCATGGTTTACATTCTCGAATATTCAACAAAGCATCAGCCCGATTTCGAACGACTGAACAGGAATTGGATTGAAAAATATTTCTGGATGGAGCCTGTCGATCATGAAGTGCTGAGCAAGCCCGATGAACATATCGTCAATAAAGGAGGCTCTATTTTTATGGCTCAATTTGAAAATGAAATAGCCGGAACAGTAGCTTTAAAATTTGTAGAAGATGGTGTTTATGAGTTTACCAAAATGGCTGTCGTTGAGAAATTTCAAGGCATGAAAATCGGAAAGCAATTAGCAGAAGCGGCCATTGAAAAAGCGAAAGAAAAGAGCGCTCATAAGATCATACTCTATTCAAACACAAAATTGATTACTGCTATTTCACTGTATAGAAAACTTGGATTCCTGGAAATTCCTGTAGACTGACCTTATAAACGAAGCAACATCAAAATGGAATTGTTGCTCTCTTAACTGAACCTAATAGAAAAGAATGAAAACATGAACAACACCATCATGATCACTGACGTACTGAACTCGATCATAAAACGTGAATTGCTCAAACTAAAAATCGAGCTCGAATCCTATAAAGATGAATCGAACCTTTGGCGAATTGAAATGAATATCGCAAACTCAGGTGGCAACTTATGCCTTCACCTGATTGGAAATCTGAATACCTACATTGGGGCAATACTGGGACAAACCGGCTATGTCAGAGATCGCGATGCCGAATTCTCATTGAAAAATATTTCCAGGAAAGAATTACTTCAAAAGATCGAAGAGACGATCCTGGTTGTTGATCAGGTTCTCCCCACGCTCACACCAGAACAACTTGAAAGGGAATATCCAATCATTGTTCTCAAAGAACCAACTTCAACAGAATTTTTTTTGGTGCATCTGGCTACCCACTTAACATATCATCTTGGTCAGATCAATTATCACCGAAGACTTATTGATTAAAATGAATGAAATGATAAACCTCATTGCAATTGAATATGTAATTGTCGTGGCTAGCTGACCAATTTCACAGAAAATATTTTTACCTTCCGCGCAAATTGAAACGATTATGAATCCTATTCCCGTAGAACGCATTGCCCAATCTCGTCTATCCACGATTGACTTTAATAACCTTGGCTTTGGAAATCACATTAGCGACCACATGTTGGTAGCGGAATATAAAAATGGAAAATGGCTTGAACCAAAAGTTGTACCCTATGGAGATCTGGCGATGAGCCCCGCCATGTTATCACTTCATTATGGTCAGGCAATTTTTGAAGGAATGAAAGCGTTCAAAAATAAAGATGGTGAGCTAGTCATTTTCAGACCTCAGCGTCATTATCAGCGTTTGCTCAAATCACTGGAACGTATGTGCATGCCCGCGATGAGTGAAGAATTTTTTATCAATAGTTTGAATGCTGTCATAAAAGTTGATGAAGCCTGGGTGCCCACATCAGAGGGCTCCTCTTTATACCTAAGACCTTTCATTTTTGCTACAGAATCAAGACTTGGTGTAAAAATTTCTGATGAATATAAGTTTATCATTTTAACAAGTCCGGTCGGTCCTTACTTTGCTAAACCGGTGCGTGTGAAAGTAGAAGAACATTACGTGCGGGCTGCTGAAGGAGGCACTGGTTTTGCAAAATGTGCCGGAAATTATGGAGGTGCATTTTACCCAACGCAATTGGCCAAAGAGCAAGGTTTTGATCAGGTACTTTGGACTGATGCACGCGATCACCAATACATTGATGAATCTGGAGCAATGAATGTAATGTTCGTGCTGAATGGAACGTTGATTACACCTCAACTCACCTCTGCCATACTCGATGGTATCACCCGCAATTCACTTCTTGCCTTAGCCAGCAAAATAGATATTCCAGTTGAAGAAAGAAAAGTAAGTGTTGCCGAAGTGAAAGATGGATTAAAAAAAGGAACACTGACTGAAGCATTTGGTGTAGGCACTGCAGCCGTTGTATCCACCATTGCTGCCATCAATATTAGTGGCGAAGAATTTACGCTACCTGTTGCAAACAGCAACAGCATTCAACTTCGGTTAAAGAAAAAACTGGAGGATATCCGTCACGGCTATGAACCCGATGAGTTTGGATGGGTTTACAAAATCCCTAAATAAGTATGAGCACTTTTCCCATCACAGATAAGACAGAAATTACACGGCTACCAAAGCGTGGAATGTATGATAAAGATGTGGTATACTCTATTTTGGATGAAGCCTTGGTTTGCACAGTAGCTTTTGCGGTTGACCATCAACCCTTTCAAATACCAACAGGGTTCTGTCGCATCGGAGATAAACTCTACATCCACGGATCGGTGGGTAGCCATTACATGCGTGAGCTTCAAACCAAAAAATTACCGGTTTGCATCAGCGCGACATTAATTGATGGAATGGTGTTAGCTCGCTCAGCATTTCATCACTCCGTAAACTATCGGTCAGTAATCATTTTTGGTGAACCCGTAGTGGTGACTGACCAGGATGAACTTTATAAAGCATTGGAAGTCTTCACCGAAAAAATGTGTCCTGGCCGCTGGGCTGATGTGCGCAAACCAACAGCTGGAGAATGGAAAGCAACGATGTTACTCTCTTTCGAAATCAAAGAGGCCTCAGCCAAAGTGCGAACGGGGCCACCCAAAGATGATGAAGAGGACTACGATTTGAATGTATGGGCGGGAGTTCAGCCTCTACAATTACAGCGATTGCCAGTCATCCCTGATCCGGATTTAAAAGCAGGTGTGCAACTACCACCATACCTAAGTGAGTGAAAATCATTGAGATTAGGCCTTATTTGGTATCTTTGCACGCTTTGAACTAAAATTTTTGCTCACCGGTTTATTCATTGGACTTCAAAAGGGGCCGAATAAACATTAAAAACACAAATAATCATGGGAAGACCTCCTGTACTACCAAAGAAGAAAAAAGACGGTTTTTGGCTTGAAGTGCGTAATAAAGGCGCAAGATCAGGCACTATTTTAATTCGCGATAGCCAACAGGCTATGATGCAGGCAGCCAAGCAGTATGAAATGACCAAGGATGTAATTATCCTGGGCGAACATAAAAACGGCAAAAAAGTAGACGATAAAGCCAAGGCTAAGAAAGTGAAAGAAGAATAATCTTCAAGAAAACTAAAAAGAGTTACTCTCTCAATCTTTTAAAGAATTGGGAGAGTAACTCTTTGCTTTCCTGCCCACTGATACCTTTCAAAACCTCCGTGCGTGGATGCAGCAACGGACTTCTTATCAAAGAATAGCCACGCTGCTCATCTTCAGCTCCGTAAATAAGTTTTTGAAGTTGCACCCAATGCAGCGCTCCTGCACACATGACACAAGGCTCCAGGGTAACATACAGCGTACATTCACTTAAATATTTTGACCCAAGGTAATTGGCAGCAGATGTGACGGCCAACATTTCGGCATGAGCTGTGGCATCGTTGAGCTGCTCTGTCTGATTATGAGCCCGTGCGATAATTTTATTTTGACAAACAACGACTGCTCCTACCGGAACTTCGCCTTTCTCCAGTGCCTTGCGAGCCTCCTTAAGAGCCTCACGCATAAAATACTCAAGTGTGTAAAGTTCCATCAACGACTTAATCAAAGATCACTTAACCTTTACCGATTTCATCATGGCCCGCACATTTTCCTGCCAATCTTCTCGAATTGCTTTGGGGCAATTGAATGAAATAACCAGTGTGCGGCCTGGCTCAATCAGGTATTGAATATAGGTATAACGAAACACGGGTTGTTGCTCGCCCAGGTTCATCTTATTTCCGTTTACACGGGATTCGAACTCAAAAAAAATGTATTTCTTCTTATGGATTGTGTGAATACCCTCTTCAATAATATCCACCCGGTCAAACAGGTTGGTGATACTTGATTTAAAAAACTTGCTGGCAATCTCCAGATCGGTATCGGGCCATTGAGTAGCCGAAATATTCACACTGAAATCCAGGGTTCTGTTCACGTCAGTATAAGCAGCCAACGGGGCGCGCACTGAAGGATATCGCAATATGATATCATCCTCGTCCATGGGCTGAAGCTCGGGAGGGAGTGATATCACGATACCCTCAGCCACCTTGGTCTTCACCAATTTAGAGGGCGAAAAGGCAAAAAGGGCAATAACAGCAAACGATAGCAGGAGTTTTTTCATAGTGTTTTAAAAAACGAAATTGAATGAAGGCTCTGTATAACGTGCAACCTTTATTAATTTGCGCGTCCAAATTTAATGATTTTACCATGCTTAGAACTCATACTTGCGGTGAACTGCGAATCAGTGA
>JANOUH010000248.1:0-1654 GCA_031416795.1 Cytophagales bacterium | reverse complement strand
ACATAAAGGTCTCGCAAGCATTTTATCCGCTAATGAATTTATTTGAAACGTTTTTACGCAATAAGATAAATGATAATCTAAGTACCCATTTTTCAGATGGCGCATGGATCATTAACCAAAAGACCGGTTTTATGAGTGACCTATCACTTGGACCCAAGTATCGTATGAAAAAATGTGTAATAGATGCTGAATTTAATATTCGTGGTACAATTACTCCAGGCAAGATCGTGTCGGAACAAAGTCTAGGCTTTTGGACAAGTCTTTTTGAGCCGAGTCATTATTCATTAATCAGCGGAAGTGTTATCGGATGTTTTCCTAACAAACCCGCAACGGCAAATCGCAATACCATCGCAAATTACCTGAAACGGATCCGAGAATTTAGAAACCGCATATACCACAACGAAGCAATTTGCTTCAACAATATCACTATCGACTTCACTCATGTTAGTGCCATTAAATCAGATATCTATACATTGCTCGACTGGATGGATGCTGATCTCAAACCTTACGTGCAGCAGTTTGAAAACATTAGTACTGCCATAGTTCAAGCTCAAGATGTTTAGCTATACTACTTGCGATCATACTTAAACTTGAAACAAAGTTACGGGCATGCGGAATAGAAAACCGCAAGGGTTCGCGAAGTTTATCCCGCTTTAGCAGCGGGGCCTGCTCGTAAAAAAATCTCCACCCCTGCCCTGCCAAAGCGCCTCGCGAAGGCATGGGCTCCCCTCCTTCCAACACACATCCCTCGGTAGTATTTTTTTTTGGCAGCCCTTGCGCCTTTCTATCCGGTCCCGTGTGGTCGCGTTATGTTTAAATATATCATTCGTGTTCGCATCAGTGGGTGCTTGCCCCGAGCTTATCGGGAGTGGCTATCGTTCGGTTTTCGGTTTGGCGTTAGGCCATTCCTGTTTGCTTTCTTTCCCTCTGGCATCAAAGAGGTTTTCCTCAGGTTCTTGTGGCTTGAGTGTTCCATTTCAGAGCTCCCTTTTTAGGGGGCTTTTTTTTAAAGAATTTGGAGCTACAACTGACTGTTGACAACTTTAAGCTTCCCACAATAAAATCAGTTCATGTTTTTACGCCATCTTCAAAAAGGTACGATGCTCCAGTTGTTGTTCTTCATCAGGTAATGATTTGAAATAATTATAGGTGATTTTCAAACCTTCTTCTCTTGAGATTTTGGGTTCCCATCCAAGTACAGTCCTGGCCCGGGTAATATCGGGCTGACGCTGTTTAGGATCATCCTGCGGTAGATCTCTAAAAATGATTTTGCGTTGAGTTCCCGTAAGTCTTAATATTTCCTGTGCAAATTGAATAATGGTAATCTCATTTGGATTGCCAATGTTCACTGGCTCGTGATAATCCGAAAGCAACAGACGTGTAATACCTTCCACCAAATCATCCACGAAGCAGAAGGAACGAGTTTGAGAACCATCACCAAAAATAGTGAGATCCTCACCCCGTAAAGCTTGGCCAATAAAAGCAGGCAATACCCGACCATCATTCAAGCGCATGCGCTGACCGTATGTATTAAAAATTCTTACAATGCCTGTGTTCACCTTATGGTATGTATGGTATGCCATAGTGATTGATTCCTGAAAGCGTTTAGCTTCATCATAGACTGACCGCGGACCTATCGAACTGACGTTAACAT
>JANOUH010000247.1:0-20256 GCA_031416795.1 Cytophagales bacterium | reverse complement strand
TTCGTTCTTCTCCGTAGAAGGTGTGGAGGCAATAAAAACCTTGTCTTTAAATGCACATGCACTTCAATCGTATCGCGATAAGTTTCCAGCTTTTTTGGATGCCGATGATTTCACCATCGAATCAGAGGAATATGAAGAGCGTGATCATTTGCACGGATTAAGCTAACGCGAAATCTTTAATCCATTCCTTTATTTTTTCCTGATCATCTTCTTTTTTAAATCGCTGGTCCATCGTTCGCAATAATTTTTCGGCTTGTTCATGATTTCCCGAAAGCACGATGGTGTGAACCTGATGCTCATTCCGCATCAGGTGATTCAATAATTTCAGGGTCGTTCCAATAGATTCCTCAGGTTGTGCCTGAATTAAAATAAAAATCTGGCTCATCTGGCTGCAGAGCTTTATTACCACATCCACAATAGAACCTTCCGACTGATTGTCAATTTCTGTTCCGATCACATCGCTGGAAAGTGAAGAAGCAAACGATAGCAATGGCTTTTCATAATCGCTATTCTGCCAGGGTCGAAGCTCAAGGTGAAGGAAAAGTTTCATTTTTATTGCATGCTAAGACACAAAGATCGCGAAGTTAAATGCAAAGAAAAGTCTTTTGCGTTCTTTGCGTGCAACGTATAATTCCTGCATTTTTGCACCTCAATTCAATACCATGTCTTCCAAAAAAATTTCTCGTGCACTCATTTCAGTTTATTACAAGGATAACCTCGAGGCGATCATTCATGAATTGGCTGCACAAGGAGTAGAATTTGTTTCTACCGGTGGCACACAAGACTTCATTGAAAAACTTGGCTACTCTGTTATTCCTGTAGAAAAACTGACAGGCTATCCTTCTATTTTTGGTGGACGGGTGAAGACACTTCATCCTGCCGTTTTTGGTGGTATACTTTATAGAAGAGATGATGCAGGCGATTTAAAACAAGCCAGCGAGTTCAATATCGCTGCCATTGATTTAGTGATCGTTGATTTATATCCTTTCGAAGAAACAGTGGCCAAAGGTGGCACTGAAGAAGATATTGTTGAGAAAATAGACATCGGTGGAATTTCGCTTATTCGTGGAGCTGCCAAGAATTTCAATGATGTATTGATTGTATCTGAGCGAACTCAATATCAGGAGTTGTTAGACTTGCTCAAGGCGAGTAGCGGTGCTTCCGAATTAACCGATAGAAAACGATTTGCCGCCAAAGCGTTTGATGTCACCTCTCATTATGATGCAGCTATTTTTGGTTATTTCAACCAGGAGCAAGGCATCTCAAGCTTCAAAGCAAGTTTTAAACAGGGTAAAGTTTTGCGCTACGGAGAAAACCCACATCAGCAAGGTATATTTTTTGGCGAAATGGAAAGTCTTTTCGATCAACTGAATGGCAAAGAACTTTCTTATAACAACCTGGTGGATGTTGATGCGGCCATTAATCTCGTAAAGGAGTTTGAAGGCGAAACCGCTTTTGTTATCATTAAGCACACCAATGCCTGCGGAGTGGCTATAGGTGCGAATGTAAAAGATGCTTATCTGAAAGCATTCCTGGCCGACACGATTTCTGCCTTTGGCGGAGTGCTAGCATCAAGTCAGAAAATTGATCTGGCTGCAGCCGAAGAAATAAATAAATTGTTCTTCGAGATTTTGATTGCACCCGAATTTGATTCGGCCGCGCTTGATCTGCTGAAATCCAAAAAGAACAGAATCATTCTGAAGCAAAAACAACCGCTAACAGCCAAAAAGCAATTTAAGAGTTTGCTTAATGGCGTGATTGAACAGGATTTGGATTTAAAAACAGATTCTAAAGAAGATTTGAAGCAAATGACAAAGCGTTCACCTTCATCCGAACAGGTTGATGCATTACTCTTCGCGAGCAAGATTTGCAAGCATACGAAGTCCAACACGATCATTCTGGCGATAAATGGTCAATTGCTTGCCAGTGGTGTTGGTCAAACCAGTCGTGTTGATGCTTTGAAGCAAGCGATTGAGAAAGCGGGTGCATTTGGTTTTGACCTGAAAGGATCGGTGATGGCATCTGATGCGTTCTTCCCTTTTCCCGATTGCGTTGAGATTGCTCATCAACACGGTATTGAGGCAGTCATTCAACCGGGTGGTTCAATCAAAGATCAGGATTCCATTGATTTTTGTGATCGTCATAACATGGCCATGGTCTTTACGGGCACACGTCACTTCAAGCATTAGTGCGTGTAAGTTTTTCAACTGAATTGGCTTAAAAATCCACGGAATATTTCTGTAATTTTGTGCTTTATTAACTATACTGCGGGGAGTAACACATGGGATTTTTTGATTTTTTTACCACTGACATTGCGATCGATCTGGGAACTGCCAATACACTTATTATTCATAACGATAAAGTCGTGGTAGATGAGCCATCCATTATTGCACTTGACCGAACTACCGGCAAAGTGATTGCCATCGGTCGTGAAGCAATGCAGATGCACGAGAAAACTCATGACAATATAAAAACGATTCGTCCATTGAAGGAAGGTGTGATCGCTGACTTTCACGCAGCGGAGATGATGATTCGCGGAATGATTAAGATGATCGACACGGGTCGTAGACTTTTCCCGCCTTCTTTGCGCATGGTAATTTGTATTCCGTCTGCGATTACCGAAGTAGAGAAGCGTGCTGTGCGTGACTCAGCGGAACATGCAAACGCGAAAGAAGTTTACATGATTCATGAACCGCTGGCAGCAGCCATTGGAATTGGAATTGACATTGAAGAACCGGTAGGTAACATGATCGTGGACATTGGAGGAGGAACTACTGACATTGCAGTAATTGCACTTTCCGGAATTGTATGTGATCAATCCATACGCATAGCAGGAGATACTTTTAATCGCGATATTCTCGATTACATGCGTAGACAACATAACCTGTTGATCGGTGAGCGTTCTGCAGAGCGGGTGAAGATTGAAGTAGGCTCAGCGCTTACTGAATTGGATGACGGTCCTGATGATTATGAAATTCGCGGTCGCGATCTGATGACAGGTATTCCCAAAACGATTAAGATATCGTATTCAGAAGTTGCTTTCGCACTCGATAAATCTATTTCTAAATTAGAAGAAGCCGTGCTCAAAGCACTTGAACTTTCTCCGCCTGAACTTTCAGCAGATATTTATGAACAAGGAATTTATTTGACTGGAGGAGGAGCGATGTTGCGTGGTCTGGACAAACGACTTTCGCTAAAAACAAAATTGCCTATTCATGTGGCTGATGATCCACTGAGAGCAGTTGTGAGAGGCACAGGTGCAGCATTAAAGAATCTGAGAAAATACAGAAAGGTTTTGATGACATAATGAATGGAGAGGCTCTTAAAGTTTATTTATGAGTATCGGGCTTTTTTTACATTCCTGCTTCTTGAATTGACTTGCGCCTGGTTGATTGTAGAAAATAATCGATTTCAGAGTTCTGCTTATTTCAATTCCTCCAATCGTATAGCAGCAGGCGTACTTGGATTTTCTCAAGGCGTTAGAGAATATTTTTCATTGCGAAATATCAATAGAGATCTGGCTGAGGAAAATGCCATTTTGCGCACAGCATTAGAACAACGCAATCAACGAATATTTGCTGATCAAATACCGGAGCTTAAGGATCCCTTGATGCGTAACCGGTTTGAATATATAGAAGCAAAAGTGGTATCAAATTCAACGCGGTTTTATAAAAATTACATTACCGTTGACAAAGGAAAATTGGATGGCATTATACCAGGTATGGCAGCCATAAATTCTTTGGGTGCAGTGGGAAAGGTGAAGTCGGTATCCGATCATTTCTCTGTATTGATTTCATTGCTGCATACTGATGAGATGGTTTCGTGCGTTGTCAAGCAGAAGGAATATTTTGGAACGGCTCAGTGGGACGGAACCGATACGCGCTTTACAAATCTTCGTTACATTCCCAGGCACGCGAACCCTTCTGTTGGCGATACTGTTGTTACTTCCGGATACAATTCAATTTTTCCGAAGGGAGTTTTAGTAGGAGTCATACATAGTGCTACATTAAATGAAGAAGCTCCTTTTTGGAATATTCAGGTTGCATTGGCGCAAGACTTCAGCAAGTTATCATTTGTAGAATTGGTGAAGAGTAATTGGAAGAGTGAAAGGGATTCATTGGAGCATGTAACAATAAGTGAGATACGATGATCAGAACAGGGATTGCTCAAATCATCTTCTTTTTTGTGTATGTGTTGGTGCAGGTTATGTTGTTAAAAAACCTGGTACTATTTGATTCTGCATTTTGTTTTTTATATGTGGCATTCATCCTTCTTATTCCTTTCGAATTAAGTGTAACACTTGCCATTTTGGTTGGATTTATTGTGGGATTTACGGTTGATATTTTTTATAGTAGCATGGGGATACATGCATTTGCCACGGTTTTGATGAGTTATCTACGCAACTATTGGTTGTCAGTCATTACCCCGCAGGGTGGATACGATGTCGGAAATTCACCAACCATTGCAACCAACGGGGTGCAATGGTTTTTAGTTTATGCTATTCCACTGGTTTTTATTCATCATTTTGTTCTGTTCTTTTTGGAAGCTTCTGGTTTTGATATGTTCTGGTTTACGATGCTTAAAATCATGGGCAGCCTGCTATTTACTATGACCGTGATCATCTTTTTGCAATTTCTTGTTCCCCAGCGTAGAAAAATATGAATGAATCACGCAAAGAAATATTGCAGTTCGTATTTGTATTGGTTGGGGTAATTTTCCTGATTAAACTTTTTTCGATTCAAGTCCTGGACAGCCGCTATGCTGAAATGGCGGAGGGCAATGCTATTCTTCGCCAGGTGGAATATCCTTTCCGTGGGCTTATTTATGATCGCAACAAGAAGCTGATAGTTTACAATACTCCTGAGTATGACATTGAAGTAATTGTTAAAGACATTAAGAAGTTTGACTCCACTAAATTTTGTGAAGTATTTGAGATGTCACGTGATGAGTTGCGAACAAAATTCAAAGAGATGAAGGCCCGTAGGGAGTACTCTCCTTTTAAGCCAACTCTTTTTATGGATCAGCTATCTAATGTTGACTTTGCGCGCGTGCAGGATCAAATGGATGAATTTCCTGGTTTTTATATTCAGGCTCGAACTACACGTGCCTACTCGTCCAGCGCGTTGGCTAATGCACTTGGTTATGTGAGTGAGATTAATAAGAACCAACTGGATCGGGATAAGACAAAAATCTATAGACAGGGAGACTATATCGGGCAGAGTGGTATCGAAGCATTTTACGAAGAACAATTGCGAGGAAAGCGTGGTGTTCGTTTTAAATTACGCGATGTAAAAGGCGTTGAGAAAGGATCGTTTAGTGATGGAAAATACGATACACTTTCGGTGCCCGGTCAAAATCTGGTTACTGGGATCGATATCGACTTGCAGCTGTACGGTGAATTTTTAATGAAGGGAAAGTCAGGAAGTATTGTAGCTATTGATCCGACCTCTGGTGAGATATTGTCATTGGTTTCTGGACCTTCCTATGATCCGATTCTACTAACCGGAAAGAACTACAGTACCAACTTTAAATTGATTAATTCCGATTCGCTTAAGCCGCTGTTTAACCGCCCACTCATGGCGCAATATAGGCCGGGTTCAATTTTTAAGATTGCCCAGGCCATGACAGCACTTCAGGAGAAAGTGATCACTCCTGAAACACGTATTCGTTGCGATCGATCAATAATAAATTGTCATGGTGCTCATAGTAATGAAGATCTGCGTGGTGCTATTGCGAATTCATGCAATCCATATTTTCATAGTGTATTGAGGCGCATGCTTAATAAAGGAGTATCGAATGACCCGTTCAAAGACACACGAATTGGCTTAGCTGAATGGGATAAACATATCATGAGTTTTGGATTTGGAGGCCCGTTAGGAATTGATTTGCCTAACGAAAAAGGTGGGCTCATTCCAACCCCGGCATATTATGATCGTGCCTATAGAAACAGACCATGGAAATTTTCTAATATTTATTCGATTGCAATTGGCGAAGGAGAAAACCTTGTGGTGCCGATTCAAATGGCCAACTTTGCAGCTACGATCGCCAATCGCGGTTATTACTATACTCCCCATTTAGTAAAAACGATTGGAAAAGATAATAAGCCTTTACCTAATTATAATGAGCGCCATTATACATCGATTGATTCATCATACTTTATTGTGGCAGTGGATGCGATGCAAAAAGTGGTGGAGGAAGGAACGGGTCAATATCGTGCAAAGCTTGCCGATGTAATTGTTTGTGGAAAGACAGGTACGGTAGAAAATGCTCCACCGCTTTTTGATCATTCGGTGTTCATTGCATTTGCTCCACGCGATAATCCGAAAATTGCCATATCCGTGTATGTTGAAGATGCTGGTCAGGGAGCCCGTGCGGCCGCGTCAATCGCCAGCTTGATGATTGAAAAATATTTGTTTGGACAAACCAAACGACCGCAGATTGAACAGTACGTGCTTAATAATAAGTTTGAATGAATAGGGGAGAAGATATAGCGGGTAAGTTAGATTGGGTTGCCGTACTCCTTTATATCCTCATGGTAGTAATGGGGTGGCTTAATATTTTTGCGTCTGTCTATGATGAATCGGTAAAGCAGACCATTTGGGATTTGTCGCTAAACTCGGGGCGTCAGCTTATTTTCATCGCGGCATCATTCATCATCATTCTTGTAATCGTGATCATGGATATGCGATTCTATGAAACCTTTGCCTATTTGTTTTATGGTATCATACTGATAGCGCTCGTGGCAGTGCCTATAATAGGTAAAGAAGTAGGCGGCAATAAGGCCTGGATTGCAATTGGCTCATTTAGCATTCAACCTTCTGAGTTTGCAAAGTTTATTACTGCAATGACGGTGGCGAAATTAATCGGTTCTGTTGGCTTCAGAATGGATAATCTTCATAGCCAGCTTATTCTGTTTGCTTTGATTATAGTTCCAATGGGTTTGATTCTTTTACAGAAGGATTTTGGAACAGCGATTGTCTTTGCATCTTTTCTCTTGGTTTTTTA
Source organism: Cytophagales bacterium (assembly GCA_031416795.1). Classification (GTDB taxonomy): domain Bacteria; phylum Bacteroidota; class Bacteroidia; order Cytophagales; family Cyclobacteriaceae; genus ELB16-189. The sequence goes on along the minus strand of JANOUH010000247.1, from coordinate 13,251 downwards.
TCGAGAAGGAATGTCTCCATTCCTTTTGATTGTTGGTATTTCTATGGTAATCATTGCAATACTCACATTGATTATAGATAATCAATGGTATTTGTATGGTGCAATCGTTTTGATTTTTGCAATCATTATTTTTTTTGGCAAACGAACTATGAAACGAATAGTGGCCTTAGCTGCCGGTGCGTTGTTGATTATTTTAACGATTGAAGGATTTGATTATGTTATAAATAACATTTTGCCGGTGCGGCACAAAATGAGGTTAGAAGCTTTGGTTGATCCTAATTCTGATCCCATGGGAATAAATTGGAATGTAACTCAATCAAAAATTGCTATTGGTAGTGGAGGCTTTGTTGGCAAAGGATTTCTGGAAGGCACTCAAACCAAGTTCGACTTTGTGCCAGCGCAAAGCACAGACTTTATTTTTTGCACGATTGGTGAAGAGCATGGTTGGATCGGCAGCTTTATCGTCATCGCGATATTCATTGCATTTTTACTCCGGGTGGTTTTTATTGCCGAGCGACAGAAAAGTAGGTTCGCCCGGGCGTATGGATATTCCGTATCCACTATTTTCTTTTTTCACTTTGCGGTGAACATAGGAATGACCATTGGACTTTTTCCAGTGATTGGTATACCCCTCCCGTTCTTTAGCTACGGAGGATCATCGTTGTGGGGTTTTACAATTTTACTCTTTGTGTTATTGAAATTAGATGCACATCGCAGTCAGATGCTGCAGCGTGTCTAATCGTTGAATCTCTTCTCAATGATTTCAATAAACTCAAGGTACTCTTCGCTCTCCTTATCCCAGTCTGGATAACCGTCTTCAATAAAGCGCATGGCCTGTGATAGATTATCAAAGCGATCAAGTTTGTCAATGGCTTCAGAAAAAATTTCAAAATCACCATGAAATAGAATCTTGGTAAACATGAATTTCTGATTGATCGTGAGGTTATCCTTCAGACGCAATATTTTTTTCTTAGCGAGATCATCGGCCAAAGTATTTTTTGTTGCCTCCTTCTGTACGGTAGGGGTTGCTGTTCTTAGAATATTTGCAATAACGGTTGTTTCTGGTTTTGAAACAGGAGCCTGCGGTGTAAGAGGCTTTGCTTCATAAAAATTTTCGACTTTTAAAGGAATCATCTGATTGAACAACTGAAGATGGGGTTCAACTTCTTCCGGTGTAAAATTCACCTCTTCCAGAATATGATCCAAAATGGCAAAGGCCTCATTGCCAGAAATGGAGTCCAACTTTTTCTCCTCCAGTCGTGTTACCAGTTTTTCAAGTGGAGCTTTATTTATTCTAATGTACTTAACATCATTTTTTAAATCAACGGTGTTTAAGGAGCTTCCCTCTTTTTCATCTAATATATCAGAATAAAAATCATAGGGATCAAGAATAAGATAAATGGTTTGGTTTACTGCCTTCGTCAGCAAGGGAAGGAAGTCTTGCCTGCCTATTAAAATATGATTGCTTAAGCTATTTTGAAATGCAACGAAGGCTTCACTCACCTCCCTGGCATCATAATCAAAATAGGGACTCTTTAGTTTTTCACTTTCCTTTTTCCAGGCCGTTAGAAGATCACGAACAACAAACAGATTTACCTGCTTGATGGCTGATAATTGGAGTATTTCGGGCCCCGATATTTTAGTCTTTTTTGAAAAAAACGAATTGACGAGGTGAAGTGCATATTGCTGTGCGTAGTGATCGACAGCTTTTAAACTAATCTTTTCGTCCATGAGTAAGAATTTTCAGTAATCTTGTTTAGAAACGAAATTAACGGATTTAAATTGGTCTCCATGGTAAAGATAGTGATTGAAAATTTGGCTCAAAAACAACTATCAGATGTTGATCAATCTAAATCCATTTTGAAGGTCTTGCAATCCCACTTTATTGATTGGATGCATGCCTGTGGAGGCAAGGGCCGTTGCACCACATGCAAAATGATTGTGGTGGAGGGAATGGATCAACTCTCTCGCCTTTCTATAGCCGAATTAAAATATCGAAGCCTGGGTCAATTGGCAGAAAACGAACGACTGGCTTGTCAAACACGTGCCTTGGGCTCGTGCCGTATTCGTGTTCCGGAAGAAAGCAAGATGTCCCACATGGATTATACGTCCTAAAATCCCGGTTTAACTGTGGTTATATCTACTTTTCAAATCCTAAATTGCATGAATGTTTATTGAACCTCACTTAGGTAGATCAAAAGCCAGTGGCCGTAGCGGTTGGATTGAAGTTGTTTGTGGATGTATGTTCTCTGGTAAAACAGAAGAACTGATTCGCAGATTAAACCGGGCATTAATTGCCAAACAGAAGGTAGAAATATTCAAGCCCAAAGTTGATACCCGCTATCATGTAGAGAAGATTGTATCCCATAATGAACGCGAAATAAGATCGACACCTGTAAATTTTGCTCATGATATTTTGTTGTTGGCTGGTGATTGTGATGTTGTGGGAATTGATGAGGCACAATTTTTTGATGAGTCGATCATCGAAGTCTGCAATACATTGGCGAACAGTGGAAAACGCGTAATTGTAGCCGGTCTGGATATGGACTATGAAGGTAAACCTTTCGGGCCGATGCCCAACTTGCTTGCAGTGGCAGAATTTGTAACCAAGGTGCATGCGATCTGTGCCGAGACTGGAGAGCTGGCTTCCTTTTCATTCAGATTAAGTGCCAGCAATGCACAGGTTATGCTTGGTGAGAAGGACACCTATGAAGCCCGAAGTCGCCAGTCATTTTTTAATGACATGAAAAATCGTAACAAATAAACGTGCTCCAGAAAACCAGAGGGATTGTTTTCAGGTTTGTTAAATTTGGAGAGACCTCCATCATCGCTAACATATTTACCGAGCAATTTGGATTGCAGAGTTACATGATAAAGGGAGTCAGAACCAGTTCCCGCAAAAGTAAAATTGCACTTTTTCAACCGTTGACATTATTGGATATGGTGGTCTATCATAAAGAAAATGCAGGCCTCATGCATATCAAGGAAGTGAAATGCTTCCATCCTTATCAATTTATCAATGCTGATGTTCGCAAGGCGACTATTGCGATGTTTATCAATGAGGTATTAAACAAGTCGGTGAAAGAGCAGAGTCATGCGCAGGATATTTTTAATTTCATAGCTGATTCTTTGATCTATCTGGACACCCTTGAGCATCCGGAGAATTTTCATCTGATATTTCTGATAGGTTTGAGCAAGCATTTAGGCTTTGGACCCCACCTCACCAGCGAAGTATTGGGGGGAAGAATGGTAAGTGATGACGAAGAGATAGCCCTCAATAAGTTTCTGACATTGGATTATCATATTGAGATACCCCTAACCTATCATCAAAGAAAAAATATTCTTGCTGTGTTATTGCACTTTTATCAGGCACATTCAGATGGGTTCGGAGAAATGAAATCCGTAGCCGTGCTCAAGGAAGTGTTAAGTTGAACTTTTTGGTTATGCAGCAACGGAAGAAACTCTGGCATGGGCAGGGCAGGCTTAGGCTTCTGAGCAAGAACTCGTAATTGTTTTGCATGGGCAACAACGGCCTCTCTAAACGTTTTCTTTGACTTATAAGGCAAGCCGAATTCTTTAGCTGTTGTTTCTACAATCTGAGCGATCTCGCGATAATGAACGTGGCAAATGTTGGGAAATAAATGATGCTCCACCTGATAATTGAGACCACCTACGTACCATGAGAAAAATTTAGCACGGTGTCCAAAGTTGGTCGTAGTACGAAGTTGATGAATGGCCCAGCTGTTTTCCAGGTTCCCATTTTCATCAGGCATGGGATATTCAGTGCCCTCCACCACGTGAGCAGGTTGAAAAATCATGGCCAGAATAAATCCACCGATGTAATGCATGACAAAAAAGCCAATAACTACCTGGCCAAAAGTTACATCAAGCAGGAGCATTGGAATGACTGCGATGTAAGTATAATAAACTGTTTTGGTTGCCATCATGATCATCCATTCTCTGGTAGCGGTGGTGCGTTGCTTCTTAAGAAGTCCTTCACGCTGATACTTTACTAAACGGTCAAAGTCTTTAGTGATCACCCATACCAGCGTCATGAAGCCATAGAAAAACCAGGCGTAGTAATGTTGAAACTTGTGAATGGGTTTCCATTTTGATTCCGGTGCCATTCTGATAATGCCACGTGGACTGATATCTTCATCTACATCGTGCACGTTGGTGTAAGTATGATGCAGTACATTATGCTGAACCTTCCAGTTTGTATCATGACCACCTACCAGGTTGAGAGAAAGACCTAATAAATTATTTACCCATGGTTTATTGGAATACGATCCATGGTTAGCATCGTGCATGATAGAAAGACCAATACCAGCTAAGCCGAAACCCATAATCACACAAAGACCCAACATGCCCCATGCATTTGAAACTACACCGGAGATCAATACGAAATAGGGAATGAAGTAAATAGAAAACATCACGATGGTTTTAATCACCATCTCTGAGTTTCCGGTACGTTCTATGTTATTTGTTTTGAAATACTGATTAACACGCTGGTTTAACGTGACAAAAAAATCTTGTTGCTGATTGGCAAACTTGAAATTGAGGTTAATACTCATATAAGTAATGATGAGTTGTCTATTAAACTATGATCCTATAAAGTGCGCAAAATCCAATTCCGAAAGGTAATCATTTGAACAATGATAATACCCGAGTGTCCACGGATTTTTGAAAAGCGGCATTTTTATTCCTTGAGAAGGTATTACAGCTCTGCAATTACTGTTTTCCCTCCCTTGGTAATTTCTCCAATTTGCACCGTCACCTTTGCATCCAACGGCAAGAAAATATCAACACGAGATCCGAATTTAATAAAGCCAAACTCATCACCCTGATCAAGTTTTTGTCCTTCTTTCACATACCACTTTATTCTGCGCGCGAGAGCACCGGCAATTTGTCTGAATAAAATTTCTGTACCATTATTCATCTTTGCTACTACGGTGGTGCGCTCATTTTCCGTACTTGATTTAGGATGCCACGCCACCAAATATTTTCCCGGATGATATTTAAAATAGGAGACAGAGCCAGCTACAGGCATACGATTAACGTGTACATTAATGGGCGACATAAAAATAGACACCTGCTTTCTCTTCGATTTCAGATATTCATTCTCATGGGTTTCTTCTATAACGACAACTTTGCCATCGGCTGGAGCCAATACTTTCTTAGCATCTTTTTGAACTTCAAAAATGGGTATACGGAAGAATTGAAGAATGATCAGATAAAAAACAACGCTCACACCAATTACGATATTCTGTAGAATAGAAGACTCCGGAAAGAAATAGGAAATCGCCCAATTAAGTGCAAAAAAAGCCAGCAGTGATACGAATAACAGTGTGCGGCCTTCGCGATGAATGGTCATGATCATTGAATTAATGCGCAAAGATAAGGGCACGAACCCTTAACTCATAACAAATCCTTCCCGATAAGGAAAGGATTAAAAGCCTCCGCGGAATTTATATGTTTTAGCCACTTTGTCGATAGCAACCATGTATGCGGCAATACGCAAAGATACTTTGTATTGTACAGCCGTTTTGTAGACGATATTGAAAGCATCTTTCATAATCCGGTCGCTTCTGCGATTTACGCGTTCTGCAGTCCACTTGTAACCCAGTCGGTTTTGAACCCACTCAAAATATGAAACGGTAACACCACCTGCGTTAGCAAGAATGTCGGGAACTACGCTGATGCCTTTTTCATAAATGATGCTGTCGGCTTTAGATGAAGTAGGTCCGTTTGCGCCTTCGACAATCAGTTTAGCTTGAATTTTTCCTGCATTGGAACTGGTGATAACATCTTCGGTTGCTGCCGGAACAAGAACATCTACGGGTAAAGTCAACAGATCGGCTCCTTCAATTTTCTGTACTTCCAAATATCCTTCCATGGAGCCCTTATTCTTATCTCGGAAAGCTACAGCGGCTTCGATGTCAATTCCATTTTCATTGTAGTAAGCCCCTGAGATATCACTCACGGCTACTACTTTCAAGCCCCTTTCAGCAAGAAGACGTGCTGCCCATGAGCCCACGTTTCCAAAACCCTGAACAGCGCAAGTGGCATTGTATGGATTTATTTTTAATTTCTCCATGGCGGCTAAGGCAGAAACCATTACACCCCGGCCTGTGGCTTCGGTTCTTCCTAATGATCCTCCCATTACAATCGGTTTTCCGGTAACCACAGCAGCTACGGTCATTCCTTTGTTTCTTGAATATTGGTCCATAAGCCAGGCCATTTCACGAGGTCCTGTTCCCATGTCTGGCGCAGGAATGTCCTGGTCGGGGCCAAAAACACCCATCATAGCTTGAGTATACGAGCGCATTAAACGCTCGATCTCTCCTGCCGACATTTCGCGTGGGTTACAGGCAACGCCACCTTTTGCTCCTCCGTAAGGAATATCCACCACTGCACATTTCCAGGTCATCCAGGCGGCTAATGCTTTTACTTCATCCAGATTTACATGCGGATCAAAACGAATTCCTCCTTTGGAGGGACCTAATATCGTAGAGTGGATGACACGGTATCCTTCAAATACTTTAATACTACCATCATCCATGGTTACGGGCAACGAAACGATTACTTGCTTGGCAGGGCTTTTTAATACCTGGTATACTTCATCTTCAAGTCCTAAAATTTGCGAAGCCGTGTGAAAACGAGACATCATTGCTTCGAATGGATTTTCCTTATCAACAATCGGAGCTGGTTCTATATATGCCATAAAAGTGCAAGATTTTTAAGTTTTATTAGGTCTGGACCTATTTGCTAAAATCCACAAAAAAGGCCCCCTAAAACGGTTGCAAAGATATATAAATTAGATACGGGGAAAGAAACAAGGCTGTGAAAACAGTTAAAAAATCTCCAAAAATGCCACAATAAATGGGGCGGAAATAAGCAACCCATCAAAGCGATCTAAAAAGCCACCGTGGCCTGGCAAGCTGGTGCCCGAATCTTTGATTTCAATGCTTCTTTTAAGCAGTGATTCCACCAGATCACCAAAGGTACCGCCAACAATAATGATCAAACCAATCACCATCCACTGCCATGAGCGTATGGTGGGTTCATGCCCGATAGAAGAAAAAAAGTAAGGCAAGCCATAAGCAAAAGCGAATGCCAGAATGGCTCCACCGGCAAATCCTTCCCACGATTTTTTGGGTGAGATGCGCTCAAAAAGTTTTCGTTTGCCAAACAAGGAACCGGCAAAATAAGCACCGGTATCACTAGCCCAAAGAATGAAAAGGCAACCAAAAATGATCTGATAATCGTACGATTGATTTTCGAATGTCGCAATGTTAAGCAGTGAAATAGGAGTGGCTACATAAAAAATTCCAAGAAAGGTGTATGCGATGTTGGTGAACGGTTTTCGCTCGGTCTTTTTATAAAGTTTGATCATATACACACAAGAAACAACGGGAAAAATCAAGAAATAATAACGGTAAGAAATATCTCCACGCTCGATAAAGAAAGAAAGGCAGTATATCAACACTCCGCAAATGGTTCCAAATGTTTTTTGCGGAATCATCCCATCTAAACCTGAAAGTTTATAAAACTCAAGGAGGGTGAAAAGACAAATGATAAAAAACACAATGAAATAGGTCCATTCACTATACATGATACTGAACACAATACCGGCAGCTCCAAGTAAAGCGGTGATGAGACGTTGCGAAAGATTGCTGAATTTTTTTGAGGTGATCACACCGAGGTTTGATTATGAGTTGTGTGATATTTTCTAAAATAGAACATCAGTACGATAAAAACCAACGTTAAGCTTGCCACTAGCGGCCAGGGTGCCGCCTCTGGTGAATCCATGTCTGTAGTGATGGTGCCTTTTTGATAGAGATACATCATGAGCACAGAGAAGCCATTATTGACAAAATGCGCAATCATCGGGAGAAGTAAATGACCAGACCACACATAGAGATATCCGAATAAAGCACCAAGCAACACGCGTGGCACGAATCCAAAAAATTGCATATGAAACGCACTGAAGATAATGGCCGAGACCCAAATGGCCACATGATGATTGCCACTGGCGCGGAAAATTTCGGGTTGCAGCATTCCACGAAAGACTAACTCCTCTCCTATAGCAGGCAACAAGGCAATGACGAATACGCCAAAGATAAAATCACCCGTTGAATCGAACGTGGTGAAAAACTTAGTGAGTTCTTCAGCCTGTGTTTCCCGCTCTCGTGCCCAATCTCCAAACTCTTTCAGAAAATCAGGGAAAATGAAATTGGCATTCCATTCAATAAACATAGAGTTAATGGCCATGAAGGAAATTACTATTGCCGCTGTAACAACAACGATAACCAGTGTTGTTGATTTTCCTGTGATCCACACAATAGCATTCGTTTTTTCGAGGGCCCAAACATATAAAATTGGAATTAGGATTAATCCAATCAGCGTAGCACAGCCCTGCATAATCAAGATTGGTTGTCGTATTTCAGGGTGGGCAGTTGGGTCAGAAAGATTAGTAGTCAAGTCGAAAATGGTTCCATCATAAAATGGCATCGCAACTAAAAAACCGATAAGAGGACCAATCACCACAAAACCAAAGGTGGCAGTGAACAGAATAAAAATTATGGATAACCACGCTGGTCTATGGGAAAATCCCGTCAGTTCCGACATCTCAACAAAAGGATTAATTTTGTGCCCGCAAACAACATAGTTTTAACCAAATTATCAAACTTGGTAAAGATCGGTGATATTGAATTAGGAGAGTTTCCACTTTTACTCGCGCCCATGGAGGATGTGAGCGATCCACCTTTTCGTGCCGTTTGCAAAGAAGGTGGTGCCGATTTGATGTATACTGAATTCATTTCTTCCGAAGGATTGATTCGCGATGCAGCCAAAAGCAGGCAGAAGCTGGACATCTTTGAATATGAGCGCCCTATCGGCATCCAGTTATTTGGTGGAGATATTGGCAACATGGTGCAGTCAGCAGAGATTGCCACTGAAGTGAATCCCGATCTGATCGATATCAATTACGGCTGTCCGGTAAAAGCAGTGGCTTGCCGGGGAGCAGGGGCAGCGTTGCTTCAGGATATTCCTAAAATGGTGAAGATGACGGAAGAGATTGTGAAAGCAACGCATCTTCCCGTCACCGTGAAAACAAGATTGGGTTGGGATGATTCAACAAAAAATGTGGTGGAGGTTGCTGAACGTTTGCAGGACATAGGAATTAAAGGATTAACAATTCATGGGCGCACCCGCGTGCAGATGTACAAAGGTTCTGCTGATTGGGAACTGATCGGAAAGATCAAAGAAAATCAACGCATGCATATTCCGGTATTTGGCAATGGGGATATCGATTCGCCACAAAAAGCATTGGAGTATCGCAACCGCTATGGTATTGATGGTATTATGATTGGTCGCGCGGCTATTGGTTCACCCTGGGTATTTAATGAAATCAAACATTATTTTAGTACAGGTGAATTATTGCCTCCACCTGATATGGCACAACGCGTTAACATTGCGCGAAAGCATCTTGAATTTTCCATTCGCTGGAAAGGAGACAAGCTCGGCATTTTTGAAATGCGCAGACATTACACCAACTACTTCAAAGGCACACCTGATTTTAAACCGTACAGACTGCGTTTAGTTGAAGCACCAACCTATGAGGAGGTAAACGAAATTCTGAATGAAGTCATTCAGTTGTTTAGTGGTGTTACCGTCTAGTCTTTAAGAAAATCTCAGCAAGAATACGGATTTGAATTGCCCGAACGATTAGCGTTCTTTGAGTTGCTTTTTTAAAGCATGTGTTCTAATCATTACTATGCCTGAAAATAAAAAAAACGTCTCCGCTTTATTTTTACTGCTCACGTTGTCTCTGATCTGGGGCACATCCTTTATTTTAATTAAGCAAGGATTGAAAGCATTTTCACCCGATGTGGTGGGCGCATTACGCGTGACAGCGGCATCTATTTTTTTATTGCCATTAGCGTTGCCGCGATTAAAAGAATTGAAACAAGGAGATTTTTTTAAATTATTTCTATCCGGCTTAATGGGTATCTTCGTTCCAGCATTTCTTTTTGCCTTTGCCCAAACAAAATTGAATAGTTCGTTAGCGGGAATTTTAAATACACTCTCTCCATTGTGGACCATGATTTTAGGTGCACTGTTTTTTACACAGCGCTTTCGCGGATATGCTATTTTAGGAATCATACTTTCCTTTGTGGGTGCGATTATGCTTGCTTTATCTCGCAGCGGAGGAACCATAACCGGGTTTAATGCTTATGCATTGTTGATCGTAGCAGCGTGCGCTTTATATGGAGCAAATCTCAATTGGGTTAAATTTAAAATTCATGATTTAGGATCCATCACGATTACCAGCATATCTCTTCTTTTTATCGGACCTTTTGCAGCGGTGTATCTTTTTTTCTTTACGGATTTTACGTACACCTTAACGCACGAGCCAGGAGCATGGAAGGCTTTCGGGTTTGTGGTACTACTGGCTTTGATGGGAACAGCCGTAGCAGGCTTGTTGTTTAATAAATTACTACGCATATCATCGCCCATCTATGCAAGCTCGGTCACCTATATTATGCCTATTGTGGCCGTTATGTGGGGTGTGATTGATGGAGAGAAATTATTGCCAGGTCATTTTATTGGTATGGCCGCCATTCTGGGTGGAGTTTATCTAGCCAATAGGAAATAGTATTCGTTGCCACAGATTCACTGATCAATACAGATTAAATCGCTGAATCTTTGGCTACTAAATTTATTTCAAAGTAAATGAAGCCATAACAGGTAGGTGATCGGATGGATAATATTTTCCATCGTGGTCCTGAATTACTTTGTATGTGTTTGCCTTCCAGTGGTCTGAGTGAAAAATATAATCGATCGTTTTGCACTTCATCTCATTCACTTTAAAACCACAGAAAGTGCCTGTAAGCAGAAAGCTCAAAGCGTAAAGTGAAAGGATAAGATTCTGCTTCAAGCTTTGAGCTTTTTACTTTAAGCTCTGGAACTACCCCAGTGCCTCAACTTCCTTCACTTCTTCTGGCATCATCTTCTAAAAATGGTGTGCCGGTAGAGTATGTGATTTTCCCGGATGAGGGACATGGTTTTGTGAAGAAGGAAAACAACATCAAAGCTTCCGAAGCGATCCTGAAGTTTTTAGATAAATATTTGAAAGGAGCGGAGGGATAAAAGCAGAAAGCTCAAAGCGTAAAGCGAAAGGATAAGATTCTGCTTTAAGCTTTGAGCTTTTTACTTTAAGCTCTTGGAACTATCCCAGTGCCTCAACTTCCTGCACTTCTTCTGGCATCATCTTCTTGAAAAGATTTTCAATACCAGCTTTGAGTGTAACGGTTGATGAAGGGCAACCGCTGCAAGAACCTTGCAGCGCTACGGTCACTTTCTTTTCGTGATAGGAGTGAAAAGTAATAGCACCGCCATCCTGCTCTACAGCCGGGCGGATATATTCATCCAAAATGGTTTTGATTTTTTTGATGGTTTCGGTTTCCTCTTGTTGAGGAGCTGCTGATTCTTTTAGATCCAAAATCAGTTTGCCGGATTCTAAGAAAGTGCGGATATGATTTTTAATCGTTTCCTGTATTTCAATCCATTCTACATCTTCCTTCTTTGTAACAGTAACGAAGTTGCTCATGTAGAACACGCGGTCTACAAATGGATACATGAATAATTCTTGTGCAAGGGGCGCTTCTTCAGCAGCAGCGGGATTGGGAAAATCAAAACTCATCCCCTCAGGCACAAGGATCTCACTAATTACAAATTTGAGAGAATTCGGATTTGGATTGGATTCCAAATAGATATGTATATTTTTTGGAGTTGTCTTAAGCATAGTTTTCAGCGTTTTTAAAGTAATTAAGGAACAAATTTAAATACTTTAAGTTCATTCCTGAACTGTGCCTTACATATTGCTTTAAATCTCTTCTTCCGCTTTTCCAAGCGAATTTTCCCACTTACTCACAACGGCCGTGGCAATGCTATTTCCAACTACGTTGGTTGCGCTGCGGCCCATATCCAACAATGGATCGATTCCCAGCAATAGGGCTAAGCCGGCTTCCGGAATATTGAAAGTGGCCAGTGTGCCAGCGATTACCACCAGTGAAGCTCTGGGAACACCAGCAATTCCTTTACTCGTGAGCATGAGAACAAGCAGCATAGAAATTTGCGTAGCGATAGGAAGGTGGATACCATAGGATTGTGCAATAAATAAGGAAGCAAAAGTCATGTACATCATGCTTCCGTCAAGGTTGAATGAATAGCCCAGGGGCAATACGAAACTTACAATCTTGTCTTTGCATCCGAATTTTTGTAGCAACTCCATCGTTTTGGGAAAAGCGGCTTCACTACTGGATGTGCTGAACGCTAGAAGGATTGGCTCTTTTACTTTTCTGATCAGTTCAATAATTCGTTTGCCGATCACGAGTGAACCAGCAAGACATAGAATGATCCACAGTAGAAGCAATCCAAAATAAAATTCACCAATGAAAATTGAGTAGGTCGTTAAAATGCCAAGTCCTTGTTTTGCTATAATGGCAGCCATGGCGCCAAACACAGCCACTGGTGCGAGGTTCATGACGTAGCCAGTCACTTTCAAAATAACGTGGGCGGTAGCATCCATAAAGTTGATCACCACTTTTCCCTGTTCGCCAATGGCAGCCGTTGCCACACCAAAGAATAAAGAGAAGACAACAATTTGTAGAATTTCATTCTTTGCCATCGCGTCAATCACGCTGCTTGGAAAGATGTGATAGAGAAAATCTTTTAATGATAATGCGGTTTTTGTAATACCCGTGTCTTCACTCAGATCGGGCAAAGGCAACTTCATGGCAATGCCGGGTTCAAATAAATTTACCAGAATCATTCCAAGCATTAAACTGGTTAGTGATGCCGCTACAAACCATAACAAGGTTTTACCTCCAATGCGGCCCACAGAATTAATGTCTCCCAGTTTTGCAACACCGACCACGAGTGTCGTGAATACGAGGGGTGCCACAATCATTTTTATAAGGCGGAGGAAGATATCAGCTAATAAGGAAAATGGTTCTACTTTTTTATCACGGACAGAGAGAATAGCTCCTCGTTCTTTTCCCAGTGCTTTTTTCTTTTCTAGCAATTGCTCGCGCCCGGTGCTATCTGTACTTACGCGGAGTGCTTCATTCGTTTCATCGATTGATGCCTGAACGGTAGTGAGTGATTTATTTTCTTCGTTGAGGTAATTTTTATTCAGCACAAAACCCATGGCAATGCCCGCAAACAAAGCAATGATGATGTATA
>JANOUH010000246.1:0-3516 GCA_031416795.1 Cytophagales bacterium | reverse complement strand
CATGGGAATTGATGAATTGATCGGACAAACATTTATCATAAAAGATGAATGGACCAATAAGGAAAAGAATTTTACCATCAGGGGTGTAATAAAAGATTTCAAATATAAAAGCGCTTACAAAAAAATTGACCCTTTGGTGTTGTCTGTGCAACTGGATAGAGGAAATGACATCATTTATTATGTAAAACTCCCTGCCGGTAAAATTCAGGAGAAGATTGAAGCAGTGGAAAAAATCTGGAAGAAAGTAATGCCTGAAGATGTGGGCATGGCGTATTGGTTTGTGGATGATGAATTCAACCGTCTTTATTACGAAGAGAATGCCTTGTACGATCTGTCGAGGGTATTTACTGTGGTGGGCATTGTCACCACCTGTATTGGACTGTTGGGCATGTCTATGTTTATGGCCGAAAAGAGAAGTAAGGAAATGGCGATCAGAAAAGTGATGGGAGCAAGTTCGGCCCATGTATTTTCCTTGATGATGGCTTCCTTTTTCAAATTGATGGGCATCGCCTGCATCATCGGGCTGCCTGCCGCCTATTTTGTGTCGGACGAATGGTTAAAGAGCTTCATCTATAAAATTCAACTGAACTGGATGATCTTTGCCGGATCGTTAGCACTCATTTTAGTGATAACTATTTTCACCATTAGTTATCATTCAATAAAGTTAGCCACCTCAAATCCGGTAGACCCGCTGAAACAAGAGTAACCGAGAGGTTAGAAATGATAAAATAAATTAATCAAGAACAACAACCCTTCGATTGCTGAACTGGTGGACATTTCACCGTTCCATAAGAACAAAAAACACAACAGTCACCTGATTTCGGTTTTAATAACACGTTACAATTTTCACACTCATAGAAATACTGACATGCATTGGTTGGCATTATTTCCATTTTCTGGTGACCACAATGTGGACAGGTGATTACCGATTCGGTTATTATTTCCATTATGCCTATGGATTGGAATTTTTATTCTCAACAAATCCTCTTGAAATCGTCTCCATCATCTCCGCCTGTATGCGCTGCATTTCGAGCAAGTGTTTGTTCTGATGGATAAGCAAGTGATCAATTTTTTTATGCAATAATTGTATCTCCAATTCTGATTTCAAATTGATCTTGTAGTCATGCTCGCTGCGGGTGCGGTCCTTTGCCTCCACCCTGTTTTGGCTCATCATAATCAACGGGGCCTGAATGGATGCTAAACAAGACAACAACAAATTGAGCAAGATAAACGGATAAGGATCGAACACTTTATCATGAAGAAGCACTACGTTCAACACAATCCAAAAAGCCATGAAGGAGAAAAATGCAATGATGAATTTCCAACTACCTCCGAATGAAGCTACTTTATCAGAAAGGCGATCTCCAAACGTAATCTCCTCATCCAAAATGTCTTCAATTTTCTCACTGAGTATTTTACTATGCGATATACTGGTGAGCACTTCCTTCTCCAGGTCATCCAGCTCTCCGAGTTCGTTCGTGAGAATTTCATTGAGGTAGTTCTTCTCCAGATTAATGAGTTGCTCATCGGAGATAAAGCTATCGCTGGTCGTGCCCGGATAATTTCTGAAGATATACTGCTGAATGGTCTGATGCAAAGCAGATAAAGACACGGCATGTTCGGGTGAACACGCTTTGCCTGAAATCGCACATGTTAAAGTTTCCATAAGTAATATATTTATAGACGGCCATCGACCCTATCGCGGTCATTTGTTGGTAGGGCGATATTTCTATAAATATACAACTCCTTCGTAGTCGCACTGAAAACGTTCAACGAATAGATATCTAATTCATTTCAACCATACCGCAAATCCAATTTATCCCGACACTTCCCATCCTTGAAATATTGACATGAGGTACAACAATATCAAGCGACCATCGGACGAATCGGTGTCGTGGTTTTTGGTGGCATTTCTGAAGAGGTGATTCAAATCAACGAAGAAACCTTATGGTTAGATGGGCCAACCAACGCCAATCCACGTGCATCACAGTACCTGCCAAAAGAAGGATGCAAGCTGCACACGGCATCCGTTAATCCCTGATAAGGAATTTATGTACGATACTCGTTGCATCACTCTTCGAAAGTAGAGGGAATACATTTCAAAACAGCCTAACAGAATTTGGATATGTGAGCACCTTCCTACGATGCAAAACATAGTCTACAAATTGACTTAGCAGAATAAGTAATATTTCTTTACCAATTCCAGTCAATAAATAGCATTATTACTCTGCTATAACTTGAAAAGTATAGAGGCGACTTTAATTAATTCTTTTTTATTCCGCACATGAAGTTTTTGATATAGGTGATTCCTGTACTTTTCAACCGTGCGATGGCTTCTGCGGATTTCCTGGCCAATTTCTAAACAACTTAACCCCTCACATGTAGAGGCAAGCACTGCGAATTCCATTTCAGAAATAGCATCAGGGTTCATTGTTGAAGCAAGGTTTTTTTTGTTCTTAAGTAGATTCATAACAAATAAATTTAGGTTTTTGAGGTTAGTGATCTGTCGATGTTCAAATCCGTGTCGACATCAGTAAAGCAAACACAATTCCTGGCGCGAGACAACGGGGTTTTCCCCGTATCAAGGGGGGTATTTTCCCCGTATCACAATACGGGGTTTTTCCCGTATCGGGTTCAAGTGTAAAATACTGTAGAATGAGTTTATGTTCTATCCGTCTTGCTTGTAAGAAGCACAGTGATGACAGCGGGTAATAGAATTGTTAGATATTTTCTCAACAAACTAAGAAAATTCAATTGTATAACTTAAGTATTTCACTTTCTTGCATGACCTATAAACAATTTATCAATGCATAAGAACAGCATCTACCTATTGGTTTTACTGTCACTGGTTTTAAGCTGCTCAGACGATTCTGAAATTCCTGTTGCCAGTTGTCAAACAAAATATCTCGCTAAAGTGAACTACACCCAACAAAACGCTAGCCCTGTAGAAGAAACTTTCATCTATAACGATCAAAACTTCGTTTCTAAATACACAACAACCGATATTACCTGGTATAATTTTTCACTTTACTATCAGGATAAAAAACTCAACAAAGTAGATCTTGAAGCACATTCGGTTGTTAACTTCACGTTTTACATTACTTATAATGCCAATAACATTATAGAATACATTACTAGAAAAAATTCCACAAAAACGTTTGATTCATTGATTTTCACACACGATAATCAAGGACATGTAATAAAACGTGATACTTACGCATTATCCTCAGCCTCTCAGAAACTGGAATTCTTCAGATCAGAGACCTTTGAATACCTTGGGCAAAATGTCAACAAATCAATTTACAAGACTTATTTCGGTGGAAATCTGATTTCAACTTACATTCAGAATTTTGAATTCGATACCAAAATTCAGCCCTACCCAAAAGAATACTATACCTTTTTGGCATACATAGGAAGATCGTTCTTTTCTACAAATAATATAACCAAACTTGATAGTTTTGATGACAAGGGAAATATAATTAGTACTCAAACATATAATCACACTTATGACAATGA
>JANOUH010000245.1:0-3735 GCA_031416795.1 Cytophagales bacterium | reverse complement strand
GTTTAATTCAGCCATGCATAAAGCCTATTTAAACTTAAAACCTTTTGGCATAACTCTAAGCGAAGTGGAATTATTTGTCAGGGGAAAAATTGATCTCCCAAAATAAAGCGTTATGTTCATAACTTCAACCTGTTTTAACCCCAATGTAACCGTCTTTATCTTATTTCTTTTTTTCGTTATTCTTGCTTGTGGGCCAAGCGCAAAAGAAATGGAACTAGCCAAAGAGAAAACGAAGCGGCAGTTGAGATTACAAAGAATTGACGAAGTCGCGGCAAAATATAATGCATCGAGGATAGACACTCTCCGTATTCCTTTAACATACTTTTATCAGAAGCATATTAAGGCGAATAGTAAAGTCTTAATTGCAGATTTTAAAATTCGTGATATTAAGAAAAAAGGTGAGCGCTATATTATGTCTATAAAAAGCTGGCAGCTTAGCGATAATTATTATGAATTAGAATGTGATAGCCTAACGATAGAGAAATTAATTAATACCAAACCGGATCCTTACTATACAAACAGAGACTTAATACTTGTTGCCGATATTAGTGCAGTAGAAAAAATTAAGTTTGAAATCCTTCCATCAGGAGAGTATGATTCAGAAACGGAGCAATCAAATTTTTATATAGATGTTAACGATTCATTTGACAAATTCATTATGAAGGGAAAATTAATTGGGTTCGAGCGGTTCGAGTTAGGGGAAAAGAAATAATTTTGGAATTGGTTTTCAATCGTTTAACTTTAAATTGTCTTAAATACCAATCCGTTTGAAAAACCGTTATTGAAGCATGATTGAGACAACCCAACAATCTGCCATTGAAGCCTGGTTTGACAACTTAATAGGAACTCTCCGCTCACACCAGGCCCAGTTAGAAACCGACACTGCTAATTCTGAACAAAAGAAGTTTTACGAAACAATTTTTGCAGGAAATGCAGATGAAGTCACTCACTTAGGAAAACTCGCGGCACAACAGCATTTTGTTTTAAGAATTATTGTCGATTACGCTAAGCTTATTGCCACAGCAAAGCCGCAAAAATTGGCCTTTGCTTATAACTACTCAGAAGTGTTAGTTTGGGCAGAGGTGAAGGACGGTGATCTTGAATTAGAAAAGAAGTTATTGAAGGCTGAGGCAGTGATTAACTCTAAGTATCACAAATTTGGATTCGACATGGAAACAACTATTGTTGAATCGGGTGATCATTTGCCTGTTCCCAATCATTATACACTTTACAAATCCTAATCTTAGCAACGCTTGGCTCAGTTTGATGATCACATATCCCAGGCCAAGCGAAATCTTACCTTCCTGTCGGCTATTAATACAAACGTTTCTGATTGCTACGATTGGCAGGTGACTGTTTGTTTTTATAGTGCTTTACATTTTGTTAACGCTCACCTCTCCAAATACACCTTACAATACAGAAAGCACAAGGATGTAAACTATGCATTGAACTTTGCCAATTCACTGTCACCTGCCCGATTGCCAGAAGATGAATATCTGGCTTATACTGCTTTGCAGTCTCTTTCGCGAAGAAGCCGCTATCTGGTGAATGAAAAAGATAATAACCTTTCTTCTACTCAAGCTTTTCTCACTTACGACAAACACTTTGCCCGATCGCTCCGTCACTTAAACTTACTCTTGCAACACTTTGAAAGCAGATATTCAATCGGCTTAAATACCGTTGAAATAAAGTGCAGTGAAATTAAAGAGGGAGAATTAAAATTCTTCAAGAAGGCTTAACCCTCAAACCTCACACAATCATCGGTAATAAATTTCTCTTTGCCCTTGATGACTTCGGGCCAACCGGGTGCCTGTACAGGTTCTTGTTTTTCTTCTCTGACAGCAACTAAAAGATTGAGTTCAAGCAATTGACTGAGCATATCTTTTGTTGAATCAAAACCGTAGGCTTCCATCACCGCTTTATCTAATGCAGCATGCAAATCTTTGATTGGATTTTTGCCGGGCTGTTCCAGCAGGCGATACAGGTCGCGCAACGTCATGTTGTGATCCTTCAGTGTTCTGATGCGCTCCCGATGCAACTTCATGGCCACCTCGGCTACTTTCTCCACTTGCTTTGGTGTTGGGTTTTGCGGCCAGGGGAAGGTGTCCCAAATGGCAGCTGAATTATAGTTAGGTGTTTCACCAAGAGTAGTACATTTTTCTAAAAACCATCTCCAGTGAATGGTTGATTGAATGATTCCTAAAGTATAATAGTCATCAAACATAAAGGCCATTACCTTATCATTTGGCGTTATATCCACGGAATAAAACTCAAAGATTGGTCTTTGAGTAACTCGTGCACAAGCCACGTATCGCTTTCTTCTTTCAAGCTGTGTAAGCATATCTTCCCTTCCGTAAGAAAGTTTCCACCAATTGTTCAAAAAGTTAATGTGATGCTTATTTACTTTTGCTTTAGGATTTGTTTTTAGTGCCTTCTTATTTTCTTCTTCCTGCGCCTTGCCTTTTTCTTTTCTATCTGGCAGCACCATCATTTCTATCCGTTGAAAAAGCTCTTTGTAGGTAGCGGCCTGATTTACATCCATCAATGTAAAGTCAATCACAAAGCGTGAAGGTTGAGCGCCCGCAGCTGCCACTAATTCATCGCCAATCAAAAACGGTTTAAGTACCTCAGCATAGTTTGGATGTTTCTTCAAAATTTTCAAGCCTTCATTCTTTTCCAACAGAAAACCTTCATGCCCATGCGTTTGCCCTTGAAATACCCGTTTCGGTTTTTTATTACAAATCAAAACTTTTGCTTCCGTAACATCGGTTTGCAAACTAAGGCTTGAGTTTATAATGGGTTGCTTCGCACTTTTCAGTTCTTTGTCGTCATAATAGTAAAGCATTTTATCACCTTCATAACTTCCCTTTTTCCAACATGCAATCGAAACAAACACCGCAGCATCACCACTCCAATCCTGAGAAGAAACCGCATTGAAAATTTCACCACCATGATGAACAATGTAATCCAGACTACCTTCTCGGCTATAATTCTGTCTTATCGTGTTAGTGCCCACCAATCCCGCATAGGCGTTTGGCTTCAATTGTTGATGGGCTCTATAAAACCAATACACACAAAAATCGGCTCGGCCAGGTACTTCGGGGTATGCAAGGCGGAGCTTGTTCATGTACTCCACACCAAATTCCTGCTGCATTTTATTCTTACTCTGAAAGGGCGGATTTCCAATGATAGCATCCGCTTCGGGCCATTGGCGCTGGGTGCCATCTGCATTCAATAAAGCATCCGCACAAAGAATATTTTCATCCAGGTTATCGAGTGGCAGTGGGCTAAACTTGTTATCATACGCGTGATCTTGTTCTAAAATGGAAAGCTCTTTGGCTACCATGAGCGTTACCCTGGCAATTTCAACCGCAGTAGGGTTCAGGTCTATTCCATAGAATTGCTTGGTGTTTACAAACGGATAGGTGGTAAGAAACTTATGCAGTTTGTTCTTATCCGTTGGTTTACTGTTTTCAAAAATGAGTGCGAAGATTTTGCGCTCCAGCAGTTTCATTTCGCGGAAAGCCACAAATAAAAAATTACCACTGCCACAGGCAGGGTCCAGCACTTTGTATTTTGTTAACTCAGTAAGCAGTTGAAAATAATCATCAATGGCTTCGGCCTGTTCTATGCGCTCCATCCATGGCTGCACAATCACCGGGTTCACTATTTTCTTAATGTCAATTTCGTGCGTATAGTGTGCGCCCAATTCGTGCCGGAGGTTTTTGTCGAGGT
>JANOUH010000244.1:0-10843 GCA_031416795.1 Cytophagales bacterium | reverse complement strand
GCGTGAACTCTCCGGTACGTGCATTTAAAAGTGTAGGCGGCACACCGCTCTTCATGCAAAGAGCAAAGGGTGCTTATATGTATGATGCAGATGGTAATCAATACATCGATTACATCGCTTCATGGGGACCAATGATCCTTGGTCATGCACATGAACCCATTGTAAAAGCCATCCAGGAAAAAGCAGTTGACTCCACTTCATTTGGTGCGCCAACTGAATTGGAAATTGATATGGCCGGGTTGATCAAATCGATGGTGCCCAATGTTGATCTCATTCGTATGGTGAGTAGTGGTACAGAAGCCTGCATGAGTGCGATTCGTCTGGCACGTGGTTATACAGGAAGAAATAAGTTTATCAAATTCGAAGGTTGCTATCACGGCCATGCCGATTCATTTCTGGTGAAAGCAGGAAGTGGTGTTGCTACATTGGATATTCAGTCTGTGCCAGGTGTTTCGGCTGCCGTTGCACAAGATACGTTGACGGCTCCTTATAATGACCTTGCTGCTGTTGAGTCGTTGATTGCTCAATATGACAATGAAATTGCAGCCATCATCATCGAACCGGTGGCAGGCAATATGGGTTGTATTTTACCTGCGGTAGGTTATCTTGAAGGCTTGCGTGCCTTGTGCGACAAGCATAATATTTTGTTGATTTTTGATGAAGTGATGACGGGCTTTCGGTTGGCAGCAGGTGGAGCACAGCAACTTTACAACATCAAAGCGGATCTCGTTACCTATGGAAAAATAATTGGCGGTGGATTACCGGTAGGTGCTTTTGGCGGACGAAAAGAAATCATGCAACACATAGCACCGCTGGGTAATGTCTATCAGGCTGGCACGTTGAGCGGAAATCCAATTGCGATGATTGCCGGTTATACCTTGTTAAAAGAATTGAAAGATAATCCATCGATCTATTCAACGTTAGAAACAACCACAAAGCAACTGGCTGATGGAATCGGAGCAGAACTGACGAGGAAGGGAATAACTCACACGATCAATCAAATTGGTAGCATGATGAGTGTTCATTTTGGTTTTCATCCGGTTATTGATTTTGACGGTGCCAGGACCTGCGATAATAATTTGTTCAATAGGTTCTTTCATCACATGCTGCAGCAAGGTGTATATCTGCCGCCATCTGCATTTGAGAGTTGGTTCATCAGTGCAGCGATAACGGATAAGGAAGTGGAGGCAACTATTGAAGCAGTAAAAAAATTTAGCTGAAAATGAAGGAAGATATTCTACATCTTCTGCATAAATACGATATGCCCACACCACGGTATACCAGTTATCCCACTGTGCCGTATTGGGAACCGGAGACCATCAATCCTGAAAAATGGATGAAGTCGGTACTCGATACTTTTATCAATGAACAAGGTGCGTTGAGTATTTACATTCATCTTCCCTTTTGTGAAAACCTATGCACGTTTTGTGCCTGCAATAAACGGATCACTAAAAATCATAAAGTCGAAGAAAGGTATATAGCAGTAGTACTTAAGGAGTGGAGTGTGTATAGTGAGCGCATGCCTTTCCAACCGGTAATCAAAGAAATACATCTGGGTGGAGGTACTCCTGTTTTTTTCAGTCCTGAGAATTTAACAAAACTGATTGAAGGAATAACTCAAGACAGTCATGTACCGGATGATCACGAATTCAGTGTAGAGGTTCATCCCAACTATACAACCGAGCAACATCTGATTGCTCTGAGTAAAGTAGGTTTTAACCGCATCAGTATTGGTGTTCAGGATTTTGATCCTGAGGTGCAATACATCATCAACCGGGTTCAGTCATTTGAGAAAACCAAAGAAGTAGTTGACTGGGCGCGAAAACATGGTTTCAACAGTGTGAACATAGATCTGGTTTATGGTCTTCCTAAGCAAACTGTGCATAGTGTTGAACATACAGTGGCCTGTATTCAGCAATTGCGGCCCGAGCGAATAGCTTTTTATTCATACGCCCATGTACCCTGGAAGAGTAAAGGGCAAAGGCGATATACCGAAGCTGATTTGCCGGGAGCTTCCGACAAGTGGGCCATGTATCACACAGGAAGAGCGTTGTTGACAGAACAAGGTTTTGTTGCGATCGGCATGGATCATTTTGCGTTGCCTGGAGATAAATTATGTCTCGCAGCATCCGAAGGAAAAATGCACCGCAATTTTATGGGCTACACCACCACGATCAATAAACTTATTATTGGCCTGGGCGCATCAAGCATCAGCGATTCATGGAATGCTTTTGTGCAGAATGAAAAAACGGTGGAAGGTTATCAGGATAAAATTGAAAAAGGAGAATGGCCTTATATCACCGGACATTATCTGAATGCGGAAGATCTGATACTCCGCAAGCACATTCTTGAACTGATGTGCACGAACAGAACGATCCTGAATGCAGACAACCTCGATAAGGAATTTTTATCTTCAACAATGGAAAAATTAAAACAACTGGAGGGGGATAACTTGTTAGAGGTTCATGATCATGTCATAACTGCGACAGAGAGGGGTCATATGTTTATCAGGAATATATGTGCTGCCCTAGATGCACGAATGTGGCGTAAAAGCAGCGAAGAGAAATTATTTAGCAAGGCGATTTAAAAAATGGCGATGGCAAAAAGGGCTGTACTGTTAGCAAATCTGGGTTCACCGGATTCAACAAAGGTGAAAGATGTGAGAACTTACCTCAATGAGTTTTTGATGGACGAGCGCGTAATTGATATTCCTTATTTAATTCGCGCTCTTTTGGTGAGGGGAATTATTGTCCCTTTTCGTGCGCCAAAAAGTGCAGAAAAATATAAAACCATATGGACCGGGCATGGATCTCCACTCATTTACATTTCAAAGCAAGTACAGAAGAAATTAGCGGAGGTCATCGATATGCCTGTTGAGTTGTGTATGCGTTATGCCAACCCTACCACGGCTTTTGCATTGGATAAATTGCATCGGCAGAATCCCGATCTGGAAGAAGTGGTACTCGTACCTCTTTATCCGCATTATGCCATGAGCAGTTATGAAACGGCTGTTGAGCATGTGAAGCAAGCACACAAAAAGGGAGCCTATTCGTTTACACTGAAAATCGTTCCGCCATTTTACAATCATCCTGATTATATCGAATCCCTGACAAATAGTATTAAACCTTTTCTAGCGAAGGACTTTGATCATTTGCTTTTCAGTTATCATGGTATTCCGAAGCGACATGTATTAAAGACCGACTGCACCAAATCACATTGCTTTGCAAGGGAAAATTGTTGTTCTGCTCCATCCGAAGCACATCATTTTTGTTATCGGCACCAGATTATTGAAACCACCAACCTGGTGGCAGAGAAACTAGGTTTGCCAAAAGAAAAATATAGCTTTTCATTTCAATCGCGTTTAGGAACGGATGCGTGGTTACAACCTTACTCAGTTGAGCAATTCAAAAAATTCCCACAACATGGAATAAAGAAATTAGTGGTTGTGTGTCCGGCTTTTGTCAGCGATTGTTTGGAAACATTGGAAGAAATTCAGGTGGAGGGTCGCGAAGATTTTATGAAAGCAGGTGGAGTGGAATACACGGTAATTCCGTGTATGAATGAAAGAACGGATTGGATTAATACGATTGTTAAACTGGTGAATTCAGAACTTAGTGAACCGATAACTGTCTGAAGTTGACATGACTTATTTTTACGTTAAGGCGCTTCATATCATTTTTGTAGTCACCTGGTTTGCAGGACTCTTTTACATCGTGCGGCTTTTTATTTACAATCGTGAAGCACAGGATAAACCAGAAGATGTAAGAGCGATACTTCAACAACAGTTTACCATCATGATCAAACGTCTTTGGCTAGGAATCACATGGCCTTCCTGTATTCTCACCATGATCTTCGGCAGTTGGCTATTGCTTTACAATTATCCTTTTCAGCCCTGGTTGTGGACTAAATTAGGTTTCGTTGTTGGTCTGCTGTTATATCATTTCTCACTTCACGTTATTTATAAACAACAAAGCGAAAGTATTTTTAAGTACAATTCACGACAACTTCGAATCTGGAATGAAGTAGCCACGATTTTTCTTGTGGCAATTGTAATGCTGGTGGTGGTGCGAAACGGACTTGGATTATTGTGGGGCATGGTTGGGTTATTCGGTTTTGTACTAGTCCTGATAACCGCAATAAATATCTATAAACGCTTACGAAGAGATTAACATTTAAACCTTGCGGGCAAGGTTCATCAGGTACTTCTTCGGTGTTACACCAAATTTTTTCTTAAACGCGGCTATGAAATGACTGGGGTTGGCATAGCCAATCTGATAAGCAACTTCGTTCACCTGAAACTTTGCCGAATCAAGTAATACCCGTGCGTGATCTAATTTATGATCTAACAGGTAACCAAATACGGTGTTGCCATAAATTTCTTTAAATCCAACCTTTAACTGATACTCATTTAAGCCTGCTATTTTTGCCAGTTCCTTAAGGCCAGGAGGAGAGTCCATGTGCTTAAGTAAATACTCTTTCGCGTGTTTGATTTTGCGTACAGTTTCCTGATCGTTTAAGAAAGGACATGCTTCCGTATCAGGTTTCTTCTCAGAGAAATATAGTCCAAGTATTTCAAAAACCTTTCCGAGATAATAAAGTTTCTCCGCGCTTTCACTCAAATTAACAGTGAAGATCTGATTAAGCACTACTAATAAATTGGTGGGAATCTCTCGTTCATCGTAAAGCTTCGTTTTTGCATTTTCTGGTTTCAGAAAGGGTAAACCGTCATGTGTAAATAGTTTGTGCAGACTTTCCAGTGAAATGGAGAATGCTACCATTCTTGTTTGTGGGGCAAGCCTTAACTCAAATGGTAAATCCATATCAGGATTGTAGAAAAAAGAATTGTGCTGCTTTTCTATGGGGCGGCTGTAATGCGGGCCAAAGGCAAAGACACCTGATCCTTCAAGGCAGAAGTAAAAGTGAATGATGTTTCTATGTACCTGGCTTTTGAGAACCAGTTCTTCTTCGGTTTTATTTTCTGCTGTTTGGAGGATTATATTCTCACGTTCAAGGAGTGTCTTAAATTCACTTTTTTGAGTATTTATTATTTCCTGCACTTTCATAGCGTTCATTTCAAATTAAAAAATGACAAAAATCATACTCGTATAGAACCAAATAATGGCACTTTAGTTCAAAAGTACCCATTACTTGCAAATAATTCAGGTGATGTACCATTTGTCATTAATTATACTTTTTAGGGTATTTTTTGGTGATTGACATTTTGATCTTTGCGCGCGTGAAAATTTTAAGCTCATTTTACAAGTGGATACTCGGATCACTCGTTATGATCTCGGCATCATGCTTTGCCCAGGATAAACCTTTGGATGGGGATACGCTGGCCACAAAGCAGTTGGATGAACTCATTATAACAGCTACCCGCACCGAAAGAACAGTGGGGGCATTACCAATGCCCGTGTCCCTCATTCCAAAGAACCAAATCAAAACGATGGGGTCGTTGCGACTCAACGATGTTCTCACCGAGCAGACAGGATTGGTGGTTGTTCCACAAATAAATGCCCAGGGAAATGGTATTCAGATACAAGGATTCAATCCTGATTATACCTTAATACTAATTGATGGCGAACCGATCATCGGTCGCTATACCGGATCACTGGAATTAAGCCGTATTGCTGTTGGTAATATCAAGCAAATTGAAATTGTGAAAGGTCCATCATCAAGTCTGTATGGCTCTGATGCGTTGGCCGGAGTTATAAATATTATCACCGACAGACCGGCCGGTACGCGTGCCAACATGGCCATTCGCTATGGAACAAATAATACACTTGACGTGAATGGTGATGTGGCGTTCACTAAAAAGAAAATTGGTGTTTATGTATATGGAAACCGATATCATACCGATGGCTATGATCTTTCTCCGCAGAATTATGGGAAGACAGTTTCTCCATTCACTAATTATACATTCAATAGTAAACTTACCTATAAGTTTAGCCCTTTTACGGATATCAGTATGGCCGGTAGATTCTTCAATGAAGATCAGGTTTTTCGTTTCGAAGTAGAATCCAATGGAAACCGCACCCGCACAGCGGGTAATGGTAACACCCGAGATTGGAATTTTAATCCTGTACTTACGCACCGGTTTTCCGATAAGCTTAAGGTTACCGCTAGATTTTATTCAACACACTATCAAACTGAAACCTATTTGAATCTTGAATCGGATGGCAGCCAGTATTACCATGATGATTTCAAACAATCGTTCACCCGCCCTGAATTAAATGCAGAATACTTTTTCAATGAAAAAAACATTTTAACAGTGGGTGCAGGCTACATCAGAGAAATGGTTCAAACCTCGCGTTATGGGGATGAAGAAAAAAGATATCAGGAAACCAGCTACGGGTTTTTTCAACACGAGTGGTTGCCTTTGGAAAAGCTTTCGGTGATTGCAGGAGGCAGATACGATTACAATACTATTTATGGGGGTCAGTTTAGTCCAAAACTGTCTTCGAGATATGAACTTAACAAGAAAGTTAGTTTTAAAGTGAGTGGTGGAGTAGGATTTAAAGCCCCTGACTTTCGTCAATTATATTTCAACTTTAATAATTCGGCAGCGGGAGGATATAGCGTGTTAGGTACTGAAGTGGCGATCGATCGCCTTGCAGAACTTGATGCAGCAGGACAGATACAAACGTATTTATTCGATCCTTCCAAGTTAGGCAATCTGCAAGCCGAGCGATCGATATCAATCAATGCAGGCGCTACTGTGGAAATACTTCCTTCCTTGAAGATGGATTTGAATGTTTTTCATAATAGCATCAACAACTTAATTGAAACGCAAGCGGTAGCAATCACCACCTCTGGTCAAAGTATTTACAGTTATCGCAATATACAAAGAGCTTTTACGCAAGGTCTTGAATCCAATTTTTCTTATCCGGTGGCTAAGCATTTAACACTTTCGTTAGGCTATCAATTATTGTTTACAAAAGATAAAGATGTAGCCAGGGCAGTAAAAGCAGGTGATGTGTATTGGCGCGATCCATATACGTTAGTTACCAGGCAATTGAAGCCGCAGGAATACTTTGGGTTATACAATCGCTCACGCCACATGGGTAACTTCAAATTGTTTTATGATCATAAACCCAGTGGATGGGAAGGAAGCTTGCGAGTGATTTATCGTGGCAAGTATGGTATTGGTGATATACGCGGCAATATTCAAGGTGAAATCATTCCTCCTTCAGATACGAATAGCAATTCCATCCTCGATGTTTATGATAATTTTATTAGTGGGTATGCGTTGGTAAATATTTCGGCAGCAAAAACCATCAAGAGCTCACTCCGTTTTCAGGTGGGCTTAGATAATTTATTTGACTACACTGACCCAGTTGCAATTCCGAATCTTCCGGGACGCCTATACTATGTTAGTGTTAGTTATTCCTTTTCAAAAAAGAATGTTAAACCATAATTAATTTTTATATATCATGAGATCAATCAAATCAATTTTAGTGTTAGTAATAGTGGTAGGTTTTGTAGCCAGCTGCCTTGAAGAGGATGCCCCTATTCCTGTTGTTTCAACAACGATCAGCGACTTAAATGCGGACTATGCTCCTTATGAAAGTCCTTTACCAACTACCCGCCCCCCATTGCGCATAGGTGCTACCAATAAGTTTACTTTGTTTAGTTTTAAAACTGGGGCAATCGTACCTAATGCGGATAGTACAAGTAGCAATTGGGATATTGGTTTCAGATCGACCACCATTATCGTAAACAGTGGCACGAGCGGCCCTGGAACCACCAGGGCACAAATCTTAAGTGGAACATTGGTTGCTCTTACAGAAGCACCTATAGATGGATATAAATCAGATAACAAAGCTGGAGCAACCCCTGCTGAACGCAATGCTATCCCATCAGGATCTGGTAACGGATGGTACACTTACACTGGAGCAACGAACCTTATTGCACCGATTGCGGGTAAAGTTATTGTAGTGAAGACTGCTGAAAATCGCTATGCGAAGTTAGAGATACTCAGTTACTACAAAGGTGCTCCTGCAAGTCCCTCACCGGAACCAGCCGGAGCCGATAAGGATCGCTACTATACATTCCGTTATGTATACCAGCCAAATGATACACGAGTATTTTAATCCATATATCTCAATGAAATTAATGATGAGAAGAGGCATCGTCCTTCTTCTCATCATGATCAATGATAAGTCATGATAACGTTCATCCATAAAATTCCTATTCTTACCACCATTCTTTCAGCGGTGTTTTTTGTGATTCTTTACAATCACTGGCAATTGAAGAATAAGCCATCCTATTTGTTTTGGTGGATGATCGGTGTGTTATGTTATGGTTTAGGAACGCTTACCGAAAGTATTGTAGGGATTTTTCAGTGGAGTGAACCTGTTTTTAAATCATGGTATATCTTAGGTGCTTTACTGGGGGGATTTCCACTGGCGCAAGGTTCTGTTTATCTTATTTTTCAAAAGCGCACAGCCAACATCATGATGTATGTGCTAGTTACAATTATTGTGATCGCTTCTGTGCTCGTACTCCTTTCTCCGATAGAGTATTCATTGGTTGAACCTACCCGGCTCACAGGCAAAGTTTTGGTTTGGAAGAATGTGAGATTGATTACTCCTTTTGTAAATATCTATGCATTCATTTTCCTCGTAGGAGGAGCCGCTTATTCAGCATATCGGTATAGCAAAGACGCTCAATTTAAAAACCGCTTTGTTGGCAATGTTTTTATTGCAATCGGTGGCTTACTGCCCGGCATTGGTGGTTCATTTACTAAGTTTGGATATACAGAAGTTCTGTATGTAACGGAATTATTAGGGATCATTTTAATTTATTTGGGTTATCACACCATGAAACGTGACCGTACCATTTCCATTTACGAAGCACAAACAGTTTAATTATTATGAAATCAAGAGTAAGTAATTTGAGGTTGATCGGTTTTATCGAGGGTGTTTCCTTTTTAGTACTTCTTTTGATTGCTATGCCACTAAAGTATTATTTAGGCTTTCCTATGGCTGTAAAAATTACAGGATGGATTCATGGAGTCTTATTTATTCTTTACATAGCGGCAGTGTTGTTAGCCATTAAAGCGATGCGATGGAATTGGTTTTCTGTGTTGGTGGCGCTGGCGGCATCCCTAATTCCGATTGGCACATTTGTGCTCGACAAATCGTTGAAAAGGCGTGAGCTCGAGATGCAACTTGAAGAATCCAGGTAGTATTGCAAGCTATACTTTACAATGCCTTCCCTAAGCGAAAAGGAAACAGTAAAACTGCTTTAATCGCACTGAACACTACTTCCAATGTAAACCCAACAATTCGAAAAGGGAGTAGCAGTAACCAAACAAAGGGGAAAAGGAAAAGCATGATCAGGGCAATTGGCCAGCAAATTACAAAGAGCAGGCACCATAATACCAAGGCAAGAAAAGTTCTCATAGTCAGCGTTTGGCTTCTTTATACAAACTCAAAGCCAACTTACAAATCGTTCTTTTTAAGCCAATTAAGAACATCAACGGATACAACTATCCGATTTTGTACAGTTCACTGATCAATTTTGTACAATCATTTGTGAATAGGTTCAATCAGATCCCAAAGATTTCCATATAGATCAGCAAACACAGCTACTGTACCATATTCTTCAAGAGAAGGTTCTCTCACGATGGTCACCCCATGGGCTTTCAGACTTTCAAAATCTCTTTTAAAATTGTCTGTGTTTAGAAATAAAAATACCCGCCCACCGGTTTGATTTCCTATTCTGCTTTTTTGCTCTTCATTGGCCGCCTTAGCGAGCAACAAACAACATTCACCACCAGCGGGTGCTACTAATACCCAACGCTTTGTTTCACTTAGCCTGGTATCTTCAACAAGTCTAAAATTTAATTTTTTAGTATAAAAATTTATGGCCTGGTCGTAATCATCAACAACTAAGGCGATGTGGGCTATGTGTTGGTTCATGTATTCTTTAATATGTTTTGGTCATGTCTTTTGGCACACAGATGATAAAGTCTGCGGCTTTTTTGTTTGCTTCATCAAGCTTATCAATTTCACTTTGTTCAGCTACATGGATGGTGGCAATCTTTAAACTTGGTTGAGCCTTTTTCAAATACCAGATAATACCTTCTCCATTTTGTGAATGATAGGCACCATTTACGTGATACACCTGGCTTTGTTTGTTTTTAAGAATGAAGTAAGCCATCGTTACATCTTTAGAAGCCTGAGATCGGGCCATATTGGCTGCAGTGCCTGCGCTGGCATGTGGCCCCATGGCGGTGATCATACTTTTGTATCCCGGTAACTCAAGGTCAATTTCGAATGGTAATGGGGCCAACCATTGTTTTGCGTCAACCGCTAATGAATCTAATGCTTGAATTCCTTTGCGATACACCAGGTTGGCATAGCGCCTTGGAATGTTGGATGCGATGACAGATAATTTTTTCTCTTTGGCGAATTCAACCAAAGGTTTGTAATCGGTCTTATAATTATCCCAAACTTTGGTTTCGCTCAATAACTGTCTTTCTTCAATAACGCCTTTGAGATATTCATTCACTACCAGTTGATCATCGGCCTCAAACATTTCCATCGCCAGCGCGAGTTGATTATTTTTCTCATATAGACTTTTCATTACCTGAAGTTCCATCCAATGTGAGATGGGATCGTTGTGTTGTTCGCCAAAGAAAACCACATCGGTTTTTTCAAGTTCTTTGATCATTTTTTCGTAGCGAATTTCTTTCCCGTCTGAGTCGAAAAGGCGGTAGGCAGGTTTATCTTGTCCGAAACAAAAAAACGGTAATAGCAGAATTAGAAACAAGGGACATTTCATAGTGATGAAATTGTGATGCAATTTAGTCGTAAGTCAAATATACTCATTGATG
>JANOUH010000243.1:0-2218 GCA_031416795.1 Cytophagales bacterium | reverse complement strand
AAACCCCCGCTTTTTAAACTAAAAACTATGGGGAGAAAACTTTTTCAAGTTTGCCCCAGGAGGGGCTTCTATCGGCTATGCATAAAAACAATTTTGAGGCGCTACACCAATGTCTTTTTCTCTTAAGTTAACGACTATGGTCGCCTGACCAACAAGCCTACTATCTATAAATCCTTTAAATGGGTTAGAAAGCAAAACTCATCAACTCCATCCTCATAATAACCTGATGAACTGTAACGATATTCTGTCGGATGGCTAACCAGGTTCCAATGTGATTGGCATGGGTTCTTGTGAATATAGTCTAACTTCTGTTCAAAGAATTTTTCAGATACTAAATCAATGCTCATTGAGTTACGTTTCCAAACCTGAAATTTTCTGTCCTTTAATCCAACAAACAAATTTTCCAGTTCACCTTCTCCCTTGTCGGCCTTTATTCTTTCAATGATTGTCTTTGAGGTAAATTTCAAAAAATCACGCTGAATATCTTCGAGTTTATAATCATTTTGTAATCGCCAGATCAGATGAATGTGATTTGGCATGATCACATAGGCTCCTACTTTTATATGTCCACGCATAACTCTGAACTTAAGAGCATCAATAATAATTTGTTTATATTCATCCGTTTCTAATAGTTTCTGCCAATTATTACAAACTGCTGTGAAAAATTGAACAGGATGTCTTGCAAATTCCATGCTTCAAGTTAATCAACAAGAAAAGAAGTTTTACAGATCTGGTATTGAAATCATAATGGTGACTGTTGGTCAGGGTTGGCGGATTTCAATTTTGTCTAATTCCCGTTTGAATTAATTACTTAATAAAAACACCTGCTATACCATTAGCTGCAGAGTCTGTTGCTGCCATCCCAATCAAAGCTATCGGGATTACAATGGCTGTCGCTGTTCCTATCAAACTAAAGAAGCCTTAACGCCTGAAGGTATTAAAAAAGAATAATAGCTGGTAACTCTTGCCACCAATTTGCTTAATAAAATATGAAAGTTGCGTATATTACTTATGTAATTTGAGAAGTGCGAAATTCTTGACCTATCATTCGTTTTAACATACAGATATGAAAAAAATAATCATCCTGTTTTGTGGTGCTCTGATGGCCTGTAACCAGGTAAACCAAGAGCCTCCGATCGAAATTGCCAACCCTAAATATATTGACCTTTCAAAAGGTGTGCTCACCGCGCTATGTCAAGGTGACCTTGAAGAATTTATTAAACCCTATTCAGACCAAGCAACTTATCGGTGGAATTACGGTGATAGCCTGATTGGCCGCAAGGCTATTGCTGACTACTGGACAGAAAGAAGAAACTCCGTGATCGACACGATCACCTTTAAGAACGAGGTGTGGTTGGCGTTTAAGGTAAATGTTCCACCTACACATATGAAGCCGGGAGTATATGTTCTTGGTTGGGCCGACTTTACAGTTATTTATACAAACGGAAGTTTTTTGAACATGAACATTCACACTGTTTTTGGATATGATCGTAATGATCAGATTATTTCTACGCTTCAATATCTTGACCGCTCACTGATAGCGAATGCATTAAAACCGGATGACAAATAGTGTGAGCTTTTAACTATCTATTGTGTCCAGGTAAACTAGTCAACTCAGTAAGCCTGCGCTACTGAGAAGTAACTTGACGAACCTGTCTTGCCTGTTCCATCAACAAGTTTTATTAGATCTGTACCCTCAATTGAAATTGAGTATATATTCGTCTGTTGCAAATCATCAGTTGCGCTCACAATCAGTCTTTTTCCATTAGAAGAGAATACGCCATCGGTTCCTATCTGCAGGAACTCAGGAAGTTCAATGGGTAGTTTAATATAGTTGGTTCCATCATCACTGGCTGTCCAGTATTCAACCCCTCCATCTTCTTTTTGATAGACGTATAAGAACCTGTTTTTTATTGGCTGATAAATCTGGGCCTGGGCTTGCACTTCATCCTGACAGTTGATTTGAAAAAGAATGGCGGATAGCGAGAAGGCTGTCAGCACAAGGGAGGAGTAGAATACCGTTTTCATAGGATGGAATTTTATTTAAGTTAATCAATAAATAAAATGTATAAGAATTCAGTTTGAAGAATGATCGTGATCTGACCAGAAATTGCAAAATCAAAATAGGGCGTAGTCTATAAAAAGAAAAATCCGCTAACATATTGTATATCAGCGGATTTAAGCTTTAACTAAGTAGTCCCAACGGGAATCGAACCCG
>JANOUH010000242.1:0-15188 GCA_031416795.1 Cytophagales bacterium | reverse complement strand
CAAAATCAACTTTGTTTTTATTCAACCACTCGATGGCTGACTTTACGGTGTTACAGTTTTTAATGCCGTAAATAATCATAGGTTGTAATTTAAACCTTATCAGTGAAATAAATTCTGATCATCACAAATATTAAATCTAGTACTGCTCGAACCAATCAAATCGCTCCTTTATTATTTCAGCTTTGGATTTTTTAAGATATGACAAAAATGAACTTGCAACCGGTGATAAGTTCTTTCCTTTTAGCCAGATGAGTTGCCAGTTTGATATGATCGGAAATCCCTTAACAGGAATAATTTGCAAATCACCATTATTCAACTCGTTTTTAATTCCTATCAGTGGCATGATGGAACACCCCAAGCCTGCAATCACCGCCTGCTTCACGGCTTCATTAGTAGTCAGCTCCATTTTTTTTCTCACAGGCAAATTATTTTGCGTGATGAATTTCTCCATGATGTGCCTTGTGCCAGATCCTGGCTCATTTAGAAATCAATAAATATTTTTAAGTGCTATACTTATGGATTATCACTAAATGATACAAAGTTAGTGAGCGTCTTATTTATCCATAAAATTCCAGCCATACCAATTTATTTCCACAACTAACCCATTCTGTAGATTTCTATTGGGAAATGCCAATAATGCTCCTGCAAATATCTGTAGTCTTTTAGTGAGGTTGTACCCTGCTCCTAAAACAGCTTGCGACTTTTTATGCTTACCCGATATAAAATCACCCATCACCAACCAGTGTTTATTGATTTTGTATTCATACCCGAACATATAACCCGGCCTCAACGATGGCGGGCCACCCACAAATACATCATTACTCAAATATGGCCCTCCGAGTAAATATCCTCTTTTGTTTAACTTCCATTTTAGCAAGGCATAATTCATAAATGCCAATTGTTTATTACTAACGCTGCTGCTCATATTAAAACCAATTTGCGTTCCGACATTCATTTGAAGCATTTTGCTCAAGTCCCATTGCTTTTGAGCGGTGATCAATAATAGTGGATAAAGTGGCTTACGATTGCTAATATCATTGTAAGAAATTAAACGGCCATTACCCGTGCGAAGCGGCAAATCAATAAAATTAACACCCGCGTCCCAGCCTCTCCCCAAGCCATATACAACATGCGATTTGGTTTCGAACTCATTAATCTCATATAAATTTAACTGATGTTGGAAGTTCGTTTAGTAAACCGATGGCCTGAGGAACATCAAGTTCTGGATTGTGATCAAGATAAAGCGATTGAAGGAGCTGAAGCTGAGAGATATCTTCCGGAATTTTTTTAAGTTGATTATAGGATAGTACCAGATACCGCAATTGCTTTAACTCACCTATGCGGGCAGGTAGTTCTTGTAATTGTGTGCGGCTTAAGTCAAGGTACTTTAGATTGGTTAGCAAAAACACTGAATCAGAAAGCTGCCGGATTTCCTGTTTGCTTAGATCTAACCACTCGCATGTTTTTCTCTTCATTAAAGCATGCTCAAGTGATGTATATCTTCCTGCATCAGGCTGGGCAACGACCGAAGTACAGAAGAAAGACAAAAGGATCGGAATAAACAGGCATTCAGTTTTCATAATAGCTTCAGTTAGTTATCTTTAGAAGGATTGATCAGCATAGGTGCATTGCCATCGGTAATAATCACCTTTGAATTTGACGACTTGGCTAATTCCCGAAAAGCCTCGATACTTTGCCATTGAATAATTGCCGGTGTGAGCCCTTCTGAAATGATCTTCTGTGAATCGCGTATACCTTCAGCCTCAATAATCTTCCGTTGAGCTTCGCGTTTTTCACGATCCAGCAAGAACTCCATGCGTTGAGCAGTTTGTTCTGCTTCTAGTTTTTCTTCAACGGCTCTTGCCAAACCAGTCGGCAGGGATATATTCTTTAATAGCACAGCTTCTATCTCGAAGCCTCTCGGAGCTAGTATTTTCTCCATTTGTTCGGTTATTTCATTTTCGATGGAAGCGCGTTGTGCTGAGTGCATATCTTTCGCAAAAAAACGCGAGCATACATCCGAAGCAGAGGAGCGAAATACACTACTGATTACATTAGCTTCATTTCCTACACCAATATTCTCGATAATAGATGGGGCCTTATCGGGTACTATTCGATATAAAATTGAAATAACAGCCGTAACGTTCAGCCCTTCCTTTGAAGGAAGATTTGTGCTAATCTCCATATTCATGGTCCGAATCGGCATTTTAATAATACGTGTGACGAAAGGATTATAGCCAACTGCACCTGGCTGAAGTATTTTTTGATCGAGTTTTCCCAGCTTACGCTTGATACCAACTTCGCCTTGTCGAATAACTGAACAACTATCCATAAGTACTATGATGGTTAGTAAGAGTATTATTTGTTTCGTTTTCATAATTCATTCAATAAAAATTAATAAATAGACGATTTACTTTCAGAAGCGCGGTGACTGTAGGATCTGATCCAGTTCTTAAGTTCAGCTCCTTCGTGAGCATTTAAACACTGGCGTGATTTGCGATATTCCTTTAGAAATAACTTCCTGCAAAAACTCACTTTTCCCAAAACTGTTTTGCAGTATTCAAGCATGGTAGTTTTCATGTTAGTCTATTTTAAAATGTAATTTTTACAGTAGTATCAAAATTTTCACGATAGCGATCTAACAAAATATGTGGGATCCGATTGTTGGTGAGATCCACATACTTGAGTTTTTTTAA
The DNA here is from genome assembly GCA_031416795.1 of Cytophagales bacterium. Taxonomy (GTDB): domain Bacteria; phylum Bacteroidota; class Bacteroidia; order Cytophagales; family Cyclobacteriaceae; genus ELB16-189. Next base: position 12,492 of record JANOUH010000242.1, on the reverse strand, counting down.
GTAATTCAAACCTTCTGGCAGTTCCGTCAAGTTATTGTCGCGTAAATACAAAGCCTCAAGACTTTTTAACTCCTTAATTTGATCTGGCAGTTTATTGAAGCGATCTCCTTCCAGGTGGAACTCTTTTAAATTGGGAAGCTTGCTGAGTACTTCGATATTCTTTACAAGATTAAAATGAGTATCGCGATTAATATAGAGTACTTGTAGATTTCTAAGATTACTAAACTCGATGGGTAACACCTCAATTTGATTTTCTGAAAGTTCCAGGTATTCAAGATGGATCAGATTACCTATAGATACCGGCAACTCAACAATAGAATCACCTTTAATATCAAGGACTCTTAATAGTGGCAACTGACTAAGGATGCGAAAGTCTCTATCCAGATTTTGCGAACTGCTGTATTCAAGATACAGATTCTGCAAGGTCTTAATCTCAGATAAACTCGTTGGCAACTGTCGGATTTTATTTCCAGAAAGATCCAGGTAGAATAGTTTCTTTAATTGCCCTACGTTTTCAGGCAACTCGGTGAACTGATTCAAACTTAAATCAAGATACCGGAGGTTTTTAAAACGCAGAATTTCAACGGGAAATTCCTTTAATTCTTTACTGCTTAAGGTAAGCCATTCTACACTATCGGGTTGTGATAAACCTTCTTCAATGCTTTTAAAATTTCTGTTTTGCTGAGAAAAAACCGTGGTCGAAAATGCAATAAAATAAATTAGTACTACGTATTGGAGTTTTTTTAGATTAAGCCATGGTCTTATGCCATTAGAATTTGCCAGCAGGGTTATGATCATTTGACCGCTTGATTGCACGGTGAATATAAAGTAGGTGACACCCACTGAATTATTTGAATTTTTAAGATTTTTCATATTTATTATTTCTAGTTTATACTCCCGACTTAGTAATCATAGAGATGTTAAAAACAGTGATGACATAAAACATAAGAATGATTCCTATGATTAAGTAATTTGAATTTTCGTGATCCTGTCTTACTTCAATTTTATCAGTTGGCATTTTGTCTGTTTTAGCATAGTATGATTGATTTCATTTGCTATGACTGGGGCCCGGCTGGAGCTTTCAATACACGGGTAGTGATCATAAGATTACCCAGTCTTATCAAATTAGTGCAAGCCAGATTACTATCTAACTTGAAGGGTCAATCAAATGCTAATGGCGAAGGGCGAGAAAGAGAATATAAAGTGAAGACTTAAAAAAGGTAGGGTGATTTGTAATCAGTTTCCGAAAACCAGATTCGTATAAGTAGGGAATGTAATTTTTTGAACCTGGACCTAATACTAAAGGTCGAATTACTCTTGATGTAATCACAGAAGTATGTTCTTCAGATTCTCGTGAAGGAACCTCTTCTGAACGCTCCATCGCATAGGAATCAAGAAACCCAAAAGACAATGTCGTTTCATGAGACCCTATGAGCAAAGTCAGGATGAGAGTAAATAAAATGATCAGTTTACTTTTCATGAATGTATTACTACCATATATTGTTGTAATACTTTAACGACCAGGACTACTATTAGTTACCAGAAATTGCTATTTTTTGGATATTGTTTAACAAATGAGTTTTAAAGTACAAATTCAGCCTAATGAAAAGCTCTTTATAAGAGATCCGTCTCAATCTGAGGTGGGTAGAAACATTATCAGGCACGGGGCGATTATGATCGAAAAGCTTGGTTTTGAGGAATTTACACTGAAAAAGCTGGCAAATAAGCTAAAAACAAACGAATCGAGTATTTATCGATATTTTGCAAACAAGCACCGATTACTTCTTTACCTGGTTGACTGGTACTGGCGGTGGATTGAGTATTTGGTAATGGTGCACACCAATAACATTCAGGATCCATACAAAAAGATTGACATTATACTTGATATTCTACTGCTTAAGGTGGATAATGACTGGGCAGGAGGCCCCGAATTGGATAAGAATATTCTAAATCAATTGGTTATTAAAGAAGGCTCAAAAGCATATTTAACCAATCATGTTACTGAAGACAATAAACAGCAACTTTTCAAATCCTATAAAGATCTTTGTGCCCGGATTGCAGCCATATTTCTTGAAGTAAATCCAAACTATAAATATTCAAGGTCGCTTACCAGCACAGTAATTGAAATGGTACACCATCAGTACTTCTTCATGCATAATCTGCCACGACTTACCGATTTTGGCGATTCGAAAGATGAAAGTGAAATCATCAACTTCTTGAAGGAATTGATCAAATCCGCTTTAACAAATACCCGTCATTTGTAGCTATCCGGATTTCGGAATCGCAGAGTCGGAAGCGAGACTCTGCTAGGAATATTTTAAAGTCTATTGCACCACCTCTTCACCACATCCAGTACTCTCCCCTTCTTCCTCGAATACACCGAATTGTCGTACATGGCTTCGCAGCTTAAATTCTTAGCTGAGTCTTCGCACGATAATTTCCAAATTAAAAAACTTCACATCTAAATATCTTACTATATCAATCGCGGAGTCCGAAGCGAGACTCCGCGAATAATAAATATTTCCTTACTGCACCACTCTTTTTACCACATCCACTACTCTCCCTTTCTTCCTTGCATACACCGCGTTGTCGTACATAGCTTCGCAACTTACAGCCGGCAAATAATAGCTACCTGCGTAACTGGCGGTCAATAATACTTTGAAAGTCTTGCGCTGATTGGCACTCAGATCAAAATACGTGTACACCCGATCGTCACGAATATCTTGATAGGTGGGCACATCTCCCGTAAGTTTTGCTCCATCATCACCTGTTAGGCGTAAATTATTAATCTCCCAACCTGAAGGGAAAATCTGGTTGAGTGCAAGGTTCTTGTAAATACCACGAATGCCCGGATTGAATACCGTAACTGTTGCGACAAACTCAGTGCCCTGCTCCAATCGATCAACTTCAATGGCATTACCCTTTGAATCTGTATAGGAAACGGTAAGGGAAAGGTTCTTTGATTCATCTTCTTCCTGACCTCGTGCTGGAACTCCCTCTGAAATTAATCGTACAAACAAAACTCCTTTGCTTGCGCTTACCACTTTCAGGCTTCCGTTCTTTACACCCTCTACTGGTAGGGTAACTTGTGCTATAGACAATTCCGTGCTGGCAGTGACTTCTTTTCCGTTGTAGTTGTAAGTAAACTTCAACTCTCCTGTTTGTTCTGCTGCAGCAAATGCTCCCACTGATTTTAAACTCCAGGCCAGTGACTGTGTGCTCATCCAATAATTGGAATTACTCAAGCTTTCTGAAATCTCTTTCACTAACTCAAAGCCCTTTGTACGATCATTGAGTAGTAACAACGTTTCCAGAATGATTGCCTTATCGCGCATATCTGATCCATAAGAATAGGCCATCTCCTGATAAGGCTTCACGTTGGTGGAAAGATTATCAATCAATTTTTTACCTGCTTCCGGCTGACCTGCCTTTACATAAGCAGCTGCTAACATCCATGCGGCAGTAGCTGGAAGTGGAGCTTGTTCCCGAAGACGATTCATCGCACCTAGTTCAGCATCGCCAGATAAGGCAAGGGTGTAAAGTCGATAGGCCTGGATTAATTCACTGCTGCTGTACTCTTGATTCTTTCTCCACGATTGTGCTTTACTTTTTTGATATTTTTTCCAGCGCTTGATCATGTCGTTGGGGACATAATATCCTTTGGCTTCTGCCTCAATCAGGAAATGACCAGCATAGGTAGTGCCCCAGCTATCAGAATCTTCATTGCCCGGCCAATAAGAGAATCCCCCATCACGCGTAATAAACGTTTTCAATCTTTCCACACCAGCTTTAACATTTCTCTGAATGCTCGTCTTCTCTTCGTCAGTTAACGTTTTCACTTTATCGAGATACAGTTGAGGAAACACCGCTGATGTAGTTTGCTCAATGCAACCGTATGGATACTGATACAAATATTTTAATCGCTGACCTAAATTGATTGGTGGCAAACTTGAAATCTCCAGCACAGAAGAATTAGTTCCTTTTACACCTATTGGAGCAACCACGGATGTCCATGTTTTACCTGCTTCTACCATCGCATCCTGTACTTTCGTAATTGGTGGATTTGGATTTCTTATCTCAATCTCAATTTCATCCGTTGCCCTGTAATTACCAGACACTGCTGTAACCTTTACCGTTGCCTTGCCTGTTTCACCTTTTACGAACACATCAAAATCAACCGTCATATCGGTATTGCCTTTCATGGACACCGTACGGGAAAATTCTGTCATTTCTAACGGGCCGCTGACTTTGATGTCTACCTTTACACCATCGATATTCTTTTCTCCTGAAAATAATGTGATCGGAAGCTTTACTGTTTCCTCAGGTCCTAGCACGCGAGGCAATGTTGCCAACACCATCAATGGCATGCGCACTGGTGTAACTCTTTCAGTCTTGCCGTAGGCGCCTTCATAGCCGGCAACCAACATCGTCTTCACCGATCCAATGTATTGCGGCATAATGAATTTGTGTTCATTGCTTCCTCCATCCAATGTAAACGGGCCAAAGAATTTTACGACAGGTTTAAATCGATTTGCTTTTGCATCGTCCTCCTTTGCGGCTAATTCTGAATCACCACCCAATGCTAGTAATCGATCTAATCTCCCTCCAAAAGAACCCATCACCTGATCATACAAATCCCATGTTCTCACGCCTAATGCTTCGCGCGCATAAAAGCGACTCCAGGCATCGGGCGTTTTAAAACGAGTCAGATCAAGAAGTCCTTCATCTACCATTGCCAGTGTATAGGTCATCTTACGTTTCGATTGTTCTGAAACTTTAATGATCACTTCTTTTCCAGGCTCGATTACCTCGGGCATCGCAATGACTGGATTCAAATGTGTATCTGGGTCTTCTACCTGTATGGGAATAATTCCATACATACGGATTGGAAGATCGTTGGCCGTTTGTGCATGGGGTTGTAGCAAGGTGACATTGATGAACACATTTGGTGTCATCTCCTTTGTTATATCCAATGAGAATTGATTGTCGCCCTTTTTAGTTTCCAGCCAATAGGTTTGCAACACCCGGCTTCCATTTTCAATACTGATTAGTGCTCGGCCATTATCACTGCCCGGAATGACCAGGTTTGCTTTCTCACCAATATTATACATTGGTTTGTCGGATGAGAATGAGAGCATTGTTGCTCCTTCTGATCCATCTCGTGCCCGACCTGCCCAACCTGGCCAGTCGATGTACACGACTTTACCTGTGCTATGACCCGATTGTGGGTCATAGGCCTTCACAAAAAATCTTCCCCACTCAGGACTTTTGATTTTAAAATTCCAGGTTCCCTTTCCGTTCACAGTTAAGATTCTTCCAGTTGCAATAGGCTGAGAATAACTTCCCGACCTAAAATTAATCGCACCATCTGAGCCATCCCACCACCAGCGCCAATTGATTTTATAAATGGACAACTCAACGCCTCGCGACAAAGGTTTACCATCTGCATCCACGGTAACAATGTCTACCCGATGGGTAGTGTCCGTAAGCAACATGCCCCGGGCTTTATCACCTTGCGGGAGTCGAATACCCGTGAGAGAAGGATATGGATAATATGGTATACTAAACCGATCGATGCTGAAGTTACCACTCTCCTCGTATACTTTACCCCTGAAAATGGCATTGAGCACCCCGGGAGCTTGTTCTGAAGCCGGTATCTCAACATTTACCTTTGCGTTACCTTCTGAATCCGTAAATCCATCATAAACAGATTTTGATTCGCTGTAAAAATCAATGGAAGGATCATCAAATGTATATTCAGGATATTGATCAAACTTTGTTGTGCCCTTGGTGAGTAACAATTCAAACTGCGCTCTTAAATTTTTTCCGGGTGCACCGTGCAGCCAGTTCACTTTCAAATCACCAGAGATTGAATTTTTGCCTGCTGTGAGTTTGTCAACACCAAAATCCAGATTGATTTTAAGGCGGTTAGGTTTCACCATTTCAATTTTGATAGGCTGAGTGAATTCAGCTCCTCCTACTTTTACGCGACCCATCCAGTTACCCGTTGGGGCATCTGATGAAGTAGCCGTAGCAAATTTGTAAAATCCATTTTCAGCATTGGAGCGAACTATTCGTGAAGTGATTTGACCTTGCGGATTCTGTAACTCAAACACAACGGGATGTGATGGTGGAAGTAGTCTTTGTTTATCTTCAAGGATAAAACTCAAATACAATGAATCCCCAGGTCGCCACACACCGCGTTCTCCGTATAAAAATCCTTTCAATCCTTTGTTCACATATTCGCCACTCACATTAAAATTGCTCAACGAAAGCGATTCACCATCTTGTATTTTCAAATACCCACGTTGTGGACCGCTCTTCGCGATAAGAGCAAACGGTTTTTGTTTGGTAGAAATGATGGCCTTGCCATCTGCACCGGTGGAAGCACTTCCAATCAGTTGCTGTTGGAAATCATATAACTCAAGTTGAACGCCAGAAAGAGGTTGTGTGGTTTTTAAATCATTTACTACCACCATTGTATTATCATCACCACCTCGTTTGGCAAGTAGACCCAAATCTGATGCAATAATATTTCTTCTGATTTTTCGATTCCCTGTATAATACGAAGAGTGGCATGGATTATCGCGTTGCTCCCATTCGTAGTCGTCATAGTAATATTCATCCTCATCATAGGAATCCCAATAACTTACCTCCACTTCTTCTTCGTAGCTGTCTCCTTCAAAACCAGTTTGAGTATTCTGTTCATCGGCATCATCACCATCACACACATAAGCGAGATAAGATTTCCTGAAGTTGATTTGAACCTGATAGATCGCGCCAGGTTCAGTGCTAATGAATTTGGAAAGATCAAGTGTAAAGCGATTCCATTTTCCCAAGTCTGTTACACCAGCATTTTCAAGAGAAATCCTTTTGTCAAAAATAGGTCTACCTACCCTCCGTAATTCCTGATTTCCATCATAATCATTTGATTGTAAAAATTGCAAAACGTTGCTTTCATATATTTTTACAATTTTCACATCCACTGCTTTCAGATTCACTGCTTCAAAAGGCATGACTAATCCCTCGCTGCCAGGCAATATATTTCCCTTACCCGTATAGCGAACAGCAGGAACCGATTGTTCAAAGGCAATATCATGCGTAGTGGATGATGGCATGCGGTAGTCGAGTATGTTTTTTATACCCGCTTCCACGCTGAGCGTGCGTGTTCCTGTTTGGCGCACTGCTGGATAAACGCGTATCTCATTGTCCTTGATTTCAAAGTCCAGGCTGGCCAGGTCCGTTATGCTAATCAAACCCTCGAGATTTTGCGATTCATTGAGAGGATCAGAAAATTGAATCACGACCTGCTGACTTGTTCCTTGTTCGACACGAACATTGGTCACTTTAAAATCGCCCAACGCAGCAATCTCTACGTCACGATCATCTTGTTGCTCTATACCAAGGCTCGCACCAGAGAAGGCTAGTTTCACAATACTGGTAGCCTCTTTTCGCGATACATCCTCAACAATAAACAAATGCTGCTTTCCCTCTGCCGTGTGGTTCCAATTTACTTTTAATGCTGTTCCTTCCTGGCGAGCTGCCAACATTTTTTCTACCGCGTCATTATTTGCAAAGTCTGCCGTGAGGAGCGTTCCTTCAATTTTTTGACGCTTTAAATCCGTCTTTATATAAGGTTTGACATTTTCAACCGAGACTTCAAAATTCTGTGGAATTATCTGTAGGGTGTATTCAAACGTGCTTAGTGTCTTAGGCACCTCGAACAATCTTGAAAGCTGAAATTTAATTTCATAAATCTGACCTGACATCAGTCTGGACTCCGGCCTGAATTCAACGGTTCGCCTGTCAAGCCAAACGGTGACCCCCTTTACGGTGGGGCTGAGTTCAAAAAGTTTGACGGTTGTTTCGTCACCCACCGAAGCCGAATCCACTGCATCTCTGGAAAGCACCAGGCGAATTGGCGAACCAGAGCCAATAACGCCTGCCGTATACGATGATATGTACTCCCCAAATGCCGGATTGATGGCAGCGTTGAAGGGTTTTTCTCCTTTACCGTCATAAAAATAGAAAACAGAAAATGCGATTAAGGCGATGCCTGCAGCACCAAGGCCGATTTTTTGCAAACGATTGTTCATAGAGGGAATTGGTTAGGGAGAGGAAATATCGCAAAAAAGAAAAGAAAACTTTATGATGGTATCAGTATTTTTTAAAAGTAACCATCGCACTGAATATTTTGAACCCCTCTAATCGACAGTCTGTCGCATTCTAATTCAACTTATCAAAACGTCCAAATTTTGCACCCCATTTGAGCGTTACTTTGCATAGCAACCAAACAAAATCTCTTATGATCAAAAAACTTTTTTTAACGTTGTCGGTAGTTGGCCTTCTCTGGAGCTGTGGCTTGAAAGACGAGAACGCAAAGCTCAAGTCGAAAATTGATTCCTTAAATGTAGAAGTTAAAACAGGCCAGGAAGTGGCTGCCACATTACAGGAAGTGGGTCTCTTACTTGATTCCATAGATGTGAATCGGAATTTACTGCGTTCAAACATCATTGAGGGTACTAGCTATACCAATTATTCTGATCGTTTAAAGAGTATCAATTCCTATGTGAAATCTACCAGTTCAAGAATTGAAGAACTAGAGGCCTCTTTATCGAAAGCAAAATCAGGTTCATCACAGTATGCATCTATGGTAAAAAAGCTTAAGAGCGACCTGGAAGCAAGAAAAGTAGAAATGGTGGCGCTAGAAGAGTCTATCACGAAGCTCAAGACTGAAAATGAAACATTAGTTTTAACAGTAAATCAGAAAGAAACTGTTATCTCAGAAAAGGATAATTTCATTCAGGTTAAGGAGCAGGAGTTAGCTAACATGGAAACAGAATTCAAAAGTTTCTCTGAGCAATCAAAGCAAACTGAAGGAGACCTGTACTTTGCACAAGCAGCTGCTCTTGAGGAAGCCGCTGACAGAACTAAACTTGCTCCAAAGAAAAAAAAATCAACCCAGCAAGAAGCATTAGAACTTTATCGCAAGGCTTTCCAATTAGGAAAGCAAGAAGCACAGACAAAGATTGACGAATTAGAGAAAAAACTCTCTTAAGGAAAGTTATTTATTGAGAGAAACCGCAAATGGGTCATCGGAAACGGTGACCCTATTTTTTTTCACATGCCACACCTCGAACATAATTCTTAATGACATCAATGAACGGGGCTACATCACTTCCCAAAAAACCCTTGATGTCCTTATAAGTCACTTTCCTTTTATACGCTTCGAGAAAAACTCCCGACAATGGAAGATACGACCAATGCCATTTCTCCTCTTCGTAACCCGTGCGACCACTTGCTTTAGAAATATACGGTTGACAAAATCCATACTCAGCACCATGAGCAGAAAGCCATTGATAAATTTCTAATCCCTGACCACTTTCGAAAAAACTATTCTCCAACGAATTTAAATCCATATCAGTGCCCCAATGGTGACGAGAGGTAGAAGGCATGGAACTGTAAAGTAAAATTAACCGAGCCCGATCTTTTGGATCTTTCACAGTGGTAAGATTTTTTCCTTCCACCAGGGTACGCCCTTCCCATTTGTTTTCCCAAATTCTTTTTTGAGATTCAAAATTGCGCGTAGCTGAAATGATGACTAGCTCCACTCCTTCCTTGTGTGCCGCATCCCTCATCTTAACAAATGCCTCATAGGTTTCCTTCCTAAGATACCCTCCTTTCGCACTGCCTTGTGCATGTTCATCGCTCAACTTGGAAAACTGTGAATGCGTGGCCGGATCAAATTTCCCGAGCAGATAGTTCTTATCAACCTGCTGCGCAGAAATAAAAAAAGGAGTGGCCCATAAGGCCACCCACATTGCTATTCTAAATTTTTCTAATTCCAATTTCATTAGACTCGTTCAGTAACTTTATTCATCACCTTGGTTTGCACCTGGATAGACTCATGGTGAATGAGTTTCAATAAATCATTGGTAAACTCTTCATTCAAACCCATCGCGCGACATAGTGCAATGCGTGTATGCACGATTTCCTCCCAACGATTTACCTGAAGAATCGTCACATTGTTTTCCTTTTTATACTGGCCGATTTTTTCTGATATCTTCATGCGCGCAGCCAACTTCGACATGATCTCATCATCGAGTTGGTCAATCTGCTCTCTCAAAATACTGAGGGTATCTTTAAAGATTTTATTATCCGTAGAAGGTGTGCGAACGACTAATTCGCTAATAATCTTAGCCAACACAGACGGAGTTACTTGTTGTTTCGCATCGCTCCATGCAGCATCCGGATTGATATGGCTTTCAATCATCAAACCTGCCATGTCAAGATCTAATGCTTTCTGCGATACAAACGAAATCAAATCCCTATTTCCCGCAATGTGACTTGGATCACAAATCATATCCAACTCTGGCACGCGTGTCTTCAACTCAATAGCCAGATCCCACATCGGGGCGTTGCGGAAGGGTCCTTTTTCAAAAGAAGAAAATCCACGGTGAATAGCGGCCATCTTGGTAATACCTGCTTTGTTTAATCTCTCGAATGCACCAAGCCAAAGTTCAACATCTGGATTGATTGGGTTTTTTACCATCACTGGAATATCAACTCCCTTCAGTGCATCGGCTACTTCCTGAACAGAGAATGGATTCACCGTTGTGCGAGCACCTACCCATAGAATATCAACACCAGCCCTTAAGCACGCCTCTACATGCGCAGCATTCGCTACTTCTGTAGTTACAGGCAGACCCGTTTCTTGCTTTGCGCGGATGAGCCACTTCAATCCTTCCTCCCCAGCACCTTCATATTGGCCAGGTCTTGTACGTGGTTTCCATATACCTGCTCTTATCGCATGCACCTTTCCGGTTGCTGCAATTTGTTTGGCTGTAGCTACCATTTGTTCTTCCGTTTCAGCACTGCATGGTCCGCTGATGATGATTGGACGATCTGTGTGCATCCAGGATGAAATGGGCTCTAGTTGTAATCCTTTCTTTGTCATAACGAAATAAAATTAACTTTTTGAATTCAGATTTAGTTTATAGTTTTTGATAAGATGTCTTTTTTCTCCTCCGATGGCTTTTCTGATTTGCTATCGAGCACTCTTCGTATTTCATTAGCTTTGGACATGATGCGATGAAGCTCTTTCGTATCATGCTTCATCAAATAATAATGAAATCGCTGCAGGTGCATAATGTATTCTAGCAAGGCCTGACTCAAATACTCCGAATTTTGTTCAAAAATAGGAGCCCACATATCAGGCGAACTTTTAGCGAGACGTACAGTTGAAGCAAAACCACTGCCTGCAAGATCAAAAATGTTTTTCTCGTCTTTTTCAATATCCAACACAGTTTGTCCTAATAAAAAAGAACTCACGTGCGATAGATGTGACACGTACGCCACATGACGATCGTGTTCGTCTGCTTCCATGAAAATGGTCTTCATCTCCAGCGCATTGAAAACTTTAATCGCTACTTCCAATGCTTTCGCGGATGATTTCCCCGACTCACAAATGATATTAGTCTTATCTTTAAACAATCCATGAAATGCCGCTGTCGGTCCGGAGTTTTCGGTACCCGCAATGGGATGAGCTGCCACAAACTGATTACGTCTTGGATGATTCGCGATCACTTTGCAGATGGATGACTTTGTTGACCCTGCATCGATTACTACCGCGTCTTTCTTAATAGCATCTAACACATTTGGCAAAAAAGCATTGAGCGCATTTACTGGAATTGCCAACACCACCAAATCAGCTTGAGCTAATGCTTCATCTTCAGGAAGTATTTTATCAACCAATCCTAACTCAACGGCCTTTTTAGCATTGGCATCACTGCGATCCACGCCTACCAACTCAGTAACAAGTCCAGATTTGCGCAAGCCTAGAGCGAACGAGCCTCCAATCAATCCCAATCCTACAATGGTTGCTTTCATACTCGCACTGTTGCCTGCGCAACTTTTTCTTTCACAATAAATTTTGAAATCCGCTCATGCGCTTCACTTAATTTTTCAACAGTGGCACAAAGTGATATGCGAATGTATCTTGCTCCAGCATCGCCAAAAATAAATCCCGGTGTGATGAACACTTTGGTTCCATATAATATTTCATCAATCCACTTCTCTACATCATGCACATGAGCCGGAGCCTTAGCCCACACAAATAAGCCGGATTGCTTTGATGAGTAACTACATTGTAATACATCCAATATGTCGCAAGCAGCATCTCTCCTCTTTCTGTAAATCTCATTGAGTTGAGTAAACCACTCCTTTCCATTTTTCAAAGCTTCCACAGCAGCTTGTTGTAAACCTAAAAACATGCCCGAGTCCATGTTGCTTTTTACACGAAGCACGGCATCAATGTAATCTTTATTCCCTGCCACCCAACCAATGCGCCAGCCAGCCATGTTATGCGACTTGCTCAATGAGTTTAATTCCAATGCTACATCTTCGGCACCTTCAATGGAAAGAATGCTAAGCGGAGCATCATTTAGAATTAGTGAATATGGGTTATCATTTACAATTAGAAAATTATTTTGT
>JANOUH010000241.1:0-10726 GCA_031416795.1 Cytophagales bacterium | reverse complement strand
TATCAGTAAAACAACAGAAATTGTCAGACCCGGAAGAACAGAACAGCGAAAACATAAGCCAAAGAGACACTATTATATGAATTACAAAAGGTTATAGCTTAAGTAAACGACATTGATTTATGATTGTTGATTTCGGATGTACGAGAATGACCTATAGGTGGTGCAGCCGTGGAGGGGTTCAAAAAAAATAATCCATTGAATGATGTATGCCGCCCTTTCAGGGCTTGAACTTGATTCATTCTTTTAAGCGATGGGCTACGCCACATCGCTATGTAAATACCGCCCTTTCAGGGCTTGATCGGTATCAGTCCTAAAAGAATATTATCCGCAAATATAAATTACACTTCATACTTGATTAAGGTAATCATGTCTCAGCCCTGAAAGGGCGCCATCCGAAAACATGTGGTGCAGCACCATGTTTCTCCTATGATCATTAGACATTAGCCCTGAAAGGGCGGAATCTCCCAACATGGGGTGCAGCCCCATGTGTTGTCTGCTATGAACACATGGTATAAGCCCTGAAAGGGTGCGATCATTAATCCCACACATATCGCTCATCATATTCTACATTGTATTTCTTCAGGAATTCCCTATATTCTTCCTGAAAAGTCTTTTTACTGTGATGCTCATGCTGGTTCGCTATGTAGGCGATTACCGTATCTACCTCAGATTGGTTTACAGAGAAGGCTCCATACCCATCCTGCCAGTAGAAGTTATTCAGAGATTCATCTTTTGTTTTCATCCACTTTGAAGAATGCGACTTTACATCTTCAAGCAGTTTCATCACTGCAATCTTTTTTGATAACATGCAAAGTATATGCACATGATTCGTAAAGCCTCCTACTTTAATCGGCTGACATTCGAGATTTTTACAGATGCCTCCGAGGTAGTTGTGCAGTTCCTCTTCGTGAGGTGGTGTGATCATGGGTGCCCGATGTTTGGTGCTGAACACGATATGGATGTAGTTTTTTACTAGTGATTGTCCCATGCGGTATTGGTTTGTCGTTAGGATAAATATAACGCCTCTTGCTGAATCTATCTCGCCTTTTCAGGGCTTGTCTTTTTTATTCTTCCTCTTGCGATGGCTATGTCCAGCGTTAAGTTATAATCGCCCTTTCAGTGCTTGTGTTGTGACTTATGAATCCCAGCCCTGAAAGGGCACAATCCCAAACATAGCGATATCAAACAAACATATATCTTTGTGTAATGATGATCCTACCATGCAAAAACTAACACCGCTCGTACATACAGAAGACTATTTTCAGGAAATTGCCAATAACATAATCGGACACGATTATTCGTTTGAGAGCCCATCAGGAAAGAAGAAATTACTCTATGCCGACTGGATTGCATCTGGAAGATTGTATGCTCCCATCGAAGAACTATTAAGTAATCATTTCGGTCCGCTGGTTGGCAATACGCATTCTGAATCCAGTCATTCTGGCGAGGCGATGACTACTGCTTATAAGATGGCGCAGCAGATCATTAAGAAACATGTAAATGCCAATGATCAGGATGTCATCATTACACAAGGTAGCGGCATGACCAGTGCTATTGCGAAATTGCAACGCATACTTGCTCTACATATTCCAGAGAAAGCAAAACCTTTTTATTCCCAACCAATTTCAGAGCGGCCTGTTGTATTTCTTACTCACATGGAACATCATTCCAATCAAACATCATGGCTGGAGTGTGAAGTGGATGTAGTCGTAATTCCTCCTGGTGAAGATTTACTGGTTGAACCAAAAAACCTCGAACTGGAACTGGATAAATACAAAGACAGAAAACATAAAATCGGATCGTTCACAGCATGCTCGAATGTAACAGGCATTTTCACGCCCTATCACCAACTGGCCCGCATCATGCACGAGCACGGTGGTTTATGCTTTATTGATTTTGCTGCCTCTGCCCCCTATGCAAGCATGAACATGCATCCTGATAATCCTGAAGAGTCGTTGGATGCGATTACGTTCTCGCCACATAAATTTCTCGGTGGCCCCGGAAGTTCTGGCGTATTAATCTTTAACAAGAAGTTATATGCTAATCGAATTCCCGATATGCCGGGTGGTGGCACTGTTGCCTGGACGAACCCCTGGGGTGGCCATCATTACTTTGAAGATATTGAGACCCGTGAAGATGGAGGAACTCCTGCCTTCATGCAAACAATAAGAGCCGCGCTTGCCGTCAGATTAAAAGAGCAAATTGGCGTGGAGCGAATTGAACATCGCGAAGCGGAACTGTTGGATATTGCTTTTGCACGATTATCTACCGTGCCATACCTGAACATTCTGGCACCAGATCATAAGACAAGACTGGGCGTAATCTCTTTTTATATTGACAATCTTCATTACAATTTTATTGTCCGTGTACTCAGTGATCATTTTGGTATTCAGGTGCGCGGTGGATGTTCCTGCACTGGAACATACGGACACTATCTTTTACATGTTGACCAGGAGTACTCCAAAAAAATCACCAGTAAAATTGATTCTGGTGACCTCTCGGAAAAACCAGGATGGGTGCGGCTATCGCTTCACCCCGTGATGAAGCATGAAGAAATTCATTTCATCGCTGATGCAATTGAACAAATAGCCTTACATCCGGAACAATGGATGAGTCTCTACAAATACTCTTCTCACACCAATGAATATCATCCTCTTGTGGAAAATCATATTCTAAGAAATCAATTAACTAAATGGTTTAACCTTGAAGGCGATTAAGAAAAAAAAGGCTGCCCTTTTAAGACAGCCACATAAAATGATCATCTAAATGATTATCATTTCACCTTATACAGTTTTTCATAATACTCTTCCAGCATGCGCTTCACAGCGAACTGATCTTTCGTACTGAGTATACTTTGCTTCATCATATCAGTCCACTTGCTGCGGTTGTTGTAGTAGGTCGGCACCACTTCATTGAGCAATACTTTATACATAGCCTTCTGATCGTGCGTGTCAAGTTTTTCCTCATTTTTGTTCTCGTAGCCATCACCGATTTGCCAACCATTCACACCATGGTTACACGCTTCAGGCCACCAGCCATCCAGAATACTTAGATTCAACACACCGTTCATCGCTGCTTTCATTCCTGATGTACCACTGGCCTCTTGTGGTCTGCGCGGGTTGTTCAACCAAATATCACTACCACGTACCAGCATTGAGCCGATGGTCATATCATAATTTTCAAGGAACACAACCGAGTTTGGATACTCTTTCGTGAGTGCTACAATATTTTCAACGATCTCTTTACCACGGTCATCCAACGGATGAGCTTTGCCTGAGAAGATGATTTGCAATTTTCCGCTTCTGAATAATGAATCAATCTTAGGGCGGTCGCTAAAGATAAAATCACTGCGCTTATAAGGAACGGCTCTTCTGGAGAAACCGATCGTTAAAGAATCTTCTTTTAATTGAACCTCAGTGCGCTCTTTAACAAAATCGAGAAGCTTCTTTTTGTTCTCCATGTGACGAGTCCAAACATCAGCACCTTTCACGGCTGCGTCAATCATGTTCTTATCCACCCATGTTGGTAAGTGAATGGCATTGGTAATGCCCACAATGTCGGAGCGCTCCTTTACCTTGCTCCACATTTTATTGGCCGTAACTGCATGTAATTGAGCTACCGCATTACTATTACGCGAAAGTCGAAGTGCGCCAACGGTCATGTTAAACGGTGAACCTCCTAATTGTTTCAATTGCTTTTTGCTGAAGCTTCCGTTATCGGCACCCATGTATAACAGGCGATCGATGTAATGCGACTCATTTCCCTGCACTACCGGTGTGTGGGTAGTAAATACAATTTCATTGCGTGTAGCCGCGAAAGCTTCGTCATAGGTTTTGCCTGTCGCCAACTTTTCGCGCATCAGTTCGAAGCCTGCGAATAATGCATGACCTTCATTGAAATGGTATACATCTGTTTTAATACCTAAAGCACGCAATGCCTTTACTCCACCAATACCCAATACCATTTCCTGGGCAATGCGCTCTTCACCAAACCAACCATAAAGCTGTCCACAGATCCATCCATCTTCGTTGCCCGGAACATCTGTATCCAAAAGATAGATGGGTGCGTTGCCAAATTCATCACACAACCATACTTTACATTTTACTTCCCGGTTGCGAATGGTGACGGACACCATTACTCCAGTGTCCTTTAAAAAAGGATATTTATAGATCGGATAAGTATCCAGCACTTTGCCTTCTTTAGTGATGCGCTGATCCGTGTACCCTTGCTTCCATTTTAAGCCGATACCCACCATCGGGTAGCCATGATCTTTAGCTCCTTTTAGATAATCACCTGCCAGGATTCCCAGTCCTCCAGCATACGTTTTAAAATCACTTTGCAACGCATACTCCATACAAAAATATGCTACGTGAGGTAAGTTGTTTTTTTCCTGTGCCATAGATCGAGATTTTATTGATATGAGAGGGTTAGTTCAATGCCGTAAATATGTTAATTTTTCCTCGAACCAATAAGAGAAATTTCAACCCTATCACCCACCGAATATTTGTCTAAAGTGGTGGCGACCGAGACCGTTAGTTGCCGATAGGTAAGTCTCAACTCATAAAGATTCCCGCAGAATCTTACTTCATCAATATGAAACCGGTTTGTCGTTTTACTCTTTCTGATTCTAAACTCCTCCGGACGCACAAGTTTATTTCCAACCGGGTGCTTCACTCCTATTATTTTTTGCTGACCGGTAGTAAGCAAATTATATGTTCCAAATAGTCCGGCTACATACTCATTCACTGGTTCACGATAGATCTGTTGGGGTGTTCCGTGTTGAATCACATTCCCATCTTTCAATACCATGATCTCATCTGCCCAGGCAAGTGTATCAGCCGGGTCGTGCGAAACCATGATGCAGGTAATTTTCAATTTCCTGCCGATGTCATCAATCACCGTTTTCAAAATTCCTTTCACTACCATATCGAGGTTAGTAAAGGGTTCGTCCAGTAACAAAAGCGAAGGTCTTCCGATCAGCAATCGGGCAATCGCTATACGTTGTTTCTCTCCACCAGAAAGTTGATCAGTCTTGCGATTTAATAAGTGATCTATCCGGCACACCGAAAATATAGACGCAGCTTCTCTCGCAGATATTGAACTGGCGTACTCCAGCACTTGCTCTACCCGAAGGAATTTCTGAAGATCAAATTGTTGTGACAGATAGGCAATCTGGGGATGACCCGCAACCAGATTTTCATCAGGTCCTTTTACTTTCTCTCCTTTCAAGAAAACTTTTCCGTGATTGGATTGCATCAGTCCTGCGATAATCTTTAATAAAGAACTTTTACCAGATCCTGTTTCGCCTGCTATCACTAAAGGTTGAAATTGTCGTTGCTGAAAAGAGATGTCATTAAGAATGATAAGATCTTCAGTCTTCTTGCTAATATGAGATACTTCTAAAAAGGTCACCGATAAAATATTAATTCAAATGTGTCATAAATAATTTTCCATCGCCTTCCAAAGATTATCAAATTCTTTCAGGTACGATTTTATCAAACCAGCTTCTTTGCTCAAAATGATATTTTCGTGGTTAAATTTGGCTGCACTGCGAGTCCAATTATAGCTGCCGGTGATGATGGCCTTTTCATCGGCCACCATAAATTTATGATGCATGTGATTAGGCGTTCGGTCCACCTTCACCGAAATGCCTTCCCGGGCAATCTGTTCAATATCAGATCCTTCATCGTGCGACTTATCGTTGTCGGTAATGATACGGATTTGTCTGCCGCGTTTATGTGAAGTGATAATCGCATCCGCGATGGAATCATCGCTTATGGTGAACACACAAATATTCAGTTGATGAGTAGCAGAATTAATTTGATTGATAATCGCGTTGCGACACGCATCGCCTGGACTGAAGAAGGCATCAGATAATGTAGGAGGCTCTGGAATCAGTAATGCGCTATTGGCGGATTTAACCCATTCGAGGATGAAGTGATAATTGTTGGCATTCACTTTCTCATTGGCCAGCTCGTAGATTTTGCTTCTGAGAAAATTCAGTTGATTTTCATCCAATGGCTGTTCACCAACCAATGTTTTTATCGATTTGCGCTCTGATTTCGAAAGCACTTCGTCTTCAATACTCTGACGCAAGTTTTCAATGATTTCGTCCATAGACCTGAGATTATTTTGAAATATACAACTGTGTTTTTGAATAAAACCAAGGCACACTGAAAAGAAAAAATGTAATATCTTTGCCCTCTTATTTTAAAAGCAATGATCTCAGTAGACTCGGTAACGGTAGAATTTAGTGGTTCGGCTCTCTTCAGCAACATCACCTTTAACATCAACGAAAACGATCGCATAGCCCTCATGGGCAAAAACGGAGCGGGTAAGTCCACTTTATTGAAAATTATTGCGGGGGTAAGTAAGGCTACCCGGGGCAAAGTTTCGGCTCCAAAAGATGCCATTATCGCTTATCTTCCACAGCATTTGCTTACCGAAGACGATTGTACCGTGTTCGAAGAAACTTCGAAAGCCTTTTCTAAAATCATGAACATGAAAAAGCAGATGGATGAACTTAACCATCAGCTAGAAACGCGTACTGATTACGAGTCAGACGCCTATTCAAAAATAATTGAACAAGTGTCTGAACTCAGCGAGAAATATTATTCGATTGAAGAAATCAATTTTGATGCAGAGATAGAAAAAACTCTGATGGGCCTGGGCTTTGAGCGAAGTGATTTCAACAGGCCAACTACAGAATTCAGTGGTGGCTGGAGAATGCGCATTGAGCTCGCCAAGATTCTATTACAAAAACCTGATCTGATTCTACTCGATGAGCCCACTAACCATTTGGACATTGAATCAGTGCAGTGGTTGGAAGAATTTTTAAAGACCAGTGCGAAAGCGGTGATTGTAATTAGTCACGATAAAATGTTCGTTGATAATCTTACTAATCGAACCATTGAAGTAACAATGGGACGAATCTACGATTACAAAACCAACTACTCGCACTATTTGCAGTTGCGCAAAGAAAGACGCGAACAACAACAGAAACATTTTGATGATCAGGCAAAAGAGATTGCCGATATCCAAGGGTTTATCGACAGGTTCAAGGGCACCTATTCTAAAACACTACAGGTACAATCCCGTGTGAAGATGCTCGAGAAGTTCGAGATTGTGCAGGTAGATGAAATGGATACGTCTTCGTTAAACCTGAAGTTCCCTCCTGCTCCGCGCTCAGGAAACTATCCGGTAATTGTGGAAGGGCTTACAAAAAAATACGGAGATCATGTGGTGTTTCAGGATGCTTCCCTCACCATTGCGCGCGGAGAGAAAGTAGCTTTTGTCGGAAAGAATGGTGAAGGAAAGTCGACCATGATCAAAGCCATCATGGGTGAAATAGATTTTGAAGGCAAAATGCAATTGGGCCACAATTCCATGATTGGATACTTTGCACAAAACGAAGCTTCGAAGCTGGATGAAACGGTCACGGTATTTGAAACCATTGACCAGGTTGCTAAGGGTGATATTCGCACCAAGATCAAAGACATGTTGGGTGCGTTCATGTTCAGTGGCGAGAACATCGATAAGAAAGTGAAAGTACTTTCTGGTGGTGAAAAGACCCGGCTTGCCATGTTGAAATTATTATTGCAGCCAGTCAACTTGCTGATTCTGGATGAACCTACCAACCACCTTGATATTAAAACAAAAGATATTCTGAAAGATGCTTTGTTGGCTTTCGATGGCACACTGATCTTAGTTTCTCACGACCGCGACTTTCTTGATGGCCTTGCTAAAAAAGTTTTTGAATTTGGACACAAACGCGTTCGTGAACATTTTGAAGATATCAATGGATTCTTGAGAAACAAGAAGATTGAAAATCTGAAGGAGATTGAAAGATCGGTGAAAGCATAGTATTTATTTTTTTTAGCGGAACTAAACTTTTTTTAAATAATTAGCATCCTATTGAGCATATAGTGCTAAATTTATTATTGCTAACCGTCTAAATCCTTAAAAAATGTCAAAAGTTATAGCGTTAATCTCGTTGATTTTATGTTTTGTTATTGCAGCAAATGCACAAGAATCCTCTTCCAACAAAATCCTCAGTAGGTTTGAATTAGTAGCGGGCCCTTCTTTTTCAAAGAACAGTGGTTATTTATCGGATTATGGTTCAAAAGCCGGGTACTCTTTTGGTGTGGGATATTATCAGAAGCTTTCTAAATCATTTTCGATCAACATTCGTTCTTTATACGAGCAAAAAGGAAGTTCAGCAAGTCAACACATTGGCCTATATGAAGGATGGAATAATGTTAATTATCCAAACGTATCATATGAATATTCATCGCAATTCCAATATTTAACTTTTTATCTTCTGCCCACATTTCAATTTGGCAGAAATAAAAATGTGTATGTTAGCGCTGGAGGGTATTATAGCTTTGAGCGTAGAGCAAGCTATAAGCAATCTTTGATTAATGATGACACGGGAGATATTATCGAAGAATATGTTAGCAATCAGGATGATCCTGGGCGCGAGGTTAGTAATGATGCTGGCGTTTCTTTTTCCCTTGGTTATTCCTTTAAAATCGCTAAAAAGAGTCAACTATTGTTACAGGCGTTTAGCAATCGTGGACTTGTAGATATACAAAATCCCTATGCTGGCTCGCAGCGAAATAATACATTTGGTCTTATGCTATCTTTGAGAATTCGCTAATGCATTCTTAACTTACAGGATGTATTTTAGATTTCTGGTCATTGTGTTGAATCTACTAATTGGTGCCTGTATGGATCAAAAGACATCCTATGAATACGCGGATGGTAACGCTAATCTCTATCTGCTGACCGAGATACAATTGCGTTACGTAGCGGTTGTACCTGAAGAAAGTTCTTCCGGCACTTATAGCGGTGGCGTAAATAAAACCGTAACCATTTCGGCCACTCAGTTTAACGAGTTGAAGAAACTATTTGACCATGCGATAGAAAATCCTTCTATTCATATACCCAATCGGATTATGATGAGCGGAATGATTTCGCAGGTCGGTTCAAATAAACAATGTATTATCAAGCCAAATTGCGATGAACTGATTGAACTTGAAAAAGGGTTGAAAAAAGTGCTTCAGTAATATTAATACCACCATCATGATAAGATCTATTGTTATTTTAATTTTTGTTTCTGTCCTCGTTTCATTTACTCCCAAAACAGAAAAAGAAAAATGGGTAAGTCTGTTCAATGGAAAAAATCTGGATGGCTGGACAATGAAAATGGCGGGCTATCCATTAGGCGAAAATTTGGGTAATACTTTCCGTGTGGATAATGGCATCTTGAGTGTTCGTTATGATCAATACAAAAGTTTTGATAATACATTTGGCGCGCTTTACTACAACAAAGAATTTTCAAACTACCGGTTAAAAGTAGAATACCGTTTTGTTGGTGAAACAGCACCCGGTGCACCTTCATGGGGATACCGCGATAGCGGTGTTCAATATCATGGTCAAGATCCCAATACAATAGGCTTAAAACAAAACTTTCCGGTATGCCTTGAATATAATTTGCATGGCGGAAATGGTAAAGATGAAAGACCGGTGGGTGAAATTTGTGCGAATGGAATTTTCGTTGATATCAACGGAAAGAAAAATGAATCATACTGCACTCCTGCCACTGTAAAACGCACCTTTCATGGCGATCAGTGGGTAACCCTGGAAATCGAAGTGCGCGGCAATACGATAAAACATTTTGTCAATGGCGAAGAAATCCTGCAATTTGAAAATCCGAACTATAATCCTAAACATGAACTTGGCAAGGCCTTCATTAGAGGAGATAACGCAGTAGTGAAATCAGGATATATTTCGCTCCAATCCAACAGTCATCCTATTGATTTCAGGAAGATCGAGATCATCGAGTATTAAAGAAGTTTAAAGCTTATTTGCTCCTTACACTTGCTCGCCCGCAATAAACACCCATAGGTTTAAATTTCCAGGCATGCTGATTACTTTAAATATTTCCTGTCGAACAGGTTATATTTCAAAATACAGTAGATAGCTCTAAAGCCATCTTTCCAATTTATTTTCTTTCCTTCATCGTAAGTCCTACCATAATAAGAGATACCCACTTCATAAATTCGTACTCCTTTGAAACGAGCTATCTTGGCCGTTACTTCAGGTTCAAATCCGAATCTTTTTTCCTGCAATAGCATTTTTTGAATATATTCTCTTCGAAAACATTTATAGCAGGTTTCCATGTCAGTGAGATTAAGACCGGTAAACACATTGGAGATAAAAGTCAGTAGTTTGTTGCCTATAGAATGCCAGAAAAAAAGAATACGATGTGGTCTTCCTCCCATGAAACGTGAACCATACACGACATCCGCCATCTCATCAACAAATGGTTTGAGGAGTAAATTAAATTCGGTAGGATCGTATTCCATGTCGGCATCCTGAATGACTACATAATTTCCAGTGGCATGAGCGATACCTGTGTGAAGGGCAGCACCCTTTCCCTGATTGACCTGATGCGAATAATAGAGAATATTCAAATCCTTGTTTTCATTGATGTATTTCAATAGCTGAGTTTCAGTCTGATCAGTTGAGCAATCATTCACAATGATGATTTCCTTTTTAATCTCATCGATCAGCACTACGTTCTTTACTTTATTAAGGATGCGATGAACGGTCTTTTCTTCGTTGTAAACAGGTATGATGATGGACAGCGTGGTCATGTAATTAAGTTATAATCGAATAAGGCATTTGTATTTCAACGTCTCCTCCCGTGTGGCCGGATTCA
>JANOUH010000240.1:0-9412 GCA_031416795.1 Cytophagales bacterium | reverse complement strand
TAAGCGATCTTCAAAATTTAAAGAGAATGTACATCTCACAGATCGAAGATCCTGAAACACTTCGCATGATGTTGGAGGAACATCCGGAAGATGTGGAGATAGCAAAAATTATGGTGACGCGCCTTGGTCAGCAGCCGTATCACCTGCAAGACACCACCTTGATTAATTCCCTGATCGCTCAATATGGTTTATCACGAAGGGACTTAATAAGTCAGGTTGCTATTCGCCCCATTAAAAAAGATACCATACGCATCGCGCTGGTGATGCCTTTTCTTGCCGCTACTCTGGACCCATCGCCTGTAAAAAAGCGCAATCAGATCATTTTGGAGTTGTATCAGGGTATGAAGATGGCAACCGACTCATTATCCAAATCAGGTATTCCACTTTCATTGCTGGCCTACGATAATGAGCGTAACATGGACGCAACTAAAAAAATTCTAAAAGAAAAAGAGTTGAAAGGCATTGATCTGATGGTGGGCCCCTTCTTTCAGGAGGAAGCCAAACCTATCCTGGAATTTTCAATGACCAATCGGATCAATGTTGTGGTAAATCCGCTTTCTAATAACTCTGATTTAGTAAAACAAAATCCTTACAGTTTTCTATTTCAACCCAGCCATGAAACCATTGCGCGAAGTTCCGCTGAGATAGCATCGAATCTGGCTAAGAAGAAAAACTGCTTTGTGTATTACGGAGAAACATCAAAAGATTCTTTGATGGCAGCCACCTTTATAGCCCGGGCAAAAGAATTAAATCTTAGAGTGCTTTATTCGCAACGAATAAGTACGGAGAATTCAGGTTCAATCCTGTCAAAGTTGGCCACCGCCACGCAGTATGATGAATGGAGAAACCCACTTCAATTTTCACTGAAGAAGGATAGCATCGGGTGTATTTTTGTAGCCTCATCCAATGAACTCATCTACTCCAAGGTGATCAATAGCGTGGAAACACGTGGCGATTCCATTTTAGTAATAGGGCAAGAAGGTTGGCTGGATGACAGTTCTGTTGACTACACCAGATTTGAACGAATTAAGATGGCCTTGGCAGCTCCTAATTTTAAATCCGTAGTGAATCCTGCCTTTCTGGATTTCAGAAAAAAATATATGAACAGACATGGTGTGCTGCCGAGCGAATATGCTGGTACCGGATATGAATTTATCATGGTCATGGGTCAAATGATGGATCATTACGGTGTCAATTTTCTTCAGACTCTTAGAGAGGGAGAGGTTGTTCAGGGTTCACTCAGTTCAGGTTTATCACTTTCATCAGAGCGAGATAATCGTGTCGTACCGTTTGTCTCTTTGAAGGGTGGCCAATTGGTAAGATTGAATTAATCAGCTACTGATGTGAAGGCTGGAAAGTAGAATCCATTTTTGCTGATCAAGCTTCTTTGAAGTGAGAGAGCACAGGTTTCAACTTCTTTTACTATTTTTAGGTAATTCTATGAAAGACATACGGATAGCTCTTCTCATTCTAATGCTCAGCCGACTCAGCTTTCTTCCGCTGATGGCACAAGATCAAGAACAGGCTCAGGATACGGTTGCTGCTCCTGCCACCTATGAAGAAATTTACGATGAACCCTATAACATCAATAAATTGTTTATCGGCTTTCAGCCTTTTTATGGGGAAATATTTGCCACGAACATTAATGCCGGATTTGGATTTGAGGCCCAGTATTTCTACCAGAATAAATTCGATGTGAAGGCTCACTTCAGAAAAACTTACAGCAGCAAATTTTATGATTTCAATCGCGAGTTGGCGAATCAAAATAGTATGTCGGATAATAAACCGGAGGTATTCAATTACTATGAATTAGGTGGCACCTACCATATCAAGGATTTTGAAACGAATTCCACTACCCGATTAGTCTTGCGCAAGAAGAAGACTTCAGCCAACCGTTGGGCTTCTACCGTTCCGATGACCACGGAAGTTTCTGCCAAGGTTAGAAAAATTTATGGAGCAAGAGCTGGACTAATCATTTGGAATAGCACGGCCGATATCAGCAGGTCGTTAGAAAAGCAGGGCCTTACTAATGCTGATCTTGTTAGCGCAGAGAATATTTCATTACCCGAAACCTATATAGATGGCAATGGTGAAACTCAGGACTTGAATACGTTCAGCAATATTTACACTACGAATGTTTATGTGGGAGGTTCCTTCACCTGGATACGCAATATGGCTGTAAGTTTCGATAACTATGAAGAAGCCCTGGATGATGGAATGTTCACGGTTTTCTTTGATATCATGCTTGCGCCCTCTCAAAGACTCGATCCTGTTTTGTATAGTAACACCGAATTTTATACTAGTGCCATCAAGTTGAATAACGTAGGTGGGCGCATTGGAATAGATGGAAAGTTTAATAGAAAAATTGCCTGGGCATATGGAGGCGAATTAGGGTACAGGCCCTCCATAGAAGGTCGCGGTTTCTTTGCCTTGCTGAAAATATCTTTCCCGGTCTTCAGCACCAATCTCCAAAAGAAAGGAGAGAACCTAAACGAATAAAATTCACTCCCGTGGTGCATGATATTCTGATCACCAATATCAAAGGACTTGTACAGGTAAGAGAGCAATCTCCACGTATGCTGAAGGGCAAACAAATGAGTGAGCTGCCCATTCTTTCCAATGCATTTTTAGTGA
Source organism: Cytophagales bacterium (assembly GCA_031416795.1). Lineage (GTDB taxonomy): Bacteria > Bacteroidota > Bacteroidia > Cytophagales > Cyclobacteriaceae > ELB16-189. The sequence goes on along the minus strand of JANOUH010000240.1, from coordinate 6,778 downwards.
TCGCTCATGGGCTTATTCATTCCTATGGATTGATGGAGCAACTTCCATCCGACATCAGGGCTCTTCACACCATCGATGCATCGGGAAAATTTGTACTTCCCTCTTTCATAGATTCACATACGCATCTTGTCTTTGCCGCCACGCGTGAAGAAGAATTTGTAATGAAAATTAAAGGTGCCACCTATGAAGAAATTGCCGCCAAAGGTGGAGGCATCCTCAACTCAGCAAAAAAACTTCAGGCTATTTCAGAAGATGAACTATTTGAAAGGTCAATGCCCCGTGCATGGGAGATTATTCATACAGGCACAGGAGCAGTAGAAATTAAAAGTGGCTATGGGCTGACCACCAAAGATGAAATAAAAATGCTTCGGGTGGCTCGCAGAATTGGAAGAGAAACTCCGCTTGCCGTAAAGACCACTTTTTTAGGAGCTCATGCTGTGCCGCGGGAAATAAAAAAAGAGGATTACATGAATCAAATCATGAATGAAATGATTCCCGCTGTAGCCGAAGAAAAATTAGCCGACTATATCGATGTGTTTTGTGAGCAAGGTTTTTTTTCTGTTGAAGAAACGGAACAGATTGTAGAGCATGGAAAGAAATACGGAATGATCCCGCGTATTCACGCTAATCAATTAAACAGGTCGGGTGGAGTACAAGTTGGTGTGAAGACCGGGGCTATTAGTGTGGATCATCTTGAAAATATTGGCGATGAAGAAATTCAGTTGCTGATGAATAGTACTACGATGCCGGTGTCGCTTCCCGGGGCCGCATTCTTTTTGAATTTACCATTTACACCAGCGCGTAAAATGATTGATGCAGGATTGCCAATAGCCATTGCATCGGATTATAATCCAGGTAGCGCGCCTGGCGGTAGTATGCCATTGATGATTTCTTTGGCATGCATTAAAATGAAGATGACTCCCGAAGAAGCCATCAATGCAGCTACTATTAACACTGCGTATACACTGGGCTTGTCATCAACACACGGAACAATTACCGTTGGAAAGATTGCCAACGTATTTATTACAGAACCACTTTCTTCTCTCGCTTCCATTCCCTATCGTTTTGGAAGCAATCCAGTGAGTCAGGTTATTTTGAATGGTAAATTAATTGACTTATAATGCCTGAACTTTAAAACTCTTTTCATGGTCGTTGAAAATTACATTCAGTCATTACTTCGCGATGTGCCGGACTTTCCCAAACCGGGTATCATCTTTAAAGATATTACTCCGTTGCTGGCTAATCCAGTAGCTCGTAAAAGAGTGGTGCAAGAAATTGCACTTCATTTCAGCACGCAGGAAGTGGAGGCCGTGGCTGCCGTGGAGGCGCGGGGATTTATTTTTGGATCACTGCTTGCCGAGGCATTAAACGTTCCTTTTATTCCGGTGAGGAAATCAGGTAAACTGCCGTATCACAAAATACAGGAAGAATATTCATTGGAGTATGGAACGGCTTCGATCGAAATGCATGTGGATGCTGTTGAGAAGGGCACGCGCGTATTGATTCATGATGACCTGCTCGCAACCGGAGGCACGGCCACTGCAGCGGGTAACATGATTGAACGACTGGGTGGTATTGTGATGGGCTATTCTTTTATTATAAACCTGGCTTTTTTACCCGGAGAGAAAATGCTTTCTGAGCGATTTGGTGTGAAACCACATTATTTAGTCACCTATCATTAAACAAATGATATTTCAATGGAACATTTGGGGTGCCTATCTGTTTTAAATTTGATATGAGTGAATTCACCAATATACCAATGTTTCCATTGTCCATTTTTCCTCTGCCGGGTGAAATGGTACCTCTTCATATTTTTGAACCACGCTACAGGCAACTACTGGAAGATGCTGAAACCAGGGACATAACTTTTGGTATTTATTACAACCACACCACGAATACAGATAAGTTGGGCGCGTTAGTTAAATTAGAAAGCGTTATCAAACGATATAAAACAGGTGAGTCGGACATTATTGTAAAGTGTATGGACTTGTTTACCATGGATAAACTTTACAGAACGCATAAAGATAAGTTCTATCCAGGCGGAGATGTTACTTTTTGGAAAGTAGATCGCTTGAAGGTGATGAGTAATTCCCTTAAGGAATATTTTGATCAGTATCACGAGTGGCTGAAGATCACCCATTCCGATAAGGTTGTCTCCCTATTTGATGTTGCTAACGAATTAAGCCTGGGTTTTGATGAACGAATCAAGTTCGTTAACCTTTCTGCCGATAAGCAAGAGTCTTACCTGATTAATCAGATCAAATATCAAATACAGTTGATGCGTCAGGCTGAGAATGCCAAAGACATATTTCATCTGAATTAGCGTACTAAAAATATTTCTCCTCTTTTTTGAATCTCTTTATGTGGTGTTGCCGTTAACTGCGCACTTCAGGCAATACGTATGCTTTTTGTTTGTTGAAAATTATTTTAACACACTTTAACTTAAGGCGTGCAACATTTTATATGGGCCCCGCGTCCTAACAGCAAAAATAAAAACCATATGAAAAAAATTAGCTTGTTATTCGTTGGTGTGCTTTTTTGTACACTCGTGTTCGCAAATGGAACAGATGAACCTACCGTATCCACTTCATCTGTAGCAGTGACTAACTTATCGGGTTCGTCATTATTCAAATTGTATTATACGGCTTATACAGCAGGCGATGTTAGAGTTTCTATTATGGATCACTCCGGCAAACTGGTGTTTACTGAGAAGTTGAAAAAGACGGATGGCTTTATTCGACCCTATAACTTTGAGCGCCTTGCCGCTGGCGATTACACCATTCAGATTGAGAACGCGGATGGGAAGCGCGTAGAGAAGGTACATTACAATGCAGGAAAAATTGAGAAACAGATCAACATTGTAAAACTTCCTGAGGAAGGAAAGTATTTGCTTTCGGTGGCATCAAAAAGTGCAGATCATGTTCATGTAAATATTTACAACGTTAAAGATGAGTTAATTCATAGCCAGGTAAGCTTTGTTAATAAACAGTTTGCAGAGGTGATCAACCTAAAAGGTATTCATGCATTTACCATCGAGGTAACAGATAGTAATGGTTTGTTGAAGACATTGAAGTATTAATAATCCTAAGCTAAAACAGTAGAATGGCAGTGCAAACGTTTTAGATTTTATCGTCCAGTAGATGGTAACAAACCGGATCTATTAAGAGCATTTTCATAGAGAAGTTGATGGGTATACTGTTGCAGTAGCACCGCAAACGATTTTTTAGATTAAAAATTAAGTTTACTTACAGCGGACGTCCATTTGGTTTTGTGTCACCGTTATTTGTATCGAAAACAAAAACAAACCAACTATGAAAACAAAACTAATGGTAAGTGCTCTTTTAGTAGCATTGGTAACGGGCACAGCTGTAGCAGTTGATCCTGTTGGTCCTAAGGTAGTAGTGGTGAACCAGAAAGAGTCTGGAATGTTTAAAGTAATTTATGAAGGCGCGAAAGCCGGACGAGTTAATTTAAAAATTTCAAATCAGGATGGTGCTGTCGTGTTCAATGAAAGTGTTACAGGCGTTAATGGTTTCATTCGCCCTGTAAACTTCAAAGGCATGGATGCTGGCGAATACACGATTGAGGTGTCAGATGCTTCCGGTAAGCAGGTTTCGAAAGTAAATTATGAAATCGAGCAAACCGCAAACAGGGTGCATGTAGCTAAACTTGCAGGAGATAATAAATATCTACTAGCCGTAGCTAAAGGTTCTAAAGACGAATTCAACGTGAAGATTTTTGATGGCGCAAGCAACCTTGTGCATAATGAAAATCTCGTAGTGAATGGAGATTTTGGACTTGTGTACAACCTGAAGGATGTAGCGGGTATACCTACTTTCGAGGTTACCGATAAAACAGGGAACACAAAAGTGATTAAGTACTAATCAATCTATTAACCTTGAAACAAAAGGACCTGCTGATCGCAGGTCTTTTTTGTTTTGTAGCTAGATTAATTCTTTTGTTTTTGCTTTTCTTTTTGCAGCTTCTGCTTTTCTTTTTGCTGATCCTCGAAGTATTTCTTGGTTAGGAAACTGTGTTTAAGCGCTTCCATGTTTTCATCGAACTTGGCAGTTCCTTTATTCAAATTCGAAATAGTTTCTTTTAAGTCTTTCGCCACGGTCGTGTCTGAGATTAATACACTCAAACTGCCTTGCTGGGAATTCAATTTTTGAATAAATGATTTAAGGCTGTCTGTACTCTGCTCTATATTCGTGGAAGCACGTTGGAGCTCTGTCATAGTTTGAATCAACCTGCCTGATGTGATGGTATCACGTAAGAGATATCCAGCCAAACCCTTTCCACCTCCTATGTCACGTGCCATTCCTTGCACATCAGCCAGTAGTTGATTGGTTTTACTCGAAGCTTTTTGCAGGTTGTCTATCGACTGGAATAGATTGATACGTAACATCGTATCATAGACCAGGTACGACAAGGTGCCTTTGCCGTGCTGAATGTTCTCAATGACATCCAGTAAACTACGGGTGAGCATCGCTGCATTTTCATTGGTCATGTTCAACGTTTTCAAAATGTCATCTGTTTTTACGCGACTGTAAGATTGTAGCAACGTGTTGTCTTCTACAATAGGAGCGTTTCCTTTGCCTGGATTGATATTGATAATCATGTTGCCCATTAATCCATCGGTGCCAATGGTGACCAAAGCATCCGACTTGATGAATTTTCGAACATCTTCACGCACGCGCATCACGATCTCAATGGTTGAGTCATTTTGTATATTTACACCCATTACCGATCCTATGTTGATGCCCGAAAAGCGAACATTATTTCCTGGCTGCAGTCCGTTTACGTTACTGAAAACTACCCGCAAGTTAAAGGTGTTGCTAAACATATCTTGTTTCTGGCCGATGAGGTAAACAGCCACGGTGAACAGCAGTGTACCAGTGATCACCATGATCCCTAATCGTATTGTTCTTCCGGTTGACTTTTCCATATAGTGAAACTTATGATTAAGTAAAAAACTCCTTTACCGGTGGATCGTTATTCACAGCCAGTTCATCAAACCTGGCTTCTGCATAATTCTTTCCTTCATGCAAAATTACCATCCGGTTGCTGGTAATGCGCGCGCAGGCAAGATCGTGTGTTATTACGATGGATGCCGTGTTATACCGCTCCTGAATTTCATTTATAAGTAGTGATATTTCTTTTCCCGTTACCGGATCAAGACCACTGGTAGGCTCATCATATAAAATAATTTTAGGTCGTAAGATAAGTGTACGAGCCAGTGCAATTCTTTTTTTCATACCGCCTGATAACTCTGCCGGCATCATGTCAATGGCATACAGAAGACCTACATCATCCAATGCTTCTTTTACTAATCGATCAGGATTGTAATCTGCTCCTAACTTTTCTGGATGTCTGCGTAATGGGAATTCCAGATTTTCGCGAACGGTCATGGAATCATAGAGTGCACTTCCCTGAAATTGAAATCCAACATCACAGCGAAGTGCATCCAATTGCTTTTGCGTTAAGTCAGGAATACTGTTATCCAAAACACGTAATGTTCCTTGATCAATATCCACTAACCCAATGATGCATTTTATCAATACCGATTTTCCAGAACCAGATTTTCCCATCACGGCTACGTTTTCTCCCTGCCATAATTTTAAATTGAATCCTTTCAATACGTGGTTGGACCCAAATGATTTATACAGGTTTTCAATTTCTATGATCGGTGGGGCAGTATAGTTGATAGCACCGGGCATGTTTATAATTCATAAAATATATCGCTCACCAATACAGCGATGAAGTCGATCACAAAAACGAGCATAGAACTTACTACCACAGCCTGATTGGCAGTGAGCCCAACGCCTTCCGTTCCTTTGGTGGAAGTATATCCTTTGTAGCAACCTACAATGCCTATGGCAAAACCAAAGAAAAAAGATTTGATCACCGATGGTAATAGATCTCCAAAATTCAGGTACTCAAAAACCAGACTAAAGTATAGCTGAAAAGTGACTCCTCCTTTTAATAACTCAACCATGGCTGATCCGCCTAATGAGATGATATCAGAAATGATCACCAGGGTAGGAACCATAATCGTGGTGGCAGTAACTCGTGTAATCACCAGGTATTTGAAAGGATTGGTGCCGGAAACTTCCATGGCATCAATTTGTTCAGTCACTTTCATGGAAGCCAGCTCTGCGCCAATGCCGGATCCGATTTTGCCGGCACAAATCAGCGCAGTAATGACCGGACCAATTTCTCTAACGATTGCAATGCCTACCATGGCGGGCATCCAGGAGGCTGCACCAAACTCAGCCAGTGTTGGTCTGGTTTGCAACGTGATTACAACCCCCATAATGAAGCCGGTAGTAGCGACCAGTGTAAATGACTTATTGCCGATAAAATAGCATTGCTTGAGAAGTTCCTGAAATTCATAAGGAGGGAGGAATGCCTCCTTGAAGTACCTGCCGGCAAAACGACTCATTTCACCGGTATTCAGAAAGAATTTTATTAGCTCTTTTATCATATCCTTTGCACTTAAAAGATAGATAAAAAGGGCAATCACCAGAATGACATTTGTCATCTAAATGCCTTTCAATGATCATAAAATGATCAGTTCTAAAGTATAATTGATTTTACAGGGTAGTCCGTTGAAAAGACATGGTAAAAGTCAAGCGTGAATCTTTTGAATAAGTATAAAATTTGCAGGGAAGGACTTTGTGCCAATCGGCTAGAAAGGTCGCCAGCGACCTTTCTAGCCGATTGGTTTAATTAAAGATGAAAGGCAGCGAACGCACGCGTTCGCTGCCTTTCATGT
>JANOUH010000239.1:0-3686 GCA_031416795.1 Cytophagales bacterium | reverse complement strand
ATCAAAAGTGGAACATTACATCACAAAAAAATAGTGAACCCGATGCTCAAATAGAAATGAGTGCAGATACAGCCTGGAGACTTTGCACGAAAGCCTTGCCGAAAAAAGTCGCATCAGAAAAAATCAAAATCTCAGGAAACCAGGAGTTTGGCAAAGCGATTTTTAAAATGGTAAGCGTAATGGCCTGGCGTGTATGAATCAATTTCGTTGAGCGTGCGGAATGACAATATCATCTTCCACATACATTTTTAAACCATGCAATAGTTGACCCCAGCAATAGGTAGTAATTCCCAAATGTTCAGTTGCTTCGCCCCAACCTAAATGGAAAAAATGAACATGGATATTTCCTTCCTTTTCTACTAACTCAAAACCCACAGAAGTATTCTTCCAATCACCCATGGTCTTAACCATTTTCCAGGTTAGCTCGTTAACTGGCACCACATGAATTACCTCTGCACGCCAGTCATACTCAGGTCCAAAAAAGAATGTATATATATTTCCGATTTCAGGTTTGCCTGCCGACTGCAACGTCCACCATAAGTCGAGGCCTTGTGGCGTGCAAAAGGCATGAAAGACTTTTTCGAGAGAGACTTTTGCTATGAAATTGTGGTGGATATCAAACATGACAATTCTAAAATAAAAAAATCCCGCCTAAATACCGAGACTTTTGATTGTGGAGAATATCGGAGTCCGCCAGCTGGCGGATGACCTCTTCCATGCCATAGAAGCCAACATAATAATTTCCATAAAAAAAGAGTCCGCGATTTGCGGACTCTTGTGGAGAATATCGGAGTCGAACCGATGACCTCTTCCATGCCATGGAAGCGCTCTAGCCAGCTGAGCTAATCCCCCTTGCTGCAGAAGCGTGCAAATATATTAATTTTCCAAACACCGCAAGGGGTGGCGAAAATAAAAGGAATCGATACAATTACTGAATATGATTCCGTTCTATAAACTCTTTAAAGGCTTTGCGATAGGTGTCCCCTATCGGTAAAGTAACTCCCTTAATCTGTATTTCATTTTTTTGAATCACATCAATGGCATCGAGGGAAACAATGTAAGAGTTGTGAACCCGAATAAACTTGTCGGCTGGCAACTGCTCTTCCAGCGATTTCAATCTTTGAAGCGTGACGATCTTCTGATGAAACGTGTGAATGGTCACATAATCCTTTAAGCCTTCGATGTATAAAATTTCATCCAATTTCACCTTCACGAGTTTGGTGCCATCCTTCACAAATATGAAAGCCGGAGGTGTGATTGTCTGTTCAACTGAAGACGGTTGCACTGCCGGTGCCGAATCAAGACGCTGCGTTATTTTGTCAATTGATTTTAAAAATCGCTCAAATGTGATGGGCTTCAACAGGTAATCGGCTACATCTAACTCGTAACCTTCCAGGGCATAGTGCGAGTAAGCCGTTGTAAGAACCACCAATGGTCTTTTCGTCAATATTTTTAAGAGCGAAATGCCAGTGATCTCCGGCATCTGCACATCCAGAAAAAGCACATCGATGGAGGCTGACCGAAGGGTTTCCATAGCGGCCAATGGATTTGAAAAAGCCTCTATGAGATTTAATGATGGAACCTTCTTCACGTACTCAATCATGAGATTGCGTGCCAGTGGTTCGTCTTCAATGATTACGCAATTCAATTTCAATTTAGTGTAAGGTTCAATCTGACTACGTATCGATCCTGTTTATCTTCCATCACAAGCTGATGTTTGCCTGGATAACTCAATTCCAACCTGCGTTGCACATTCTGAAGTCCGATTCCGGATTTCTCATGTGGATCGGTGCTTTCTTCCCTTTTGCTATTCTCCACCTGGTAAATACACTGATCGCCCGTTAACTCTATCGAAATGTTCACCCACGCATTCGGATTGTTATTACTAACTCCATGTTTGAATGCGTTCTCTAAGAAAGTTATGAAAATCAGCGGAGCAATTGATACATTTTCCATGTTTCCTTTCAATTCAAAGTTAATGGGAATTTGGTTGTTCAATCGCAATCGCTCCAGACTAATATAGTTTTGCATATATTCAATTTCCTTATTCAGCGGCACTTTGCTGTGGTTGCTATCATAAATCATGTAGCGCATCATCTGCGAAAGTTTGGCAATCACCTCCGTGGTGTTATCTGATTTTGTATACGCGAGGTAATATAAATTATTGAGTGTGTTGAATAAGAAGTGTGGGTTGATTTGAGCTTTTAGAAAATTCAATTCGGCCGTCAATTTTTCATTTTCCACTTCTTTTCGCTTAGCCTCCAATTCAAACCAATCCACTGCAAAGCGAAGCATCCCAACAAAAATCACAATGAACAAAGTGATGGCTACCATCTGCACAACAAAGAAGCTGGAATAAAAATATTCAACTTTATGCGTGTATTCATCAACCAGATAGCGCTGCAAGTGAACGCGGATGGTAATCAATAAGGCAAAAGGAATTGAAAGCTCTAATAGATAGCGTAGCACACTATGGCTTTTCAAAAAACGTGGCCAGGTATAAAAATAATTCAGGTAGGCGATCATCATGGTAAATGCCAACTGCACTGACGCTGACGAAATCATCCGCCCCCAATCATATCCCCTGCCCCGCTGAAACTGGCTGATCTGATAAAGGTTAAATGAAAGATATACACACCAAAATGAGACATGCAAAAGCACAACCCGGTTTCGGTGAAAGTAAGACTGCATGGTATTATTCTTTTGTTAAAAACTACACAAATGTATCCGCTCCATCCAAAGTCAAACCAAAACCACAAGGATTTTCTACCGTTCGTCCTATTTCATCGACCGACACTATGTATACATATACTGCCGAACCTGTCGAAAAAACAGCGGATCAATCGAGTCTTATGGCTTGATGGTCTAATAAGTATAAACACCACCAAACAAAAAATTTCTTTTGTAGTTAATAACAGAGCACGAACGTGTTGACGATTAAAAAACGATCCTTACAAATGAAAAAAGTATTTACCCTCATTGTCCTTTTGGCAACGGCCATCCTAACCCAAGCCCAGGAAATTCCAAAAGGAACCGGCAAAATATCTGGTACTGTCACCGACAATGGATCAAATCTGCCAGTGGAATTTGCCACCATTGCGCTAGCCGATGCCACAGGGAAAACAATTGATGGAACAATAGCTGACGCAAAAGGCAAATTTACCATCCACAAAATAGCTGATGGCAAATACACCGTCTCTATATCATTTATAGGATATGAGACCATTACACAAACTGTGGCATTAGAAGGAAAGAAAAATGATATTAACCTGGGCACGATCAAACTAGCAGAAGAAGCCCGCCAACTCAATGAAGTAGTCGTAGAAGGTAAAAAGGATTTAGTGGAAGAACGTGTAGACCGCACCATTTATAATGCTGAGAACGATGCCACCACCCGTGGAGGTGACGCTACGGATGTATTGAAGCGAGTGCCTATGTTATCTGTTGATTTGGATGGTAATGTGAGCATGAGAGGTAGTTCCAATATTACGGTGTTGATCAACAATAAGCCATCTACCATTATGGCCAATTCGGTAGCCGATGCATTAAAACAAATTCCATCTGATCAGATAAAGACCGTTGAAGTGATTACTTCTCCATCCACAAAGTATGATGCAGAAGGATCGGCTGGTATTATCAATATCATCACTAAGAAAAATACACTGGAAGGCCTTACGCTAAATATT
>JANOUH010000238.1:0-1863 GCA_031416795.1 Cytophagales bacterium | reverse complement strand
CTTTTTCAATTCGTCAAACTTATTAGGTTGAGTTACTTTCGGGAAAGTATTGTTATCCGCACTGATATCAGCGATTTCGCTTTTTGGATCAATCACGATGTTCACCACTTCTTTATCTTTCATAAATACTTTGGTCACTTTGCTTTCATTCGTGCGCCAGATTTCAGCGGGCAGTCTCTCGATTTCCTTGGTGCCGTCTTTATAAGTCCACTCGATAATGACAGGCATCATGAGCCCACCTTTGTTAGCTAACGTAATTTCATAGAAATTCTTATTCTCCATTTTGCTGATCATCGCCTTGTCGTCAATACGTGCGCGGAAGTCACCATAGAAGCGCTCATCGGTTGGCAATACGGTGAACATCTCAGGGCCATTGCTGAAGTCGTTATTATTTTTCCCAGAGTTGTTGCCGGCAGAGGCCCCGAGCATTCCTTGCTTCACATTCTTGCCTTTGCTCTCCACATCTTTGGTTTCTTTCTTCACCTTAAACCATTTCACACGTTCAATGGATTGATCGGCATTGTCGGTGGTATAGAACCAGCCTTTCCAGAACCAATCTAAGTCAACGGCACTCGCATCTTCCATGGTGCGAAAGAAATCAGCTGGCTTAGGATGTTTGAATGCCCAACGCTGCGCATATTCTTTAAATGCTTTATCGAAAAGTTCAGGACCCATCACCGTCTCACGAAGGATATTCAATGCCGTAGCGCATTTCGCATATTGCTCACTTCCAAAATTATCTCTTACTATAGTTTCGGAATTTACCATGAGCGGACGTTGAAGCTCTGCATTACTTATCATGTAGGGCACAATGTTCGCAGCAGGACCTCTGCCAACGGGCATATCCGGGTAGTGTTCCCTTTGAGTGAGCGACTGAACAAACGTGTTTAATCCTTCATCCATCCAGGTCCACTGGCGTTCATCGTTGTTGATAATCATCGGATAAAAGTTGTGACCTACTTCGTGAATCACAACGCCCACTAATCCCCACTTGGTGCGATCAGAGTACGTACCATCTTTATTAGGGCGAGCACCATTGAAGCAAATCATAGGGTACTCCATTCCAAGAGAAGCGGAGTGAACAGATGTTGCCTGCGGATAGGGATAGTCGATAGAATATTTAGAATACGTCACCAAACAATTCTTGATTGCTTTAGTTGACTCTTGTTCCCATAATGGATTTCCTTCTTTGGGATAATAAGACATCGCTAATGGAGTATAGTTGCCCACTTTTACAGCTTGTGCATCCCAGATAAACTTACGCGAAGAAGCGAATGCGAAGTCGCGCACGTTTTCCGCATAAAACTTCCATGTCTTTTTATCTGTTGATTTGGTTTTTTCTTTTGCCGTAGCTTCTGCCTGATTGACAATCAATACAGGTTTATCAAAAGAGGTCTTGGCTTTTTCGAAGCGAGTAATTTGTTCAGTGGTTAATACTTCGTTAGGATTTTGTACCATACCCGTAGCGGCAACGATATGGTCAGCCGGTACTGTAAGATTTACCGTATAGTTTCCGAATGAAAGTGTAAACTCCCCTTGACCGAGGAACTGTTTATTCTGCCAGCCCACCACATCGTCATACACACACATGCGGGGAAACCACTGTGCGATGATGTATAAGTAATTTCCGTCTTCCGGAAAATATTCCATACCACTGCGACCATCATTGAAGGTCATGTTGTGCATGCGGTTGTTGATGTTGAACGACCACTCCACCGAGAATGACATTTGCTTACCGGCAGCAAGAGGTTGCGCGAGATCCACCCGCATCATGGTGTTGTTGATGGTGTAAGCCAGATCTTTTCCGTTGGCATCTTTCACCGATTTAATTTTAAAGCCACCATCAAAATCATGCAGCTTAAG
>JANOUH010000237.1:0-1860 GCA_031416795.1 Cytophagales bacterium | reverse complement strand
TTTGAGAATTTGGTCTTCATGCGATTGGCGATAATCGCATTCGCGCTGAGCACTTCATGACCCATTAATTTACCGAAGGCGTAATAAGCAGAAGTTTCCATCTCAAAATTGGTGAGCCAGAAGTCTCCCTTGTGAAAGTAATTAAGGTCCTCCAGCAAATTAGGAAACCGAATGGGCAATCGAAGCACTCTTCCTTGTGGTGCATAAAACCCAGGACACGTAACGGTGTTGCCTTTAATCATATCACTGCCGGCAATCTGGTCGCGAAGCGTTTCAGAACCTCTTACTACATAGGGCATAAAAGGAAGACCGGTTTTACGATGAATGTCGTGTGCTAGTCCTGCCTCCACGTCATCCATAGGCAGATCGTAAAAGCTCAACAGGTTATCCAGGCCAACCGCATAATCAGAAACCAAATGTGACCCAACCGGAATATCTTCCTGCAATGAACCTGATGTGCCAATGCGAATGATTTTCAATTTCTTCTTGCGCGATTTAGGTTCGCGTGTTTTCAAATCGATGTTGGCCAACGCATCAAGTTCCGTAAGAACAATCTCTACGTTATCAGGACCTATGCCTGTGCTGATCACCGTAATCCGCTTGCCTTTATACTTACCTACGTGCGTGATGAACTCTCGCTTATTCATCTCAAATTCTATTTCATCAAAATATTGACTCACGGAATAAACTCGGCCTGGGTCTCCAACAGCAATGATAATGTCCGAAATATGTTTGGGTAATAAATTCAAATGGTAAACACTGCCATCCGGATTTAAGACAAGATCGGTTTCGGATATTTTAGCCATGACTAGATACTGGTTACTGGATAGAGATACTGCTTAGTTCTTTATTTTTTGTGCCGGATTTCCAAATATCATTTCACCTGCCTTTACCGCAGCAATCACTACAGATCCTGCACCAATGCGCGCACCCTTGCCAACAGTAACACCTGATACAATAGTTACCCCTGACCCAATGAACACTTCATCTTCAATGATTACACCCGCATTGATATTACTTCCCGATCCTACCTGAACAAAATCTCCTAAGGATACATCCACACCAATCGTAGTGCGGGCATTAAGGATGCAATGACTGCCCATTTTTGAACCGGGTGCGAGGTATGCACCGAAGTCTATAAAGTTGCCATGGCCAATGGTGGCCTTCAATGAAACTACGGATTGAGAATGAATGGCATTCACTGGCTGCATATGTCTTACTTCCTGCAGCATCTGCACTAAACCTTTTCTTAGTTTATTATCATCTACGGCTACAAAGGCTTCGCATTTCTTGCCGATGAGTTTTAAGAATCCATCATTGTCGGTATCGCCCAACACGACAACTTCATCAATTTCGGTGTTGTGAAGTTTTTTGTCGTCATCTAAAAAACCATAAACCACCACACTATTCGTTTCAAAAATTTCTTTGGCGGCACGACCCAGATGATTTGCCCCAAAAATGATTACGGGATTTTCCATGGGGCAAAGGTAATACTAGACAAACAGGTATTTATGATAAAAATCAGAAAATATGAAGTAGGAGAGTATTGTTTTAGTAGCGTCATTTGCTTCGCGATAAATCATCTCATTATCGTTCCAGTATTGCTTCATAAAAACCGAAATGAAGAACACTAAATCCTATACCCATAGATATATTCTAGCTTTCCTAGTCATTGTTTTAGCATCGATTGATATCTTTAGCCAAAGTGATAATAGGCCATTTATTAAAGTTGGTGGGTTTATTAATTTTAATCACCCATCTGGATTTGGAGGATTCTTTTTTAGCCTTGAAAACGAACGTGTATTCAAAAATAATAATTCTTTTTCACATGGCCCTAGACTGGATTACGATAAGGGTAAA
>JANOUH010000236.1:0-3728 GCA_031416795.1 Cytophagales bacterium | reverse complement strand
GTTACACCCGATCCATGCGTGGCAGTGGCACAAGCGCCTGCTACAGAAATGTGGGGCAGCGATGCAAGGTTATGAATAGCAAATCCAGCCTCATGAATTTGCTTACAAAATTCTCCATAGCGAATGCCTGCATCTATCGTTACGGTTTGTGCTTCTGTATTGAGATCTATTTTTTTATTCAGGTTTTGAGTGGAGATCAGGTTATCTTCTGAGTCAGCAATGCGATTGAAGCAATGACGTGTGCCGAGGGCTCTTACTTTGTCACATTGTTTTATGGCTTCCTGCACTTCCTCCACAGTACCTGGTTCAAATACATTCCTTGTGCTGTAGGTTAAATTACCTGCCCAGTTTTTTAGCGCCATGGCTTGTTCTTTTTTATTAGGTACGCATGAAAGAAGCGGAGCTAAAGCCGTTCCGGTTACTAATGCGTAGGATAGCTTCAGGAAGGTTCGTTTTTTCATGACGGGTGAATTTGTACCTAAAGTAAAGAGAAAGTAACGAATATGTTATTGAAATGACTATACTGAAAAAATGAATCACTAAATGCCTCTTCCTTCAGACCTCATCAAATTTGCGTTTGTATATGAGGGATTAATTTCATATAATTTGTTACTTCAATTAAAAACTCCCGGTTAAGATTTCTATTTCAACAAAACCCCAAATCCTATGAAAAAGATTCTTGTTTTAATGCTAATGGTAATAACCTTAGCTGCCTATTCTCAAAAAAATACGCTTACAACCGTTAATACAGTAAAACCAAAGAAAGGACAAAAGATGGCCTTTGAAGCAGCGTACAAACAGCACATTGCTAAATTTCATGGTGCTAGCGAAAAACTTAGCGTCTATGAAATTTTAAGTGGTCAATACCAAGGCTATTATCACACAGTGAGCAGTGAACAATCATTTGCTGATTTTGACCAGGATCGTCCAGATGCCAATGCACATAGCCTTGATCTAGATAAGACATTCTTTCCTCTACTGGAAGAAACCATGAATGCTACTTATGTATTTGTAGATAGCTTAAGTATTCATTCCGCGAATTCAGAAGCTGAATCCTTTGTAGTAACGATCAGACACCTCAAGCCGGGACTTGAGATGGGTGATTACAGAAGGGAATTGGCTAGAGCTGCAAAAATTAATAATGTTTATAAAACTCCTTTTTTCGAGAACCTAATGGTAAACTACTTTGAACAACTATGGGATGGCTCCGATCAGGTCACTGTGTCGGTCCGTGTTCTCAAAGACGGATTTAAGTCACTTGAGCAAGGCTATTATCCTGCTACGCCAAAAGGATTTCCGTCATTTCGGGATGAATATGTTAAACTTTACGGACATGAAGCCTGGGATGTAAGAGACAAACTTTTGGAAGATGCTGTTGTAAAAACTGAGCAATACATCATGAGGTTGCGAAAGGACTTGAGCAGTAAAAACTAAACGGATAGTAGACATTATTAGGCAAGCCCCTTCATTATTGGAGGGGTTTTTCTTTAAGGAGCGTTTACAATATTACATTCTAAATGAGAATACCCTGCTAATGGTGACGCCTACTTTATCGTCATGAAACTTTTCATTTCTCATTTAATTTAAGATTCCTATTTTTAGAACTGAATGATTGACCTTTTGGTTTTGCAATGACTATGTCCAAACTCTTTACATCCCTCGCCATTAAATCGGTTACACTAAAAAACCGAATTGTAATTTCCCCGATGTGTCAGTATTCTGCAGAGGATGGCTTTGCCAATGACTGGCATTTGATTCATCTCGGCAGTCGTGCCGTGGGTGGTGCAGGCCTGATCATTCAGGAAGCAACGGCTGTTTCACCAGAAGGGCGCATTACACCTGACGACCTGGGCCTGTGGAAAGATGAACAAACGGAAAAATTGAAAAGCATTGTATCATTTGTTAGCACGCAAGGGAGTTTGATAGGCATTCAATTAGCTCATGCAGGCCGCAAAGCAAGTCATGCATTGCCGTGGAAAGGAGGAAAACAATTAACTCTTCAAGATGGAGGCTGGCAAGCAGTGGCCCCTTCGGCAATTCCTTTTTTGGATGGCACGCAAGCCCCTTCTGAACTTTCTGTGGATGGAATAAAAAAAGTAATTGATGATTTTAAAAAAGCAACTGTACGTACTGTTGAAATTGGGTACGATGTATTGGAAATTCACGCAGCTCATGGTTATCTGCTCCATGAATTTCTTTCTCCATTAACTAATCATAGAGAGGATTCCTATGGTGGCCCCTTTGAAAACAGGATTCGTTTGCTATTGGAAATTCTAAAAGGTGTACAGGAAATCTGGCCTGAGCATAAACCTTTATTCGTGCGCATCTCTGCTTCAGATTGGGCCGATGGTGGTTGGAATATTGACGAGTCTGTTAAGCTCTCGAAAATATTAAAGCAACAAGGTGTTGATGTTATTGATTGTTCTTCCGGAGGAGCAGTAGCGCATCAGAAAATAAAATTGGGCCCGGGCTACCAGGTTCTCTTTGCAGAACGAATAAAAAAAGAAGTAGGTATTTTAACGGGAGCCGTTGGAATGATTACTACCGTTGAGCAGGCAGAAGAAATTCTAGCCTCTGAAAAAGCCGACTTGATTTTAATTGCAAGAGAATCGCTTCGCAACCCATACTTTCCACTTCAGGCAGCCAGGCAGTTGAATGAAGACATAACATGGCCAGATCAATATTTAAGGGCTAAGTAATAAATTAAATTCTTGAAGAATGCTCTTCAAGTCGTTACTGTTCATATGATCGACTTATAGAAATGTATCCTTATTAAAACAATTATTAGCTATGACTACTCTTGATATTTGCTTACTGCAGTGGGATGTGTACAATCGCAGAATGCAAAAAGCGCTCGATACGATTAGTGAAGACGATTTTAACAAGCCCATTGTGCCGGGTGGCAACTCACCTTCATGGTTGCTAGGTCACCTTGCTGATACCGATGATACCTTGCTCGAATTGTTTGGAATACGGAATAGGATGTTTCCTGAGCTGGCGAAGATTTATCATCATGAGCGTGGCCCCAATCAATCAGGCCATTTGCCAAAAGAGGAGTTGAACAAAAAGTGGAAAGCCATAGTGACAGAGTTGGACAGTACGTTTAAGAGCATGAGCGAAAGTGATTGGCATGCCCGTCACATGGCGGTGTCGGAAGAAGACTTTAAGAAAGAACCTCAAAGGAATAAACTCAATGTGATGCTTAGCCGGGTAACACACAAGGCTTCGCATCTAGGGCAAATCGACATGCAGGCAAAATAGTTTTCCGGTCGTGCTTGAAGATATGTAATGCCTTCGCGAAAACTCTACTGCTGGTTCATTCTTCGTGATGGAGTAACCCGACAAAGATTAAGCGATTAAGTATTCATCAAATATGATTTTTTGTAAATTGAATCGCAAGTAAAAAACCGGGATAGGATATTATGGATTTAGAAAACGCGATCGTTAACTGTGTTGCTTATAGCGAAGGGATCAGAGTAGCTTCAGTTGACATTGACAATATCAGTGAAATACTGAAGCAGCCTGATAAGTTTGTGTGGATAGGCCTCCACGAGCCCGGCACAGAATTGCTCGCTAAAATCCAAAAGCAGTTTGGGTTGCACGACCTTGCTATTGAAGACACACACCGGGCACACCAACGGCCTAAGATTGAAGCTTATGGCGATACACTCTTCATCGTGTTGCGCACGGTGCAAATGCATGAGAAGCAAATTGATTTGGGAGAAACT
>JANOUH010000235.1:0-17948 GCA_031416795.1 Cytophagales bacterium | reverse complement strand
GCGGCCCGGAGCGGCAAGGCCATAGTCGTTATGAGCTCCATCGGTATTACCGGAAGTAATTACCCCACCCATTTTATCAATGATTTCGGTAAAAGTTTCCTTCATGTGTTTCGCCTGTTTCACTTCATAGTCGCTCCACTTATAATGGAAGCGAAGAACAGGTATACCAAATTTATCAACGGTTGTTGGATCGATCTCGCAATAGTTGTCTTCACGTGCTACTGCTTCACCTCGTCCCGACATTCCTATATGAGATCCATAAAAGTAGCGATAGTCATCTTTTAAGGAAGCGCCATAGCCTCCGGCTTCTTTTTGTTTGCCATCACGACCAGGATATTTTCCATTGGTATTTTGCATGCCTGATCCAAATCCATAGCCAGGCATTCCCATGCCACCACCATATTCAATATGATATCCCCTTGGGAAGTCGAGTTTCTTATTGTCAAGCCACCATGGCGTATACACATGCATGCCACCCACACCATCTTCGTTGTAGCGCTTGCGACCCACTAATTTAGGAAGAATGCCTCCCATGGAAGCACCCGTTGAGTCATGCAGATATTTACCAATCACACCACTGGAATTGGCAAGGCCATTAGGAAATTGCGTTGACTTTGAATTCAGAAGCAAGCGGGCGGATTCGCACGCGCTGGCTGCCAGCATAACTATTTTCGCATTGACACTATACTCCTGCTTGTCATCTTTATTAACAAATGATACACCCGTTGCTTTGCCCTCTGCATTGGTATTTACCTCGCGCACCATGGCGTTGGGAATCACATCAACATTACCTGTGTTCATGGCTGGCTTAACAAGCACAGAAGAAGAAGAGAAATCTCCATATACGGTGCACCCTCTGTTACATTGTGAGCAGAAGAAACAGGCACCTCTTTCTTTATTGATTGGCTTTGTTAAAATAGAAAGCCGGGAAGGGATAACAGGAATATTCAGGGTTGAGGCTGCATCTTTAATAAAGAGTTCGTGCAGGCGTGGCTTTGGTGCTGGAAGGAATATACTGTCAGGATCGTTGGGAAGGTTTTCCTTTGATCCGAATACACCAATCAGTTGATCAATTTTATCATAGTAAGGTGCAACATCCTCATAACTTATCGGCCAGTTGTCACCCAGTCCATCAGTATCTTTTCGTTTGAAATCCTTTGGCCCGAAGCGCAATGAAATCCGTCCCCAGTGATTGGTGCGTCCTCCCAGCATACGTGACCGGAACCAGTCGAATTGAGTTCCATCTTTGCGTGTGTAAGGTTCACCTTCCAGTTCCCATCCGCCATAAGCAGCATCAAAATCTCCGAAGTGCCTATAGGGTGAACTCGCACCTCTGCGTGGAGATTCCCAGGGCCATTTCAATTGGGTAACATTTTTTGCGGGGTCGTACATCGGGCCGGCTTCAAGCAACACGACTTTAACTCCTGCATTTGCCAGGACGTACGCTGCCATGCCACCACCGGCACCGGAGCCTACGATACAGACATCATAATCTTTCGGAGTTTTTTTGATTTGAAAATCAGACATAGAGAGAGTTTAGAATGTTAACTTCTCTAAATGTATATTTTATTTTCAGAAATCAGAAGAAAGATATTTTTGATCAGTTGAATGACAGGAGGAGTGGTTCTATTTCTTTTTTGGCACAGGATCATATCCACTTGTGCCCCAAGGATTACATCTTGCAATTCGCTTACTGCCAAGCCAAACGCCTTTTACAACTCCCCATTCCTTAATAGCTTCAATGGTATACTGAGAGCAGGATGGCGTATGCCTGCAATGGGCGCCTAACATAGGGGAGAGGATGCCCTGGTAGAGCCGTATAGGAAGTATAAAGAGCCGCTTAAAAAACATGATTTTGATATCGTGACAAATTTAAACTATTTGAGTTTAAAGAAAGTTCGGTTGATCGATCTTAATGAAGATAATTTAATCCCCAATGGAAATGAAAGCATTCTCTTTACTCATTATTGCATGTAGTATTTCATTTCAAGCATTTTGCCAGAATCCAGTTGACGTTTTTGAAAATCATCAGGACATAGGGAATCCTAAAAAGTCAGGAACTACTTCATATGATCAGGTTACTCAGGAGTATCAATTATCCGGAGGTGGCTATAACATTTGGTTTGGAAGAGATGAATTTCATTTTACTTATAAAAAGCTAAAAGGGGATTTTATACTGACAGCTAATTTTCAGTTTATAGGCACAGGCAAAGATCCGCATCGTAAAATAGGGTGGATGGTTCGCAATTCATTAGATGACAATTCAGATCATGTGAGTGGAACGCTTCATGGCGATGGAATGATATCATTGCAATGGAGAGTTTTGAAAGGTGCTTTCATGAGGGATCCTGAGGATGAAATTCGATTTGCAAAAAATAATCCTCAAATAGTTCAGCTGGAAAGAAATAATGGTACTTATGTCCTGAGAGTAGCCAACTGGGGTGAACCTTTGCAAGAGGTAGGAAAGTATAAACCTGAGGCGATGGGGGATGAGGTGTTTGCTGGTTTGTTTATCTCCGCGCACAATGAAACTGTTGTTGAAGAAGCAATGGTATGGAATGTTCGCATTGATAAACCTGTGCCCGATAATTACAATGGTGGCCGTCAGGGATACTTAGGAAGCAGATTAGAGATCATCCATGTAGCTGACGGAAAGAGAAAAGTAATTCATGAAGCCCCAACATCATTTGAAGCACCAAACTGGATGCCCGATGGAAAGAAGTTGTTGTTCAACCAGGCAGGTTCCCTTTATAAAATACCAATTGAAGGCGGAGCAACGGAAAAATTAAATACCGATTTTGCCAACCGCAACAATAATGATCACGGTATTTCCTTTGATGGTAAAATGTTGGCGATTAGTCATTATCGTGACGGATTATCTGGAGGTGGATCTACGATATACGTACTTCCTTTAGCAGGAGGAACACCGAAGCAAGTGACGCAAGAAACACCCTCGTATTGGCATGGCTGGTCGCCCAATGGAAAGGATGTGGTCTTTGTAGGTCAGCGGGGAAATCTATTTTATGACATCTATAAAGTTTCTATAAATGGGGGAGTGGAGACCAGGTTGACATCCAATTCAAATTATCATCTTGATGGACCAGAGTATTCGCCTGATGGAAAATATATTTATTACAATTCGAGCCAGAGTGGAACTATGCAAATCTGGCGGATGAAACCCGATGGCTCTGTGAAAGAACAACTCACCTATGATGAATACAATGATTGGTTTCCGCACATAAGTCCAGATGGGAAATGGATTGTATTTATTTCTTTTCCGAAGGAGATCAATCCCAAAGATCATCCATCCTATAAACGAGTCATGTTGAGAGTGATGCCCGTGGGCGGTGGTGCACCAAAAGTGATTGCCTATTTATACGGTGGTCAGGGCACGATCAATGTGCCTTCCTGGTCACCGGATAGTAAATACGTTGCCTTTGTGAGCAATTCAGAAAAACCAGAAAAGCCTTAAGGATGACTATTCAATAACCCACGTCATTTCTCCGTCTTTGGCGTCCATCACTGCACCCCTTTTTGTTTCCTGAGTTCTGACTTCTCGTCAAAAGTGATCATGACTTGATTAAATCAATCGAATCCATTTGGATCAACTGGGATTTTAGAGTGGTGAGTTGTGATTTTAGATTTGCGATTTCTTGTTTGATTTTTGTTTATCTTCTTCCATTTTCTTTTTGTTGGTTTCAACTGATTTTACAAAAATAGAAATCAATTCATTGCATTCTTTCATGACAGGGCTTTCTGTTTTGATATAATTTGTGCCCGCCAAAATTTTAAGGCAGTTCAGCGATTCGCGAAGCTCTTTTAAAACAATGCCTAACTTATGAACAAAATCTTTTTTTGATTCTGCTCCTTGAGCTTCTCCCTAGTTCAATGCCGGAGCAATTGCCCACTGAGATGATTGGTTATTCTGTCTTCCGGCAATGATTTGATGAGATTAACTACCTGGATAGAAAAATCAATCAATCTATTTTCTAGTTCTTTGCTGTTCATTACTTATAATTGTCAGACAATCATGAATCAAAAATCACAATTCAATAATCGCAAATCAAGGACAATCACCTACCGCACTAAATATCCGGAGTCAGGAACCTTAAGCAATGCTTATTCAATAACCCACGTCATTTCTCCGTCTTTGGCGTCCATCACTTGAACACCTTTTTGTTTTAGTTCATCCCGGATTTTATCTGATAGTGCATAATTGCGATCCGTGCGAGCCTTCTTTCTTAAATCAATCAACACTTGAATGACTCCATTTAAAAGTTCATGATTGTGTTCTTCTTCTTCGCGCAAGCCGAGCACTTGCTCCATGATATGGATGTATGTTGATTGAAAGAAATCAAATTTTTCTTTATCCAGATTTTGCAATGCGATGTTTCCTGATTTGATGTCATTGATTCTTGATGACATTGCGAATAATACGGCCAATGTTTTTGCTGTATTGAAATCATCACTCATCGTGAGGTGACATTCTTCCGCTAATGTCTGTAGTTCTTCCGAAATTTTTTGTTCTGATCCCACCTTACCCTCATGAACAAATTTCTTTACCGTATTTAAAGACGCGATCAGTTTTTTAAATCCTTTTTCAGCAGCGCTCAGTGCTTCATTTGAAAAATCAAGCGTGCTGGAGTAATGAGATTGAAGCATGAAGAACCGAACCGTCATAGCACCATAGCCACGTTCGAGAAGCGGATGATCTCCTGCAAAAAGCTCTCTTGGTAAAAATGAATTACCCAACGACTTGCTCATTTTTTGTCCGTTCACGGTGAGCATATTTGAGTGAAGCCAATAATTTACGGGTGATTTTCCATTGGCCCCGGTGGCTTGTGCTATTTCACATTCGTGGTGTGGAAATTTCAAGTCCATGCCACCGCCATGAATATCAAATGTTTCGCCCAGGTATTTTGTGCTCATGACCGTGCACTCAATATGCCATCCAGGAAAACCATCGCCCCAGGGTGATGGCCAGCGCATGATGTGATAAGGAGATGCTTTTTTCCATAAGGCAAAGTCAATTTTTTCATGCTTCTCATTCTGGCTATCCAGGTCTCTACCGCTTTCCATTAACTCCTCAATATTTCTACCTGAAAGAATTCCGTAATGATGACTTTCATTGTACTTGCGCACATTGAAATACACAGAACCATTTGCTTCGTAAGCCAGTCCCTTATCGATCAGTTTTTTTGTGATTTCAATTTGTTCAACAATGTGCCCTGTGGCACTGGGTTCAATACTGGGTGGTAGTATGTTAAATTGGCGCATCACTTCATGGAAACCTTCGGTATAGGATTTAACAACTTCCATGGGTTCAAGTTGTTCCAATCGTGCGCGCTTGGCTATTTTGTCCTCCCCTTCATCAGCATCATTTTCAAGATGGCCTACATCAGTAATATTTCGAACATATCTGACTTTATAACCCAAATACCGAAAGTAACGCGCAACAATATCGAAGGTAAGAAAGGTGCGCACGTTGCCTAAGTGAACATTATTGTAAACGGTTGGTCCACAAACATACATTCCAACAAATCCTTCCGTCAGGGATTTGAAAGACTCCTTTTTTCCAGATAAAGAATTTGTGAGTTGAAGAGGAAATTTTTCGTACAGTTTCATATAAAATCAGAAGCGCGAAAATACCATTTTTTAGATGAAAAGGTGGTCACTGCAAACAAGTAATATCTCTCCAGGCCCGAATTAATTTAAGTATGAATCAATATTATTTCTGGATATGATCTCCAGCGGAAACAGGTCAAGTTTAGGAGGAACTTTTTCAAATAAGAGATAATTCGCTAAGGAACGAACACCAAGTTTAGCTTGGCGTTTTGGATTTTGGTGAATTAGAAAATGAATGTAGCCCTTTCGCAGGTATTCAAGATTTTCATCTAACAAATCGTACCCAACCAAACGTATAGTTAATCCTCTTCTTTCCAATTCACGGGCAATCACATAGGTTTTTGATGTGCTTACAAAAAGGCCATTAAGGTTTGGTGTGCTAAGGACATCCTCAATTTGTTTTTGGAATTCCGATGGATCTGAACTCATGAGTGAAAACGTTTTGACACGGTTAGCAATGTTGTCTGATGATTCAAAATAATTTTTAAATCCCCTTTCTTTTTCCAATATGTTAATGGAGTTAGGCAGGTCTTCATCGATATGCAAAATCCCAAAATTGCTTTCATTTGTTTGGCCTAATGAAATTAATTCAGCGGCTAACTTGCCGCTTTGAAATAGATCCTGACCAATAAAGCTTAAGCCTTCTGCCTCTTTTATTAAGGTATTAAACGTAATAAATGGAATTCTACTTTCCTTTAACACTTTGAAAAATGGCATGGATTCGTAATAGTATTGAGGCGCTATTAATATCCCATCGGGCTTACTATGAAATGCTTTCAGGGTCACTTCCTGGAATGACTCTTTCCTGTGAGAGTCGTAAAACAGGTAATAAAGGGATAGCGTTATTCCAAATTGGGCCAATTCTAATTCGGCTTGCATTAGACCCTCAAAAGACTTTTTCCAATAAGAGTCAAACTCAGGGTTGGGAATAATGATGGCAATTTGATACGTCCTGTTTG
Organism: Cytophagales bacterium; assembly: GCA_031416795.1. Taxonomy (GTDB): domain Bacteria; phylum Bacteroidota; class Bacteroidia; order Cytophagales; family Cyclobacteriaceae; genus ELB16-189. The sequence continues at coordinate 11,364 of JANOUH010000235.1, read as the reverse complement.
TACCAAGAGTACGAGCAATCAAATTGGGGGTATAATTGATTTCCGTTAAGATGTTCTTTATTTTTTCTGCAGCGGCTTTAGATACTTTGCCTCTGTTATGAAGAACCCGGTCAACGGTTCCTTCCGAGACTCCAGCCATTTCCGCAATGTCTTTTATCCGAATATTCTTTCGTTCCATCTAGTTGGATTGTGTGACATTAAATAACAGGGTATATGGATAGCTTATGTTAAGTAAGGTAGTGATTGTTTAAGAAATCCATGTGTTTGCGCCCACATAATTAGTGTGTGCGGGCACTAAAGTCCTTTGTGACTAATACCCGTTAGCCTTTTTTAGGGAGCTCTAAGCGCATTCAAAGGGTTTCGCTACCGATTCCGGAATCGTTTGCGATTTCGATTGATAAATTATTTGCAACCTTTTTTTATGCAATTCTGCATAAAAATTTTATTTTGCTTCTTCATAATATAACCTTATGATGTTTGGTACGTAGTTTCTTAACCCTTATTAAATTTTCTTAACCCTAAACAATTAACTTAATTAAATGACCATGGAAAAACTGTACAACAAAGCGAAGCGATTTGTACTTCTCTTTTTGTGGCTGGCCTGCTCTCACGCAGTGCTTGCTCAGGAAAGAGTGGTATCAGGTACCGTCAAGGATGAAAGCGGGAGTGGTATGCCAGGTGTAAACGTACTGGTGGTAGGAACCTCAAACGGTACCGTATCTGATGCCACAGGAAAGTACTCAATCTCGGTGGGAACCGGAGCCCGATTATTATTTTCATTTATCGGCTATGCTTCGCAAGAGGTTGCCGTGGGTTCGAGCACCACACTTGTTGTGAGCATGAAACCTGATATTACAGAGTTAAGTGAAATTGTTGTTACGGGCTACGCCACACAAGAAAAAAGGGACATCACCGGTGCCGTGTCAGTGATTAAAGTATCTGACTTAACCGCTATAAAAACTTCCGATTTTGCAGGGCAAATTGCAGGGCGAGCCCCTGGTGTTACAGTTGGTACTTCGGGCGAGCCGGGTGCTGCTGTAAACGTTCGCATCAGGGGTATTTCAACCTTTGGAAACAATGATCCTCTCTATGTTATTGATGGTATGCCTACGCAGGGTTCCTACCAAAACTCAATTAACCCCAACGACATTGAGAGCATCCAAATCTTGAAGGATGCTGCCGCATCTTCTATTTATGGAAGCAGGGCGGCCAATGGAGTTGTAATTATCACCACTAAGAAAGGTAAGTCGGGTGCCACCAAAGTAGAGTATAACTCTTACGTGGGGATTCAGTCAATTACAAAAACCTTAGAACTTCTTAATCCCACTGAATATGCAGATTTAGTTTTTAAAAGCTATAAGAATTTCGGAAGAACTCCTCCAGCTGGCATGTATGGATCAGGAGCCAACCCGGTAATCCCAGATTACATTTATCCTTCAGGAGCCTTTGCAGGCGACCCACGGGTGAATATGGCCAATTACAGTAACGATATTGACGGCCCTGGTTTTGGAACAACTAAATTCCTTATAACAAAAGCAAACAAGGCAGGCACGAATTGGTTCGATGAAATTTTCTCACCCGCACCAATTCAAGAGCACAATCTTAATGTTAGCGGTGGATCTGAGAAAAACAGGTTCAACATTAGTATGAACAACTTCAACCAGCAGGGCATCATGGAGTTTACAAGTTTTAAACGCGTTACTGTTAGAGCTAACAGTGAATTTAACGTAAAGAAAAACATAAAAATAGGGGAGAACCTTCAGGTCTCTTACATCCAGAATGTTGGCCAACCTGGTGGTAACCAAAATGAAGGCAATGCCATCTCCAATATTTGGAAAACACAATCCATTGTGCCGGTATATGACGAAGGAGGAAATTTTGCTGGCTCAAAAGGCATAAACCTTGGTAACGGACAAAATTCGTATGCCCAATTGTTCAGAAACAAAGACAACAAGGGTCAATACACCAGAATGTTTGGAAATGTTTATGCCGAAGCTGTGTTTTTAGAAAATTTCACAATAAGAACAAGTATGGGTGTTGACTATGGAACAGGCTATCAGTATGGATTTAATTTCAGGTCCATCGAGGCAGCCGAACCCTCTGCTTCAAACAGTTATTATGAAAATGCTAACTACAATTCAGGATGGACTTGGACAAATACACTTACATATAGTAAGTCCTTTGGAGAACATAATATAAAGGCTTTTGTTGGCTACGAAGCGATCAAGAATTCTGGAAGGGGACTTTCAGGAGGTCGCGCAAATTATTTTACCGATGTGCAAAGTGCCTGGGGCTTGAACGGTATTGCAGATCCTAAAAGCCAAACCAATTCAAGTTATTATTATGTCAATTCCCTTGCATCCGTATTTGCTAGGGCTGATTATGGATTTCAAGATAAATATCTGTTAAGTGCCACTATCCGCAGGGATGGTTCTTCAAATTTCGGAAAGGAAAATATCTATGCGGTATTTCCTGCTGCCAGTGTTGGCTGGAGGATTTCAAAAGAAGGATTTCTTCAATCAGCTACTTTTGTTGATGATCTAAAGCTAAGAATAGGTTGGGGCAAAACTGGTAATCAAAATATTGACGGTGGCAATGCTTTTAGTACTTTCCGGGGAGGTGCTAACTTTTCCAACTACTCATTGAATGGTGCCAGCAATAGTACAGTAACAGGTTTTGCGCCAAACTCAGTAGGTAATACCGGCACCAAATGGGAGACCACAACTCAAACGAACATTGGCATTGATGCAGGTTTTTTTGGAGGCAAGTTAGATGTAACATTAGATGTTTATAAGAGAGTTACTGAAGACCTTCTTTATCGCGCACAATTTGCAGGAACTGCCGGGCTGGTCACACCTCCATTCATTAATATTGGATCCATGGAGAATATAGGAATTGATGTCGGTATCAACCATCGGGGAGAGATAACCAAAGACCTTACTTATAATATAGGTTTCAATATTTCCCAATACAAAAACACCGTTACCGCGGTTGATGGGATATCTACCGGATTCTTTACAGGTGGTGGTTCAAGATTTGGCGATATATCCCGCTCGCAGGTAGGTTCTCCTATTGCCATGTTCTATGGTTATCAACTAGGTGGAATATTCCAAAACGCTGCTGATGTTGCAGCGTGGCCTGACCAAACCGGTGCAACAGGCGCTGCAGGTATTGCCCCTGGAAAGTTCAAATTTATTGATGTCAATGGAGACAATAAAGTGGACGGAAAAGATCTTACCACTATCGGTAATCCTCACCCTAAATTTAACTTAGGCTTAAACCTTGGATTAAATTATAAGAATTTTGATTTCACGGTATTTGTTGTTGCCCGCGTTGGAAACGATATCTATAACTACAATAAGTGGTTTACTGATTTCAACTCATTTCAAGGAAATAGAAGCAAAGATATGCTCTATAACTCTTGGTCACCTGAGCGGCCCAACGCAATACTGCCCATCCTTGATTCGAATGATAACATCAGCAACGGTTTTTCAACAAGTTATTATGTGGAAGACGGATCTTACCTGAGAGCCAAAAATATTTCCTTGGGTTACACATTACCGGGTAACATTACCAGCAAGATAGGCTTGGATAAAGTGCGGGTTTACGTGCAAGGCCAAAACTTGTTTACTTTAACAAAATATACCGGCCTTGATCCAGAGCTTTCTCAGCAAGGTACAGGTAACAACTCTGACCGTACAATTGGTATCGATTATGGTAACTACCCTGTGGCCAGAACTATCATGGGTGGTTTAAGGTTAACTTTTTAAAAATAATTTAAATTCTAAATAGCAATGAAGAAGATAATTTATCGTGCAATGATCGCTCTAGCGGGCGTTGTATTGTTCAATTGTAGTGATACATTTCTCGACAGGCCCCCTCAAGGTGCGCTTGACGAAACAAGTTTGAAATCTGAGAAAGGTGTTAACGCATTGTTGGTTTCTGCTTACTCTGCATTAGATGGATGGACGGACAGTTGGGGTGCAGGTGCCCCATGGCCTCAGGCCGGATCTAACTGGATTTTTGGTGATGTAACAGGAGGCGATGCCTATAAAGGCTCTGACCCTGGTGACCAAGCTGAAATTGTACCTATTGAAAAGCACCAGGGCCTTCCAACAAATGGTTATTTTAACTCGAAGTGGTTGACCGTTTACAATGGTGTTGCGCGGACGAATGCAACATTGAACCTATTGTCAACCCTTACTGATGCCCAAATTAGCGCAGCTAATAAAGGTAAAATTGAAGCAGAGGCAAGGTTCCTAAGAGCGCACTTTCACTTCGAGGCAAAGAAGATGTGGAACATGGTGCCATACATTGATGATGCGATTGCCAAAGCAGGAGGGTCTAATCCAGCTGCCTTCAAAGTTGAAAACAACGTTGACATTTGGCCAAAAATTGAAGAGGATATGAAGTTTGCAGCCGATAATCTGCCTGCAACAATGGGAGAAGTTGGCCGCGCAAACAAGTGGGCGGCAAAAGCTTACTTAGCCAAGATATACATGTTTCAAAGTAAATTGGCTTTGGCCAAACCAATTTTGGATGATGTGATTGCGAACGGAGTAACTGCAGATGGAAAAAAATACGGATTGCATGACAATTTCCACGACAATTTTAATGCAGAAACTAAAAATGGAAAGGAATCCGTTTTCGCTATGCAAGCTTCCGTTAATGATGGAGATGCGGATGGGCAAAATGGAAACTGGGGTGATATTCTTAACTTCCCATACACGGGTGGCCCTGGCCAATGCTGTGGATTTGATCAGCCCTCGCAAAATCTTGTAAATGCTTATAAAACAACTGCAACAGGATTGCCTCTTTTAGATACTTTCAACGATGCTGATGTGATTAATGATCAGGGAATTGCTTCTACGGCCGCCTTCACTCCTTATGCAGGGACACTTGATCCTCGTTTGGATTGGACTATTGGAAGAAGAGGTATCCCTTACTTGGATTGGGGTAAGCACCCTGGTGCTGCTTGGATCCGCGATCAGGCCTATGCAGGGCCATATAGCCCAATAAAAAGAGTTTTTTATCAATCGCAATCTAAATCACTTTCAACATCAACGGGTTGGGCACAAGGCCCTAATGCAAACAACTACACATTGATTCGTTTTGCGGAAGTGCTTCTTTGGAGAGCAGAAATTGCTGCTTCTGAGGGAGATGAACCCACCACGCGTAATCTCGTAAATCAAATAAGAAACCGTGCTAAAACTGGTAAAAAGGTTAAGGATGGTACTGCAGATGCGGCAAATTATAGTGTTGAACCCTATACTACCATAGCTGCAGCAGACTTGGTAAAGGTTGTTCGTTTTGAGAGAAGGTTAGAGTTAGCTATGGAGGGTCATCGTTTCTTCGACCTTGTAAGATGGGGTGTAGCCGATCAGGTCATGAATGCTTATTTCGCTACGGAGGGCAATAAAAGAGGTTATCTGAAAGGATCAACTTTTGTGAAAGGAAAAAATGAATATTTTCCAATACCACAAGATCAAATTATTCAAAGCTCAATTAGCAATGCTCCAACGTTGAAGCAGAACCCTGGGTATTAAAAACCAAATTTTATTTTAAAAGAAAGGCAGGTCTCATTCCTGCCTTTTTTTTGGCTTAATTCTGTAATTTCCCCTTTCAAATATTTCCGATGAAGTTTTTCCTTTGTGCATCTGCCATGGCATGGTTTGTTTTTGGTTGCCAAAATACCCAAGAGAATAAACCAAACCTCTTGCCTTATACCCCTCCTGCCAACCCATTGTTTGCTACCACAAAATCAATAGAAACCGGGATAGACTTTGTTAACGAAGTTATTGATGGCGAAAAATTCAATGTGCTTACCTATCGTAATTTTTACAACGGGGGAGGAGTGGCCATAGGAGATATTAACAACGATGGTCTAGCCGATATTTACTTCACAGCCAACATGAACAGAAATCGACTGTTCCTCAATAAAGGCAACTGGAAGTTTGAGGACATAACGGACAAGGCAAATGTTGCAGGAAGAAGAGGGGGATGGAGCACTGGAACGGCAATGGCCGATGTAAATGGTGATGGCCTTCTGGATATCTATGTCTGTAATTCAGGTGATTTGGAAGGTGACAATAAAGAGAATGAACTCTTTATAAACCAAGGAGACCTTACCTTTAAGGAAGAAGCTAAAGTATATGGTTTAAATGACAAAGGGTTTTCAACCCATGCCGCTTTTTTTGACTATGACATTGATGGAGACCTGGATTGTTACATACTGAACAATAGCTTCAAAGACATTCGGAAGTTTGACATAAAGTCAGAGGCACGCGAAGTGCGCGATTTGCTGGGTGGCGATAAACTATATAGAAATGATAATGGAAAATTTATTGATGTAAGCGAAATGGCCAATATTTATGGAGGCAAAATTGGCTTTGGGCTTGGCATTACGGTAGGCGATGTAAATGGTGATATGTATCCCGATATTTATATAAGCAACGATTTTTTTGAGCGCGATTATCTTTATATAAACCAAACCAATGGAACTTTTAAAGAGGAGCTTACATCACAGATGGGCCATACTTCATCGTCCAGCATGGGAGCTGATATAGCCGATATTAACAACGATGGATATCACGATATCTTCAGCACCGATATGCTCCCCGAAGATGATTACAGGATTAAAACGATGAGCAAGTTTGATGAATTTAATGTAGAGGATATAAAATACCGATCCAGTTTTCATTACCAATATATGCAAAATTGCCTTCACGTAAATTCTGGTGCAAACCGGTTTAGTGAGCTTGCCTTCTTTGCAGGTGTTGCTGCAACAGATTGGAGTTGGGGAGCTCTTATTTTTGATTTCGACAACGATGGTTGGAAAGATATTTTGGTTTCAAACGGTATGAGCAGGGACATTACGTTCATGGACTTCACTGAATTTTTGGCCGACAGGAGCAACGTAGAAAGCATAGTTACAAAAAAGGGCAAGTTTGATTTTAGGGATTTCCTTCCTTACCTGCCTTCGACCCAAATAGCGAATTATGCTTTTGTAAATAACCGCAACCTCACATTTGATAACCAAGCTCAACGCTTAGGCTTGGGGGAACCAAGCTTTAGCAACGGTTCGGCCTATGGCGATTTAGATAATGATGGTGATTTGGACATCGTTATTAATAACGAAAACATGGAGTGCTTCGTCTATCGAAATGATGCTGATAGAATAAGTAGGAATAATTATCTGAAAATTTATCTGAAAGGAAGGAAAGGAAACGCATTTGGGGTAGGCGCAGAGGTAAGAATTTATGCCGATGGCATGCAGCAATCCGTTCAGCAAATGCCATCGCGAGGTTTTGAAAGCAGTGTGGAACCAGTTTTGAACTTTGGGCTTGGGAAGTGTGAAAATATTGATTCATTGGTTGTGATATGGCCTAATAGAAAGTTGGAAATAGTAAAACAAGTACAGAGCAACCAAACTATTACATTGGATCAGGAAAATGCAAAGTTGAATTTCGTAAGCCCAACAAAAAAAACCAATTCTTGGTTGAAGGATGCCACCAAAGAAAATGTTTCCATTGCTCATTCCGAGAATGCTTATAATGATTTCAACTATGAGCGGTTATTGCCTCACTTGATTTCTACAGAAGGCCCTAAAATTGCAAAGGGAGATGTAAATGGTGATGGGCTGTTCGATTTTTTTTTAGGAGGTGCGCACAACACCTCAGGTGCGATCTACGCTCAAACCAGGTCAGGAAAATTTAAAAAGACTACACAAACAGATTTGATGGATGATGCCGCTTTTGAAGATACTGCAGCGGAATTTTTTGACGTGGACGGTGACACAGATTTGGACTTAATGATAGGATCAGGTGGAGGTGAGAATCCCGAAGGTTCCATTCCTTTAACAGTCCGTGTTTATTTAAACGATGGCAAGGGCGGATTCAAAGGAGTGCCGGAAAGAACCCCACCAGTGTCTGTAAATGCAAGTTGCATACGCGCATCTGATTTTGATGGCGATGGCGATATGGATGTTTTCATTGGTGGGCGAAATATTACTAATAATTATGGACTGAATCCGCGAAGTTATCTATTGCTTAATGAGCCCATTGGGTTTCGCGATGTAACGCCTGCTGCCTTAAAAAATATTGGAATGGTAACGGACGCGGTATGGACTGACTATAACGAAGATGGCAAAAAGGACTTGATGATAGTGGGAGAGTGGATGCCAGTGACCTTATTTAAAAATATGGGCACATCAATGATACTCGATATAGAAGTTCCTAATTCAAATGGATGGTGGAACGTAATACACGAGGCCGACTTGGACAAAGATGGAAAGGCTGAATATGTTTTAGGCAACTGGGGATTTAATAGCCGTTTTAAAGCGAATAATCACAAGCCACTTCAGCTATTTGTTAACGACTTTGATCAAAACGGAAAGACGGAACCCATCATTACCTATTTTGCATCGGATGGTAACAGTTATATGTGGGCGTCAAAAACCGACATCACAACTCAGATACCATTATTAAAGAAAAAATTTTTAAAGTATTCTCAATATGCAAACAAGGGCTATGAGCAAGTATTTGATATTGAGCAGAGAAAGAATGCCATAGAGAAGAAGGCATACACACTGGCAACCTCAATTTTGAAACGGACACAAGATGAATGGAGCTTATCGGACTTACCATTGGCTGCCCAGGTTTCCCCGGTTTTCGGAATAGTGAGCCACGACTTCAATAAAGATGGACTTCAAGATATCTTTCTTACAGGAAATTTATTTTCTGTTAAACCTGAGGTAGGAAGAATGGATGCAAACAGTGGAATTCTTCTTAAAGGTATGGGCACATTAATTTTTGAACCCGTTCACCCTTCTCTCACAGGCGTTGTCATTTCTGGTGAAGTTCGCGACATGGAAATTTTCTATGACGCATCGGGCGAGGCAACTGTTTTGGTAGCTAAGAACAACGATTTAGTTCAATGGATAAAGGGCAACAAATAGGTCTATGAAATTTTTATTTTTTATTTTTAGCCTAACGGTCTTTTTATACTCGTGCACAAACTCATCTGATACCTTGTTCAAATTGAGATTGCCCGAGGAGACGGGTCTTTATTTTAACAACGAAATTGTAGAAAGCGATTCGTTGAATATCCTCACCTTGGAATATGTTTACAATGGAGGCTCTGTCGCTATTGGCGATTTTAACAATGATGGCTTGAGTGATATTTTTTTCGGGGGAAATTTAGTAGCGAGCAAACTTTTTATTAACAGGGGCAACTTAAAATTTGAAGATGTATCGGAAAAGGCTGGGATAGCATCTACAGACAAATGGAGATCGGGTGTGGCATTGGTTGATATAAATTTGGATGGCCTTCTGGATATTTATGTGTGCGCCAGTATAAGCAAGGATTCTGTAAGGCGTGAGAATATCATGTTTGTTAATCAAGGAATTTCTAAAGAAGGAGTCCCTTCTTTTAAAGATGAGGCAAAGCAATACGGAATTGCAGATTCTGGTTATAGTTCCAACGCGGCCTTTTTAGATTATGACAATGATGGCGATCTTGATTTGTATGTTCTTACCAACACCATTGAGAAGGGTATTCCTACATCCTATAGGCCTAAGGTAAATGATGGCTCGGCAATAAATACTGACAGACTTTACAGAAACAATGGAAACAATACATTTACGAATGTTTCAAAAGAGGCAGGCATACTCTACGAAGGGTATGGTTTAGGCCTGGCTATTGCCGATATTAATCAAGACGGCTGGCAAGACATTTATGTTAGCAATGATTATATCTCCAACGACCTGCTCTACATCAACAATGCAAATGGCACTTTCTCAAACAAGATCGATGACTATATAAAACATCAATCACAATTTTCGATGGGAAATGACGTAGCCGATATCAACAACGATGGCCTACCGGATATCATAACACTTGATATGCTTCCGGAAGGTAATCTAAGGCGCAAAACCGTGATAGGTGGTGCCAACTATATCACCTACATCAACAACGAAAAATTTGGATATGCCCATCAATATGTACGCAACATGCTTCAGCTAAATAATGGCAATGGTACGTTTAGTGAGATTGGCCAATTGGCCGGTGTGCATCAAACAGAATGGAGTTGGTCGCCACTTTTTATGGATGTGGATAATGATGGATGGAAAGATTTAATGATCACAAACGGATTTCCCCGCGATGTTACCGATAAGGATTTTGGAAATTATCGTGGCGGCCCTGCTGGCTCATTGGTCGGCCCCATGATGCTACTCGACTCTATGCCCATCGTTAAAGTTTCTAACAAAGCATATAGGAATATAAATGGGATTCAATTTGAGGATATGACAGAGAAATGGGGTATTGATTTTCCTTCTTTTTCAAACGGGGCAGCCTTTGCCGATTTTGATAAAGACGGTGACTTAGATTATGTGGTTAACAATATCAATGATCAGGCTTTTTTCTTTGAGAATACACTTAATCCCAATAAGAACAAGGATGTTGGAAATTACTTGGATATTAACCTGCAAGGTCCAAATGGCAATCCGTTTGGAATCGGAGCAAAAGCAAATTTGTACTACAATAGTGGAAAGATCCAATACATAGATTTTTCTATTAGCAGAGGTTATATTTCTTCTGTGGATTGTACCATTCATTTTGGGCTTGGTGAAAACACAAAAATTGATTCGGTGGTTATCGCTTGGCCCGATGGAGGATGCCAAACGTGGACCAACGTACAAGCAAATCAAGCCATCGTATTTAACCACAAGGACGCAGTAGAAAGAAATAGGAATGTTGCTGGTGCGAGAAAAAAATTATTCAATGAGGTACGCGCGGCTGCATCCTTTAAGCATCAGGAGGCAGACAAAATTGATTTTAACATTCAACGCACGCTTCCACATAAGTTTTCTCAATTGGGGCCTGGAATTTCTGTAGGCGATTGCAATAGCGATGGACTTGAGGATTTTTTTGTGGGCGGTTCAGTAGGATATTATGGTGGGTTGTTTCTTCAAGGCCCTGATGGAAAGTTTACTAGAAGAGAAAACAGCCTGAATGAGTTAGTAACTAAAGAAGAAGAAGATTTGGGGTCGCTTTTTTTCGATGCCGAAAACGATGGTGATCTGGACTTATATGTTGTATCTGGTGGATTGGAGTATGAACCGACCAGCAAGAATTATCAGGATAGACTGTATAAAAACGATGGAACAGGAAACTTTAAATTGGATACCGCAGCATTGCCCAAAATGATAGCGAGCAAATCGTGTGTGAGGGCTGCAGATATCGATGCCGATGGTGACTTGGACTTGTTTGTAGGCGGACGGGTTGTTCCCGTTCATTATCCATACCCTCCCATGAGTTTTTTGTTACGTAACGATCGCGGTAAGTTTAGTTCAGTGGCGAGTG
>JANOUH010000234.1:0-6521 GCA_031416795.1 Cytophagales bacterium | reverse complement strand
GCACGCACTAAGTTGTTATCTTCATACTGGACTTCGTAGTACGAGTCGTTGTTACAATAGTCAGCCAGAAAACGAATGGCCTGCATATAAATGATAAACTGGCCAGAGTAGAGAATAAGATCGTGCTCTGACTCAGTTAGCTCATCACCCATGCTGCTCACATATCCGTTCACAATACCACGGAAAAAATCATCCCGTATTTCAATCTTAGAAAAATCCTTTTCTTCTTCGTTGGCCGGAGACAGGTATGTGCGCATCATGTCACCCACATCGCTGATAAAATATCCGGGCATCACCGTATCCAAATCGATGATGGCAATTCCTTTCCCGCAATCATCAAATAATACATTACTGATTTTGGTGTCGTGATGCATGACACGCTTTTTAACATGAGTATTAGTTTGTATTTTCTCAAAAGCGGTTAGTATATAAGTATACTTTTTAAGATCGTCAATCAACGGCTTGGCGATTCGTATACGATCGGCATTGCCATGCTTCAACGAATCTTCATATTGCTCATAACGCAACGAGAGGTTATGAAAATTGGGGATTGTGGTGTGCAGCCGCGAAGCATCAAAGCCCGCTAATAAACGGGTGAATTTTCCAAACTGAAAGGCAGCCTCAAAAGCCTGATCAGGGGAAGAAACTACATTGATCGTGCGTGATCCTTCAATAAAAGGAAACAATCTGAAATATCCTTCCAACGGATGATGCACCATTTCCTCCTGCCTCAGATTTTTAATGGGAGAGACAAAAAGATAATCATGACTATTCTTTTTCAGATAGTCGTCAATCAGTCTTATGTTTTCTGCAATCTCACTGGGTCTTTTGAAAACATGGTCGTTGATGCGCTGAAGTATGTATGCCTTATCACCACATGAAATTTTCCATGTCTTGTTTATGAGTCCACTCACCAGGGATTCCACCTTACATTGTTCAAGCTTAATTCCGTATGCGTTGAGGATAGTTGAAACCATTTAATAAAAATAGTAATCAGATTTATATTAACTGAACCGTGTATGTATAAATAGCCTTGGCTCGAGAATTATTTTTTTATAAGGGCCTTGTGCCCTGTCGCCTTTAGCTCCGCCCAGAATTTCCAGTAGCAGTTCCGTTGCGCGTTGCCCTTGTCGGTATGGAAACTGTTCTACAGAGGCCAGCGGAGGATTCTCCATGTAATTGTAAACCGGAAGATTGGCAAAGCTCACAAAGCTGATATCCTGGTTGATGCGGACATTCATCTTTCGTGCATATTGCATGGCATCCAGTGCTACATAATCATTGAAAGCAATTACAGCGGTCGGTCCGTCTTTTAACGTAAGCAAATTCTGCATAGCATAATGGCTTGATTCCTGTGACAGATCAGAATGCACTACATAGGCAGGGTTGTATTCGATGTTCAATAATTTCAACGATGACTGATAGCCACTCATACGCTCGCGATTGGCCAGTAAATTCTTAGGACCACTGATAAATGCAATGCGCGTATGGCCTTTTTTGGTCAGGAATTCAACGGCCTCATTCATGCCAACTTCTACTTTGCATGTTACCGTATGCACATCCTGAATTTCTGGAACACAATCAAAGAACACAACCGGAATATCGTATTTTTTCAATGCCTCAAAATGTGAAAAATCTTTGGTGTTTTTGGCAATGGAAACGATGAGCCCGTCTACTCTGTGATTTTTCATGGCTCCTACAATCTTCTTCTCACGCTCTGTATCATCGTGCGATTGTCCCATCAAAACATTGTAGTTATGCTCACTTGCAAAATCTTCAATGCCACTGATTGCCTCCGAAAAAAAATTCTCTGACAGATGAGGTAGAATAACTCCCAGCGTGAGGGTTTTTCCTGATTGAAGAAACATGGCTGTCTGGTTCGGCTCATACTCGAGCTCGGCAGCAACTTCCTTCACGCGCTTTATGGTGGCAGGGCTAATGTTCTTACTGTCATGTAAAGCACGCGAAACAGTAGACACCGACAGGTTCAGCATCTTCGCTATTTCTTTTAAATTAGGTGCTCTTTTTTTCACTGATGATAAAAATATATTATGGTTTTAAAATAATGGTGTGCAGTCCACGCTTTTTCAACTGCGGTTTGTTTACCAGGCCATGGTCAATATAACTGGCGGTTAACACATAAACACCTTTCCCTGTATCCTTTTCATTTTTTTCTTTAATCCGAATGGTGCCTTTCAGTCCTGATTGATAGAAAACATTGGGTTCATTATTATTTTTCAGAATCCAGCTGACTACCTCTGTTATTTCTTCAGGTTTCAAGTCAGTGTTCGATGGCATCTGCACGTCACCCCATACGCCTTTTGACCCATGCATAATTTTTTGCGTCAATCCGGCAACGGTCTCTTCACTGTAATTGTACTTACTGGCTATGCGGTCGAATGAAGGACCAATCAACTTGCTGCGTGAAGTATGGCAACTAAAACACGTGGATGTTTTCATCAATGTGATGGCACATGGTTCTTCTTCTGTTAGTTTACCACTACGATAATGAGTGGCCTTCAGAGTGTCGGGCAGATACATGATATGCATGAGAACTTCGCTACCATTAATTTCATCATACTCAGAATTTCCATCTTCTTTATCTGAAACCTGAATGGTGTATTGAACATCTGCATTCCAGCGAAATAAGCTTTTGTTAATAGGTGAAATTATCCTCACAACAGGCGCACTATTTTCCTGAACGCAAGGGATTAAAGAGAATGACATAGCACAACACATGGGCAAGCTCACCAATAGGATTGCTCTTAACCGAGTCAGATATATCTTCTTTTTCTTAAACATGCCTTCATGCTTTGTCAATGGCATTGGCAACCCGGTTTGCGGATCGTGTTGCCGCTTCTGTGCCCCAGTTCAGATTGTCGGCATACGCTCCGGCAAAGTGAATGCGCCCCATAGGCTGCATCAGGTTTGGCCAGAATTTATGAAGTTGTCCTATCGGGAATGGCCGCCTCTCACAAGTAGGCGAGAAAGAGTCTTTCGTCCAGTCTTTACCCAAAGCCTGTTCTATAGTATCCCCTCCCTTGCCAGGATACAATTCGCGGAAGACTGCCAGTGCACGCTGTGGTGAAATTCCACCCGAACCAGTGCCAAGCACGATAACCCGATGCGTGTCTACTTCTTCGGCAGATTGCCAGACACTCCACAGGTCTGGATGATCCAGTTCCAGATTGATGCTTAATCCGTCCGCTTCCCAGAATTTAGAACTAGCCTGAAAGACAAATCGCTGGTAGGAATCATACTCAATCGTGTCGCAGAGATATTGTTTTTCAGGAGGCAATACCGGATCGAACTGAACATTTTTTAAAGCAGGCAACGGAATGCAATTCACAAAAAAATCGGCATTCAATTCATGCTGCTCATTATTTTGCTTATACGTAACCGTTACACCTTTATCGTTATGGCGGATCAATTGAATCGCACTGTTCAGCCGCACCCTCGCTCCTAATCGTTTCGCGAAAGCGTTGGGAAGCATTTGATTGCCACCCTTGAGTCTGAAAACTTCTGGTGGACCTTCCGGCACACCACGCATTTTCAATATGGCAGACATCCAGAGTTCGAACAAGGCAGATGAATTATTGCCACCAAGCATTTCAAGTGCGGCTTGCGATGCGCCTTCTTTTTTATAAATATCTGACATGGGGATATTATCCATCTGGTCATAACCAATATTGAATGGCTGATATTCATCTTTGAATTTACCGAGGTAGGGTGCCACATAGAGTGACTTAAGATCCCACCAGGGATTTTTTGACAGATAGTTTACTTCCTTTTCATTTAATCCAAAACCTTTCAGCACCGCAGGATCATTCAGCATTTTCTCTGAATAAAATTTTCCGTTGATCCTGCGCATCACATTTTTCCTGCGCGGATATGGAAGTGCTGTGAGACCAAACTCTTTTATATAGCCCCAGTATAAATCATAACCTGGTTTTGTAATGTGCTCCTGACCGAAATCACCGTAAAGTTCATCCGACAATCCATCATGCACCGTAAACACATGCCCGCCATGACGACCAGATGCTTCGAGCAACGTTACATCATGTCCTTTTTTCATGAGTTCATAGGCGGTGCATAGTCCACCTATTCCACCTCCGCCTACGATTACTTTTTTTGGTGATGCGGCAACAGTGGATGTTTCCTTGACGGATTTTTTTTCACTTGGTTTCGCGGATGCTTCAACATTAATGAGTGAGGTGCCAAGGCCCGCCAGCATTGAATTTTTTAGAAAATCCCTTCGTTTCAGATTGCTCATAGGTAGTGAATTTGAGATCGGTTAATGTGATGTATCAACAATGATAGTGCATTCATGCAAGTTTTTATCAACAAAAAGTCTGACGAAACGTTTGCGTAACTTTGTTTACAATAAAAATGGGTGAATATTTAAAATTCCTCAGTGCCGGGAATATTTTATGGAATCATCTTAAAAAGATAACTCAACGGTTTACAGTCGGGTTGTCGTTTAAGTGAATGTCTTATGGCATGAGTTTTCAATAGATCATTCACCAGATTAAACATACGTAACAAATGAAACAAAACAGAAGAGATTTTTTGAAGGCTACAGGCCTTGCTGGTTTAGGCCTTGCAAGTGCTGGCATTTCAGAGGCACACACAAATCCAGATACCCATAATCTGGAGTACAACAAAAAATCATATGCACAGAAATTCAATATGAGTGGCTTTGCAGCTCCTAAACTGGATGTGGTGCGCATCGGTTTTGTTGGCCTTGGCAACCGAGGGCCTGGTGCTGTAAACCGCATGAATAAAATTGATGGGGTAAGCATTAAAGCACTTTGTGACATACGCCCAGAGAAAGTGAATGCTGTTAAGAAATCCCTCGAAGGATCGGGTCACAACCCCGATGTCTATACCGGGAAGGAAGACGAATGGAAGAGAATGTGCGACCGGGCTGATATCGATTTGATTTACATCGCCACACCATGGAGCCTTCATGCTCCCATGGCCGTTTACGCAATGAACCAGGGCAAGCACGTTTGTATTGAAGTGCCAGCAGCCAAAACAATGGAAGAATGCTGGCAGCTGGTTGAAACCTCCGAACGCACAAAAAAACATTGCATCATTCTCGAGAATTGCTGTTATGATTTCTTCGAACTGCTCACCCTCAACATGGCGCGTCAGGGTTTGTTCGGAGAAATTGTTCATGGTGAAGGAGCCTATAATCATGATTTGCTTAACCAGAATTTCGAAAAAGATTCCTACTACAACATGTGGCGGTTGAAAGAGAATATGAGAAATGGAAATCTGTACCCTACTCATGGACTTGGACCGGTGGCGCAAGTACTTGACATCAATCGTGGCGACAGGATGGATTACCTCGTGGCAACATCAACAAATGATTTCAGCATGGGTGCGAAGGCAAAAGAGCTTGCTGCAAAGGATGACTTCTATAAGGAGTATGCTAAGAAAACATATCGTGGCAATATGAATGTGACCACCATCCGCACAGAAAAAGGCAAGACTATTATGTTGCAACACGATGTGTCTTCACCCAATATCTACTCTCGCATATTCAAAATCAGTGGCACCAAAGGTTCAGTGATTAAATATCCTGATCCGGCAAGAATAGCTTTCGGTGACGAAGACTGGATCAACCCAGACGAGTTCAAAAAAATGGAAGAACAGTATCAGCCGCCCATTATTAAAAGAGTAGGAGAACTTGCCAAGCAAGTTGGCGGACATGGTGGCATGGATTTCCTGATGGACTGGCGCACGATTGATTGTCTGCGCAACGGGTTACCTGTTGATATGGATGTCTATGATGCTGCCTTATGGAGTGCCATTGCACCGCTGAGTGAACAATCCGTAGCAAATCGTTCAAAATCCATTGACATTCCCGACTTCACCGGAGGTTCATGGAAGACCAACAAACCAGTTGACATCTCCCTTGAAAAAGGAGGAAACACTAAAGTGAAACTGTAAATCATGGCCAGGATCTTTCATTAATCAGAATGATTGATTCAAACTGATTCCTTAATGGTTAAGAATTAAAAAAGCCCCGACATGCTGGGGCTTTTTTTAGTTAAGATTCAGAAGAGATCAGGTAAGCATTCCGCCATCCACCTGAATCACTTGTCCGGTGACGTATGACGACATTTCAGATCCTAAAAACACACACGCATCGGCAACGTCTTCAGGTTTGCCACCGCGTTTCAATGGAATTGCATCGCGCCAGCTTTGTACTGTTTTTTCGTCAAGCTTTCCAGTCATTTCAGTTTCGATGAAACCTGGAGCAATTGCATTGGAGCGAATGCCTCGCGAGCCTAATTCAAGCGCTACCGATTTTGTGAAACCAATGATGCCTGCTTTAGAAGCTGCATAGTTGGCCTGGCCGGCATTACCTTTCAATCCCACTACGGAAGTCATGTTAATAATAGAGCCGCCTCTTTGTTTCATCATCGGTTTGGTGGCCGCCTTTACGGTGTTGAAACATGATTTCAAATTCACGTTCATGATTTTGTCCCACATTTCTTCGGTCATGCGGA
>JANOUH010000233.1:0-11722 GCA_031416795.1 Cytophagales bacterium | reverse complement strand
GGAAAGAAGTCTTCGATGTTAAGTTTTTTGTTTTTCTGGTAATTAACCTTACCCCCGGCCCCTCTCCAGAGGAGAGGGGAGAATCAGTGGATTTACTTTTATAATTTAATTGATTAATGAAGAAAGTTGTTTTAGCATTTAGCGGTGGATTGGATACTTCCTACTGTGCCATCTATTTATCCAAAGACCTGGGCTACGAAGTTCACACTATTACCGTGAACACAGGAGGTTTTAATGCAGACGAAGTAAAGGACATAGAGAAGCGTGCGCTGAGTTTAGGAGTTGCATCTCACATAACCATAGACGAAACACGTAACTATTACGAAAAAGTAATTCGCTACCTCGTATTTGGTAATGTGTTGAAAAATGGAACCTATCCATTAAGCGTGAGTGCAGAGCGGATGTCGCAGGCATTGGCAGCTGCTCGTTATGCGAAAGAAATAAAAGCCGATGCTGTTGCCCACGGAAGTACGGGTGCAGGCAATGACCAGGTGCGCTTTGATATGATCATCCAGATTCTTGCCCCGGGCACTGAGATCATCACACCCATTCGTGACATGAGACTAAGTCGCGAAGCAGAAATTGAATACCTGAAATCGAAAGGTGTTGTTGTCAATGCTGAGAAAGCGAAGTACTCTATCAACAAAGGAATCTGGGGCACTTCTGTGGGAGGAAGGGAAACACTTAACTCATTGGGTCAATTACCCGAAGAAGCGTGGCCCACACAGGTGACCAAACAAGGAAGCGAGGAAGTTAAGTTGGGATTTGAAAAAGGTGAATTGAAGACGGTGAATGGAAAATCATTTGACCATTCTGTTGATGCTATTCATGATCTGCAAACACTCGCTGGCCCTTACGGGATTGGTCGCGACATCCATGTGGGTGACACCATCATTGGAATAAAAGGCCGTGTAGGATTTGAAGCCGCTGCTCCCGTATTGATCATCAAAGCACACCATGCCTTAGAGAAACACGTGCTCACCAAATGGCAAATGAGTTGGAAAGATCAGTTGGCACAATTCTATGGAAACTGGCTGCACGAAGGTCAATACCTCGATCCAATCATGCGCGACATGGAAGCATTTCTGACCAGCTCACAGCAAAATGTAACAGGGGAAGTTTCCATTACCTTGTATCCTTATCGCTATCAGATTAATGGCATCGAAAGCAAATACGATTTGATGTCGGCCAAGTTTGGCAAGTACGGTGAAATGAACTTAGGTTGGACAGCCGATGATGTAAAAGGATTTACCAAGATCTTCGGAAACCAGGTAGCGATTTATCATCAAGTGAAAGAAGAAGCCGAGAAAGCTTAAAGCGAAAAGCAGAAAGCCTAAAGTAAATATTGACCTAATTAGCTTTCAGCTTTATGCTTTGAGCTTTTAGCTTAAAAAAAATATGGCAAACAAAATAAAAGCAGGCATCATCGGTGGGGCCGGATACACCGGAGGAGAAACGCTGCGTCTTCTGCTATGGCATCCTCATGTAGAAGTTGCTTTTGTACAAAGTAGGAGTCAGGCGGGCAAACCTGTAACAGCAACTCATGCTGATTTGATTGGTGAAACCGATTTGATTTATACTTCCGATTTTAATCAACCCGTTGATGTTCTTTTTCTTTGCCTAAGTCATGGAGAAAGCAAAAAACTATTGAGCGAAAATAATTTCCCTTCATCAACCCGCATCATCGATCTTGGAAATGATTTCAGACTAGGTGACACCGCAGGCGGCCGTGAATTTGTTTATGGGCTTCCTGAATATCAGCGTGAGAAAATTAAGTCAGCAAAAAATATTGCCAACCCGGGTTGCTTTGCCACTACGATTCAATTGGGACTATTGCCATTAGCGAAAGCAGGCTTACTGAAAGAAGTACATACTACAGGAATCACAGGATCAACCGGTGCAGGACAAAAATTACAAGACACGACACACTTTACATGGAGAGCAAATAATGTTTCTGCTTACAAAACCTTAACTCATCAACATTTGGATGAGATCAATCAAACATTGAAAAGCCTTCAAGCTAACTTTTCAGAGTCGGTTAACTTTGTGCCTTGGCGAGGTGACTTTACGAGAGGAATATTTGTAACCTCCGTGTTGGATTGTGCACTTAGTCTTGAGGAAGCTAATAAACTTTATAAAGAATATTACTCAAATCATCCGTTCACCCATGTGATCGATGAGATGATCGACCTGAAGCAAGTAGTAAACACCAATAAGTGTCTTATTCATTTGGAGAAGGTGGGTAACAAGCTCGCCATTCATTCCATCACGGATAACTTATTAAAAGGAGCCAGTGGTCAAGCTGTTCAGAATATGAACTTGATGTTTGGTTTTGAAGAGTCGGAAGGGTTGAAATTGAAGAGTACCGTTTTTTAAAAAAGTTAACAGTACTAAGTTGAAAGTAAAAAGTCTAACTGAAGCAATAGCCAAAGATTAAAAAACTATGCAAAATTTTAAGGATCTTATCGTTTGGAAGAAAGCTCACGAAAATGCTTTGTTGGTTTATAATTCAACAAAAGGATTTCCTAAAGATGAATTGTTTGGTATAACAAGTCAAATCAGACGAGCCGCAGTTTCAATACCTACCAATGTAGCGGAGGGCTGTGGAAAATTCACCAAAAAGGATTTTGCGAATTTTCTGCAAATTGCCTTTGGTTCCGCTCAGGAAGTTGAATATCTCTCCCTTCTATCATTCGAACTTGACTATTTTAATAAAATTCAATTCCAAAAAATAGAGTCTACTAATAATGAAGTAAAAGCCATGCTTATCTCCCTAATCAAAAAAGTCAGAGCATGATACTTTCAACTTTATACTTATAACTTATAACTCCTAAAAAGTGAAATTATTCGATGTCTATCCCCTCTTCCCAATAGAACCCGTAAAAGCTTCAGGCTCGTGGCTGTGGGATAGTGAAGGAAAAAAATATTTAGACTTATATGGAGGTCATGCTGTGATTTCTATTGGTCATAATCATCCACATTTTGTAAAGGCACTGAAAAGTCAACTGGACAAAATCAGTTTCTATTCGAACAGCGTAAAAAATTCAATGCAAGAAAGGCTAGCTGAAAAACTGGGTGAGCTTTCAGGCTATCCTAACCACCAACTTTTTCTCTGCAACTCTGGCGCTGAAGCCAACGAGAATGCTTTGAAGCTTGCATCATTCGTGACGGGTAGAAAAAAAGTGATCGCTTTCAAGAAAGCGTTTCATGGAAGAACTTCTGGTGCCGTTGCAGCAACAGATAATCCAAAGATCGTTGCTCCCTTTAACACAGGTCATGATATTGTCTTTCTTCCATTGAATGATGAAAGAGCATTCACAGAAGCCATCAATAAAGATATTGCTGCTGTTATCATCGAAGGCATTCAGGGTGTTGGTGGAATTCAATTACCGGATGATTCTTTCTTGAGATTTCTTTCTGCTCAGTGCAAAGAAGTTGGAGCATTATTAATTCTCGATGAAGTTCAATCTGGCTATGGTCGCTCAGGAAAATTCTTTGCTCATCAGTATTCAGGCATTGAAGCTGATTTGATAACCATCGCCAAAGGAATGGGTAATGGATTTCCTGTTGGAGGTCTCTTGATTCATCCAGATATCAAACCATGGAGTGGAATGTTAGGTACTACGTTCGGTGGAAACTACCTGGCGTGCGCAGCGGCCTTGTCGGTATTGGAAGTAATTGAACAAGAAGACCTGATGACCAATGCTGTTACATTAGGTAATTATTGGGTGGAGCAACTCCGTTCGTTTGCTTCCATCCAAGAAGTGCGCGGCAGAGGCTTGATGATCGGATTTGATTTACCTGATTCGCTGTCTTCGTTAAGAAAAGAATTATTATTTAAACACCATATATTTACTGGTGAAGCCAAACCAAACACCGTGCGACTTCTTCCTTCATTGGCTTTAACAAGGACCGAAGCAGATATTCTTTTGGAAGCCCTTTCTGTAGAACTAAAAAAGCCCGTGCTATCATGAAGCATTTTCTTTCTGTAAACGAAGTATCGAATCTTTCACAACTAGTTGATAATGCACTGGCCTACAAAGCCAATCCATTTAAAGATGCTGCGCTAGGTCATAATAAAAGATTGGGGATGCTCTTTCTCAATCCAAGCATGCGCACGCGCATCAGCACACAAATAGCCGCGAAAAATCTGGGAATGGATGCCATCGTATTCAACGTAGGGCAAGATGGCTGGACACTCGAGTTTGAAGATGAAGCCATCATGAGTGGCTCTACGGTAGAACACGTGAAGGAAGCTGCTCCCGTGCTTGGAAAATATTTTGATATTCTTGGTGTGCGTACATTCCCTTCTTTAAAGAATAAAGAAGATGATTATAGTGAACTATACATCAATCAGTTTATCAAGTATTCCGGTGTACCGGTATTAAGTCTGGAGAGCGCAACCTTGCATCCACTTCAAAGTCTTACTGATATTATCACTATTCAGGAGACCTTCAAGGAAAAAAGAAAACCAAAAATCGTACTGACCTGGGCACCGCATGTAAAAGCTTTGCCTCAGTGTGTCGCTAATAGTTTTTCACAATGGGTGAATGCCTGGGGTGGGGCCGACTTCGTCATCACCCATCCGGAAGATTATGAACTGGATAGCAAGTTTACGAAAGGCGCAACAATCACACACGACCAGGATGCAGCTTTAAAAGATGCCGATTTTGTTTACATCAAAAACTGGAGCACGTACACCGACTACGGAAAAATATATTGCAATGATCCCGAGTGGATGCTGACCAATGAAAAACTGGCAACTACAAATAAAGCAAAAGTGATGCACTGCCTACCGGTAAGAAGAAATGTGGAACTAAGCGATGAGATATTAGATGGCTCTAGCAGCATTGTAACGCAACAAGCTGGTAATCGGGTGTGGGCAGCCCAAGCAGTATTGGCGGAACTACTTAAAATCAATAGGCAATAGGCAAAATGCAGTAGGCAATATTGCGTATTGCTTTTGCCTACTGCCAACTTTTAAAAAAGATATGAACAAACTATACATCATAAAAATCGGTGGCAATGTATTGGACGATGAAAAGTCGTTGAAAAGTTTTCTCAAAGACTTCGCATCCATTCAGTCTCCAAAAATACTGATACACGGTGGTGGTAAGATCGCTACGAAACTAGGTGAACAACTTGGTATCGAATCACACTATGTGAAAGGAAGAAGGATCACGGATGCTCAAACACTTGACCTTGTTACGATGGTCTATGGTGGATTGGTAAATAAGCAAATTGTGTCTGCACTACAAGCAGATCATTGCAATGCCATGGGTGTAACCGGTGCAGATGGCAACCTGATCAAAGCAGTGAAGCGTCCTATAGGTGAAGTAGATTATGGTTTTGTGGGTGACATTACGCCCGACAGTGTGAACAGCACATTATTGTATTTTTTATTGAAACAAAATGTCATTCCCATTTTCGCTCCGCTTACTCATGCAAGCGGAGTCATGTTGAATACCAATGCTGATACCATTGCATCTGTATTGGCGATCTCCCTCAGCAAACACTTTGATGTGCGCCTGATTTTCTGTTTTGAAAAACAAGGTGTGCTCACAGATGTCGCTAAAGAAGACTCTGTCATTCGTAACCTTAATCACTCATTATACAAAGAGTTATTGGCCAAAGGTTCCTTCCATGATGGCATTTTACCAAAACTTGAAAATGCGTTCAACGCCATTCAATCAGGAGTAAAAGAAGTATTGATTGGCGAGCATACCAACCTGTTGGCTAACACAGGTTACGATACTAAAGGAACTCTGATTACGCAGTCATGAAGGAGCACCTGCCCCATATCGCCTTAGGTTTGCTACAGCAATTGATTTCTATTCCTTCGTTTAGCAAGGAAGAAGAAAAGACTGCCAACCTGCTGATGGGTTTTTTCAAGTATCATGGCATGGAGGCGACACGGAAAGGAAATAATGTGTGGGCTAAAAATAAATTCTTTGATCCTAATAAACCAACGATCCTGCTTAACTCCCATCACGACACCGTAAAGCCAAATCCAGGATACACACGGGATCCCTTCTCTGCTGATATCGAAGATGGAAGACTCTATGGATTAGGTAGCAACGATGCGGGGGGACCATTGGTGTCATTGATCATGACATTCTTCTACTTCTATAATGAACAGAACCTGAAGTACAATTTAGTGATCGCTGCTACGGCAGAAGAAGAGATTTCAGGTACGAATGGTGTTGAACTCATTTGGAATGATCTTCCAAAAATTGATTTTGCCATGGTAGGCGAGCCAACACTTACCGATATAGCCATTGCTGAAAAAGGTTTATTGGTATTGGATTGTGTCGCCAAAGGTAAAGCCGGTCATGCTGCACGCGAAGAAGGCGTGAATGCCATTTACAAAGCATTGAATGATATTGAATGGTTTCGTACTTATCAGTTTTCAAAAATATCGGATTCGTTGGGTAGTGTAAAAATGTCTGTAACGGTAATCCAGGCAGGACAAGCCCATAATCAAGTTCCACCTGAATGCAAATTTACCGTAGACGTGCGCGTAACCGATGCTTATACACTCGAGGAAGTACTCGACATCATTAATAAACACGTTTCCTGTGAAGTTATGCCTCGATCTCTACGATTGAGATCATCTGGTGTGCCCGAGGAACATCCTTTGGTCGTAGCAGGAAAATCGCTTGGTAAAAATCTTTATGGCTCTCCAACTACTTCAGATCAGGCATTGATCCCAACTGCTTCTATCAAAATGGGGCCAGGAGATTCTGCTCGTTCACATAGTGCGGATGAATTTATCTTTGTTCACGAAATAGAAGAAGGAATTGATTCGTACATTTCGCTCTTAGAAAAAATAATACAATGAGCGATCGTGTACGCATTTTAAAAACAGAAATCCTTTCTGACAACTGGTGCACGTTAAAAAAAATAACGTTTGATCTCTTACTAAAGAAAGGAAACTGGACGCAGCAAAATAGAGAGGCCTATGATCGTGGCAATGGTGCCACCATCCTACTTTACAATAAAGAAAACAAAACGGTCATTCTCACAAAGCAGTTCCGATTACCAACTTATATTAACGGGAACCCCGATGGCATGCTCATTGAGGCCTGCGCGGGACTTCTCGATCTGGATAATGCAGAAGATTGCATACGCAGGGAATCAGAAGAAGAAACGGGATTTACCATCCGTGAAGTAAAAAAGATCTTTGAAGCGTATATGTCGCCAGGATCGGTAACTGAGATATTACACTTTTTCATTGCCGCATATTCTCGTGACATGAAAACCTCTGAAGGCGGTGGCGTTGGAGAAAACGAAGACATCGAAGTGCTGGAGTTGTCTTTTGAGAAAGCATGGCAGATGATAGAAACCGGTGAAATCAAAGATGGCAAAACGATCATGCTACTGCAATACATGAAACTTCACCTTATTTTATAAACTTCGTGTAACTTGGTGACTTCGTGTCTTGGTGGTTCAGAAAGTTAATGAAACCACCCTGACACAAAGAACACGAAGATTCACCAAGATACTCACTATGAAACTCTGGACAAAAGACAAGGAATCACTCAAAGAAGTAACCGACTTCACCACAGGGCAAGACAATGTATTGGATTTGCACTTAGCTCCGTTTGATGTTCTTGGTTCTCTGGCGCACATTAACATGCTGGAATCAATCGGCTTGCTTACGAAAGAAGAACTCTTATTGCTTAGTAAAGAGTTAAAAAATATTTACGAACAAATCGTCTCTGGTGATTTCAAAATGGATGATGGCGTTGAAGATATTCACTCGCAAGTAGAATTATTATTAACTCGGAAGTTGGGCGATGTGGGAAAGAAAATTCACAGTGGCCGCTCGCGCAACGATCAGGTCTTAGTGGATGTTAAACTTTTCCTGAGAAATGAAATTGAGGAGTTAGTCTATCAGATAAAATCACTCTTTGAATTACTGATTTCTAAAAGTGAAGAACACAAAGATAAGCTCTTACCAGGTTATACCCATTTGCAATTGGCCATGCCTTCTTCTTTTGGTTTATGGTTTGGTGCGTATGCTGAAAGCCTGGTAGATGATACCATCACACTCCAATCTGCTTACCGGATTGTAAATAAAAATCCGCTGGGATCTGCAGCTGGTTATGGGTCATCGTTTCCACTTAATCGCACTCTTACAACACAATTACTTGGCTTCGCTGATTTGAATTACAATGTGGTGTATGCACAAATGGGCCGAGGCAAAACAGAGCGCATTATGGCACAAGCCATGAGTAACGTGGCCGCATCACTGAGCAAATTGGCCATGGACGCCACATTATTCTTAAATCAGAATTTCAGCTTCATTTCCTTTCCGGATGAGCTGACCACGGGTTCGAGCATTATGCCTCATAAGAAAAATCCGGATGTATTTGAGCTGATACGGGCGAAGTGCAATGCATTGCAAGCTTTACCCAATGAACTTACGTTGCTCACTTCCAATCTTCCTTCCGGCTACCATCGCGATTTACAATTGTTGAAGGAGAAATTATTTCCAGCCATTGGTACATTAAAAGATTGTCTGCGCATGACGCACCTGATGATCTCAGCCATTCAGGTAAAGGAGAATATTCTGAGCGATGAAAAATATAAATACTTGTTCAGTGTAGAGGAAGTCAACAAATTGGTTCTGTCGGGCATGCCATTCCGTGATGCTTACAAAAAAGTAGGGATGGATATTGAACAAGGTAAGTTCACCTATTCTACACAAGTTGATCATACCCATGAGGGAAGCATCGGAAATTTGATGAACGATAAGGTGAAGAAAAATTTTAAAAACATATTGGTCAGTTTCAATTTTGAAAAAACTACTGAGGCCATAAACAACCTCCTGAAGAACTAATCATATATGAAGCCTGAAACCATTCTATCTGTGATACTGGGTATCTCCATTGTCAGCTACTTGTTTGATCAATTATTGGATTACCTCAACCTAAAAGCACAACGAAAAGACATTCCGGCAGAGGTAGAAGGCTTTTATAATAAAGAGAAATATCAGAAGTCGCTAGATTATCAAAAGGACCAAACTCGATTTTCCTTCATCACAACAGCCTTCAGTTTTCTTCTTTCATTGGGTATGCTCGTATTTGGAGGCTTCGGCTGGCTGGACAGTGTATTACGACCATTCTTTACGAGTGAGATCACCCTGGCCCTCGTTTTCTTTGGCACCATCATGATTGCCTCCGATATTCTCACCATACCTTTTCAATGGTATGGCACTTTCGTGATCGAGGAAAAATATGGTTTCAATAAAACTACCGTTAGAACTTTTATCGCTGATAAGCTAAAAGGCTACTTATTGGGTGCTCTGATTGGAGGGGCATTGCTTTCCGTTTTAATTTATCTAATCAATTCAATAGGACCTGATTTCTGGATTTGGTTTGCATTATTGTCTGCCGCCTTCACATTGTTTATGAGCATGTTTTATACATCATTGATTTTACCATTATTCAATAAGCTAACTCCTCTGGCCGATGGTGAATTGAAAACTGCCATTGAAACATTTGCCAAAAAAGTAAACTTCCCCCTCGACAATGTTTTTGTTATGGATGGATCCAAACGATCCGCGAAGGCGAACGCTTTCTTTTCCGGAATAGGAAAAAAGAAAAAGATCGTGCTATACGATACACTCATCAACAATCACACGACTGAAGAATTAGTTGCTGTGCTTGCGCATGAAGTAGGGCATTTCAAAAAGAAACATATCATCTGGAGCTACCTCATTTCCATTGTTCAGATTTTCTTCCTGTTGTTTATTCTTTCGAAAATGGTGTTCAATGAAAATTTATCAATCGCTTTGGGCGGAAGTCAACAAGCCATTCATCTCAATCTGATTGCCTTTACTATTCTCTTCTCTCCTATTTCAGCCATCACGGGTTTGTTAATGAGCATGCTCAGTCGCAAAAATGAGTTTGAGGCAGATGCCTACGCAAAAGAAAAATTTGATGGTCATGCTTTGTCCAATGCGTTGAAAAGACTTTCAGTGGATTCTCTGAGTAATTTATATCCACATCCTGTCTACGTATTTTTTCATTACTCACATCCTCCGCTGCTACAAAGATTAAATGCTCTTAAATAAGCGAGAGGTCATTAGAAGTCATTCTTTATTGAAAAGTATTATTTCAACTTTTCAACAAATTCCTTTTGTGCAGGGGTTAATATAAGATCTGGATTACCATCCAGGTGTAGGAATTTCAAACTTGTTAGTTTGGTGATACTTGCTGGAAGTGAGGTGAGTTGATTATTGCCCAGATAGAGAGATTGCAAGTTAGTAAGCTTTCCTATTGACTCGGGCAGCGTGGTAAGCTGATTACCATTTAATCCAAGCGAAGTAAGTTTTGACAAGCTACCAATACTGGCGGGTAAGGCTGTGATTAAATTATCATCTAATTCAAGAGCGTTTAATTCTGCCAATTTACCAATGTTTTCAGGAAGAGTGACCAGTTGATTATTAATAAGATCCAGTTTTATCAATCGCGAAAGATTGCTGATGCTCACTGGCAATTCAGTTAATTTATTATCACCTAGTCCAAGATTTTTGAGGTTGGTCAACTTGCCAATACTCTCAGGTAGTTTGATGATTGAGTTAGTGGCCAGATTAAGATTTCTCAGGCTAGTCAATTTACCGATGCTTTCGGGAAGGCTATTTAATTTATTAGCGCTTAGATAGAGTTCTCTCAGATTAGATAAACTACCAACGCCTTCAGGCACTTCGCTTAATTCGCTTAGGGTGAGGTCAAGCGAGAAAACATTGTTTGGATTTTTCAACGCCTCATCAAAAGAACTATAGATCTTACCTTCCTGAGCCTGACTTTTATAAATAATAAAACTCAACAAGCAGACGAGTGCAACTTTCATTGTGCTTCTGTTTAGATATTTAAATATTGGCAAAGAAGAAAGAGAGATAATATGAATGGTTATTGCCTATCGGCAACTAACCAAATATAGAAAAAAATTTAAAAATGATAATAAACACCGATCTAAAAAGACAGTTAAATACCCATCCAATTGCCTTTTGAATCTGGAAATTTCTAATTTGTAATTAAATAGAAGGGAGAGCTAACTGGGGTGGAGAGTTCGATGTTTTATCGGAACAGTCTTAGAAAATTCTTTGAATTTATAAAATCGAATCCCGGGCAACATTTGAAGCGTATCGTACACCAATTAAGAAATTACCAGAGGAAACTAAAAATATAATCAATAGAACTATGGAAAGCCTAACTGTAAACCTCTTCGTAAGAGACATCAATAAAACGATTGCTTTTTACAAGCAACTCGGTTTTGAAATAACGATGACCGTGCCCGAGCAAGGCGACCCCGTGTGGGCAATGCTCGTCAATGGCGGTGTCACCATCATGCTTCAAACAATTGCCAGCATAGGCAATGAATTGCCAGACATTGATAGAACCAAATCGGGAGGCTCACTCCTATTTTATATCAGGCTAAAAAACATTAGAACATTCTTTGAACAAATAAAAGATAAGAATGAAGTCGTAAAAGGACTTGAAAAAACGTTTTATGGAGCTACAGAATTCACCATTAAGGATATTGATGGTTATCATTTAACCTTCGCTGAAGATGAGCCACAATAAAACAGATCATAATTCCAGTCAATTAAAAAAGATCTCTACTTGGAAAAGTATATCTATTAAGGGTCTAAACTAATTTTAAATTTTAAATTCTAAATTAGCAATTACTAGCGGGAGTAGCTCAGTTGGTA
>JANOUH010000232.1:0-1954 GCA_031416795.1 Cytophagales bacterium | reverse complement strand
TTTATCTGTCCCTTTAAAAAAATAGGTGATCGCCCAATCACTAGCAAGCAATGAATTAATTAATGCAGCGTCATCTGCATCGTCATCATTGTGATCGTTATCATCGTCTTCATCGCAATCATCACTGGCATTTTCAATCACTTCTTTCAGTTGATCATTATTATTTATTGTAATCTCCTCTCCATCAAACAGAATTACAGTAATTGGAAACTTAAAACCCACCAAATCGCCTTCCTCCTGTGTATCAAAAAACCTATACAACTCCGGATCATCGTTGATCGTAATTACGTTCGGTAACTGATTCTTAGAATCGTAGATAGAGAAGGTTAAAGGATATTTAAAATCAACGCACTCGATGTCCTCATCAAATCCGTCTTCCTTACATCGTTCAATAATCCTTTCTAACTCTTCTTCATTTCTAATGATCAACTCTGTATGATCAGCCAGTGTGACCTTGACTGGAAAAATGATACGCAACGTATCATCATCATTTTCGAACTCGTCTAAAATGCGTTCCACGGTCTTAAAATCATCTGCTGAATCTATTTTAATTGTTTGCCCATTGACTGTCACTGTTACAGGCAATACTAGTGATGTACAACTGGAATTATCAAGGATATTGTCGAAAGACCCATCGTTGAGAGCTATGCGCTGAATTAAATTAGAGATCGGAGAATTTGCCTCAATCACCTTGTCAGCCTGAGGCCGTGAAATTTCTTCTATTCCTTCCTGACATCCACTAAGAACGGATAGAACTAATGCGAATAGGGGGAAAAAGCTCAAAATCAAAAAGAACCTAGCTTTTGAATATATGGTCATGTTTTTAATCACCCTTTTATCAATTTGATTTTTTCCATTCTTCTTGATTCAATCTCCACAGATAGAACAGTTCAAAGCGAATTACTCCTGCCACTACACTAACAATGTATCAAATATTATTCTATCCTGCCTGGGAGCAGATAAAAGCTTAACTTTTAAAAGGAAGCTGTAATAGTTCAACTTAAATAAAAAAAGGTAGTTCAATTTCGCGAACTACCTTTTTTCTTATAATACATTCCAAAACTTAGTCTTTATCGTCAATTAAGTCCGTAACGTCTTCCAGCAAGGTTTTAATTGTATGAGCCATCTCCTTGTTACCATCGTTATCGGTTCCTGGATTAATTTCGATAACACCATCTCCGTCTCCATCAGTAGCCATACCCAAGTTGACACCTCCTTTTACAGTGCTGAATAACCGGTCAAGCTGAAGATTGATGACCATCGCAGCAGTATTCCCATTGATTACCAAATCCGTGGCCGCATTTTCAAAATCAATTTCAAACTCTTCATCAGTGTCATGCCAAAAAATAAAAGGTTTTCCATCGATAGTCCCTGTAATCAAAATTGATTTACCATTCATGACACCAGCACTTGTACTTTTATGAAGTTTAAATTCAACTTCTTCATATCTGGCGTTGGGCAGATCGACTGTTGCTATTAGCTGCTCCACAAATGCATTTTGCTCCAGTACGTCCAGCACGAAAGGACCTTTTAATTTTACGTCTTCATTAAAAGATGAGTCGGTCTTAAAATGACTGTCTTCTTCATCAAATTCAAATTCAACCTCCCGGATACTTACTTTAAAATCGGTAATAACCGTTGTCGCTTGAGTTCTACCGTTAATGGTGCTTCCAGTGAGAGACGCAGCATCCATTTTAAGGATAACTGTACCATTGGCTGCCGGATCGTTATTGTTACAGCCAACAATTAGGGTTGATCCAAATACCATCATAGCGATAAATTGAGATACGCTTCTTTTCATTATTTTCATTGATTCAAATATTTAGTTTTTAATTTAGTTTTTACGTTTTAATTTCTTTCTCACGGATTAGAATCGGTAACCTACAGTCAGAAGGAATGTACCTGTTTTAAAATCATTCAATTCGATGCCGTCATTAAGGGCAATGTCAGCTTG
>JANOUH010000231.1:0-9940 GCA_031416795.1 Cytophagales bacterium | reverse complement strand
GCGCCCTTACGGGGATTTTGAAATGATTGTAGATTGGAAAATTTCTAAACATGGTGATAGTGGAATTTACTTGCGTGGTTCACCACAAGTTCAGATCTGGGATATCTCGCGAGTAGAAGATGGCGCACAGGTAGGTTCCGGGGGATTATACAACAACCAAAAGGAGAGGAGCACGCCATTAGTTGTTGCTGATAATCCAATTGGCGAATGGAATACTTTTTCTATAAAAATGATGGGCGATCGCGTGACCGTTCATTTAAATGGTGTACTAGTCGTAGACAATGTGGTGATGGAAAATTATTGGGATAGAAACCTTCCCATTTTTTCTGAAGAAGCTATTGAATTGCAGGCACACGGCACGGATCTGGCCTTCAGAAATATTTATGTAAAAGAGTTAGGCACTAAGCCTTATGAACTTTCTAAAGAAGAGAAAGAGCAAGGCTTTAATGTATTGTTCAATGGAAAAGATCTGAACAATTGGGTTGGCAATAAAACCGATTATGTAGTTGAAGATAATACCATTGCAATCTATCCTACTAAAGAAGGCCATGGCAATCTCAACACCGACAAAGAATATTCAGATTTTATTTTCAGATTTGAATTTCAATTAACACCTGGTGCGAATAATGGTTTAGGCATTCATGCACCTTTAGAAGGCGATGCCGCTTATGTTGGAAAAGAAATTCAAATACTTGATAACGATGCTCCTGTTTATTCCAAGTTGGAAGTGTATCAATATCATGGATCAGTGTATGGTGTCATTGCTGCAAAGCGTGGTTTCTTAAAACCAACCGGTGAATGGAATCAGGAGGAAGTTTATGTAAAGGGTGATTATATTAAAGTAACATTGAACGGAACGGTAATCCTCGAGGGTGATATGATGAAAGCTTCTAAAAATGGAACCCTGGATCATAAAGAACATCAAGGACTAAATCGTCATACAGGTCATATTGGATTTCTTGGTCATGGTTCCGTTGTTAAATTCAAGAACATCCGAATCAAAGAGTTAACAAAATAAAAGCATAGCACGATGGCATCTCTTTCTCCGACACAACGCCTGTATTCGCTTGATGCGCTTCGCGGGTTTGATATGTTTTGGATTATGGGTGCAGAAGAAATTTTTCATGCGCTTTCTAAGATTACAGGTTCTCCCTTCATGGAAGTCCTGTCGAATCAGCTTACGCATCCTGATTGGCATGGCTTTCATTTTTATGATTTAATCTTTCCGTTATTTTTGTTCATGGCGGGTGTGGCCACCCCATACTCGATTGGCAAAGAACTGGAAAAAGGAAAGTCAAAGAATCAATTATTACTTCGCGTGATCAAAAGAGGGTTGATCCTTGTGCTTCTCGGAGTCATTCATAACAACGGTCTTGAACTTCGCCCGATTGCTGACATTCGTTTCGGAAGTGTATTGGGTAGAATTGGTTTGGCCTATATGTTTGCGAACATCATTTATTTGTACACCACACAACGGGGTCAGATCATTTGGTTTTGTTCTTTGCTGATCGGATACTGGTTTCTGTTACTATTTAATTCTGCTCCTGGTTTTGCAGCCGGAGATTTAACGATGGAAGGAAATTTTGCTTCTTACCTCGATCGTTTGATTATGCCCGGCAAACTTTATTTAGGCATTCACGATCCGGAAGGACTGATATCAACGATACCGGCTATAGGTACTGGTCTATTGGGAATTTATGCAGGCAACTTATTAAAGAATAGTCCTCTTACTATGGAGCGTAAGTCACT
Organism: Cytophagales bacterium; assembly: GCA_031416795.1. GTDB lineage: Bacteria > Bacteroidota > Bacteroidia > Cytophagales > Cyclobacteriaceae > ELB16-189. The sequence goes on along the minus strand of JANOUH010000231.1, from coordinate 8,191 downwards.
TCAATTATTAGTGATGGGAATTGTATCGCTTGTTCTTGCGCAAGTGTGGAACTTAGTTTTTCCAATTAATAAAAATCTTTGGTCGAGTTCATTTGTGCTACACGTAGGAGGTTTGAGTCTTATTCTATTAGCCTTGTTCTATTATATTATCGATGTGCGCGGCTATAAAAAATGGGCATTCTTTTTTAGCGTGATTGGTATGAATTCCATCTTGATTTATATGTCGGGACAGTTTATTAACTGGCATTATACAACGGAAGGAATTTTTAAATGGCTTGTACAATTAATTGGCGATCCATTCAACATCGTGGTATTTGCTATCTGCTATCTATTGGTTAAATGGGTGTTTTTATACTTTTTGTATAAGAAGAATGTATTTCTGAGGGTGTAGTTTCCGATGTGATTGTTTTGCCTCTCCTATCAAAATAAGGGTTAAAGGCTCTTACGTGAACAGTGATTATCATTCCAGTGTTAAGTAGAAAGTTTAATAAATAGAATCAATTTGCCACTTTTGCAGCGTCAGTTTAATTGATATTACGAAATTCATTTAAAAGTATTTTTCTTTGGAGCACACTAAAAAACATATTGCCATCCTTGGCTCAACCGGAAGTATCGGCACACAAGCACTGGAGGTTATTGAAGCTCATCCCGAATCATTTCAGGTAGAAGTGCTCACCGCTCAAAACAATGCGGATCTTCTTATTGAACAAGCAAAGAAATTTAATCCCAATGCAGTAGTCATTGTCAATGAGGATTCTTACGAGAAGGTGAAGGATGCTTTGCTTCCATTGAATATTAAAGTATTTGCTGGTGAGAATGCCCTTGCATCCATCGTTCAAATGGATTCCATCGATCTCGTGCTCACGGCATTGGTTGGTTATTCAGGATTGAAGCCCACATTAAAAGCCATCGAGGCAGGAAAAAATATTGCACTTGCAAATAAAGAAACACTGGTAGTAGCTGGAGAATTAGTTACCCAACTTGCGAAAAGCAAAGGGATAAATATTTTTCCGGTCGACTCAGAGCATTCAGCAATTTTTCAATGTCTGGTGGGGGAGTTCCATAATCCTATTGAAAAAATTATTTTGACAGCTTCGGGCGGGCCTTTCAGAGGAAAGAAGCGCGAAGATTTAATGCGGGTAACAAAAGCACAAGCATTGAAGCATCCCAACTGGATTATGGGCGCCAAAGTGACGATTGATTCAGCAACTTTAATGAATAAGGGTCTTGAAGTAATCGAGGCAAAGTGGCTTTTTGGACTGAAAACGGAGCAAGTTGACGTTGTTGTGCATCCTCAATCCATCGTGCATTCTCTTATTCAGTTTGAAGATGGTTCAATCAAAGCACAACTTGGTCTTCCTGATATGCGTTTACCCATCCAATTCGCCATGTCTTACCCAGAACGATTGAAAAGTGACTTTCCTAGATTTGATTTTGCAAATTTTCCGGCCTTAACGTTTGAGAAGCCTGATATGGAAACTTTTCGTAATCTTGCGCTCGCGTTTGACGCTCTGGGTCGTGGAGGAAATATGCCTTGCGTACTCAATGCTGCAAATGAGGTAGCCGTGGCTGAATTTCTGAAAGATCGCATCGGATTTTTAGAAATGTCGGATGTAGTGGAACGATGTATGGCTAAAATGAATTATGTCGCTAGTCCTACCCTGGAGGATTATGTGAGTACGGATAAGGAAACGAGAATTAAAGCAAAAGAACTAATTAACTGATGGAAGGAATGATTATGACGGCCCAGCTACTGCTGAGCCTTTCGATTTTGATTGCAGTACACGAGTGGGGTCACTATATCACGGCCCGCATGTTCAATATTCGGGTAGAGAAGTTTTATCTCTTCTTCGATTTTCTCTTTCCCATGGCCAATGTGCTCAACTTCTCATTGGTGAAATTTAAAAAAGGTGATACTGAATTTGGAATTGGCTGGTTTCCGCTGGGTGGCTATGTGAAAATTGCCGGCATGGTGGATGAGAGCATGGACAAAGAGCAGATGAAAGCGGCACCAGAACCCTGGGAGTTTCGTTCGAAGCCAGCATGGCAGCGATTGATTGTCATGCTGGGAGGAATTATCGTGAACGTGATCGTGGGCGTTATCATCTTTATTGGACTTGTTTACTTTTTAGGTGATACTTACCTGCCCAATAAATATGTGAATACACATGGAGGTATTAACGCGCGTGAATTAGGTCTTGGTTTAGGTTTAAAAAACGGTGATCAAATCGTAAAGATTAACGATAAAGAGTTTGAAGATTTTATGGATGTGTCCAAACCGGATGCATTGCTTTCTGAAAAATCATACTATACCATTGTAAGAGACGGTCAGGAAATGGAGATACCCATTCCAGAAGACTTTATCGAAAAATTTGATTCTAAAGAAGCCGCTTCAAATTTCATTGCACCACGCATGGAGCCCATCGTGGAAGAGGTGACAGAAAAATATTTATACAAGGATAGTGTTGAGAAAAAAACTATTGCCGCAACAGTAGGATTGCAAAAGGGTGATCGCTTTGTTGAAGTAAACGGACAACCCGTTAAGTATTATGATGAGGTTTCCAATATCGTGAAAAGCAACACATCTGATTCGATTGCTTTTAAAGTACAAAGAGGAGCAGAGGTTGTTTCATTCAAGGCAGGATACAAAGGACATGATTGGATCGGTTTTGCCAATAAGCCGATTGAAATGAAAGAGTTGGCTGTCATTAATTATGGTCTTGGTCAGTCGTTAGTCTTAGGACCAGAAAGAGCATTCGGTGTCATCGTAATCCAGTTAAAAGCGTTCAAGAAAATATTCACAGGTCAGCTTTCATTTCAAAAGTCGCTATCAGGTCCTATTGGTATGGCAAAAGCCTACGGTGGAACCTGGGATTGGGAACGCTTCTGGCGAATGACAGGTCTACTGTCGATGGTGCTTGCTTTTATGAACCTGTTACCTATCCCTGCATTAGACGGTGGTTATGTGGTGTTCTTGCTTTATGAAATGATCAGCGGCCGCGAGCCATCTGAGAAATTCTTCGAGAACGCGATTAAAGTAGGCATGGCCATTTTGCTTGTTCTAATGGTGTTTGTATTCTACAACGATATCGCGAAGTTGATTACGGGTTGATAGCGAACTGAAAATCTTTAAAGAAAAAGGGCATCGATGAGGTGCCCTTTTTGTTTGTGTTCCATAGTTGGAATAATGTAAAGTGCATATATTGTATATTAAACATCCAAAAGTTTAGCCATTCTAATGCCTAAAATCTACGACAACATTGAGAACCATTTAACCAAAGGATTAAACGAGACTTTGGAACTGTCCCAACGAACAGACTTTTGTGTAGGATACTTCAATTTAAGGGGTTGGAAGGAAGTAGCGGAAAGAATTGATTCCTTACCTGGGGCAACGGTTACAGAAGGCGAAGATCAGTTACACAGATACTGCCGTCTATTAGTGGGCATGCAAAAGATGCCGGTAGATATTTTACGTGATTATTTTAGAAATGACGATGACCACATTATCGACCAGGCAGAGGCGGTAAAACTCAAAAAGAAATTAGCTCAGGAATTTAAAGACCAGTTGACAATAGGTACTCCAACAGAGGCAGACGAGAAAGCACTACGCAGGCTTAGCCAGCAGATGAAGGACAATAAAGTAGTTGTTAAGTTACATCTGCGCTATACACTCCATGCAAAACTCTATTTGGCATTTAGCGATGACAAGCGTGTTCCTGTAGTTGGCTTTCTTGGCAGCAGTAATTTAACCTTAGCAGGACTTGCCCGACAAGGAGAATTAAACATTGACGTAATGGATCAAGATGCTGCAAACAAATTAGCAGCTTGGTTTACCGACCGTTGGAAAGACCGCTGGTGCATTGACATTACACAAGAGCTGATTGAAATAATTGATAACAGTTGGGCAGCAGACCGCTTGCTTTCACCATTTCATATTTATCTGAAAATGGCATATCACCTTTCGCAGGAAGCCAGAGCCGGGTTAAATGAATATAAGCTGCCGAGAATTTTTCAGAAAGAGCTTTTCGATTTTCAACAAGCTGCCGTAAAAATCGCTGCAAAGAAACTAGACAAAAGAGAAGGTGTATTAATTGGAGATGTAGTTGGTTTAGGAAAAACAATTACTGCATGTGCATTGGCTAAAATGTTTGAGGAGAGTAACTTCTCATCTACGCTGATCATTTGCCCGCCCAACTTAAAACCAATGTGGAATGAGTATATAGATCGCTATGATTTAAAAGCTATACCTGTTTCTATTGGAGAAGTTCAGAAAAAGCTTCCCGAATTAAAGAGATTCAAACTGGTAATTATTGACGAGAGTCATAATTTGAGAAACGATCAAGGGAGTCGCTATCGTTCCATCAAAGCATATTTGGAAGAAAACGAAAGTAAGGTGATACTACTTTCAGCAACACCTTATAATAAATCATACCTTGACTTATCCAACCAGCTTCGCTTGTTCATATCTGACGATAAAGATTTAGGAATAAGTCCCGAACGATACATTGAATCAATTGGTGGCAAAGTTCAATTCGACTCCAGACACACAGAGACTTTCATTCGAAGTATCAAAGCCTTTGAGAGAAGTCATTTCTCTGATGACTGGAGAGAACTCATGCGCTTATATTTAGTACGCAGAACACGAAGTTTCATTAAGAATAATTACGCAACTACAGACACAGCAACAGGAAGGAAATACTTAACATTTCCTGACGGTACAAGGTCATATTTTCCAGACCGCGTTCCGCGCAAGGTTGAATATGAATTTAATCTAAACGATCCTAAAGACATTTACGCTAAGCTCTATTCTTCCAAAGTAGTCGATACGATTAATGATCTGGAACTTCCTCGATATGGCTTAGGTAACTTCCTTGAAAAGAAACCAAAAACAAAAGCCACTAAAGAAGAGGAAGTTATTATGGCCAATCTTTCCCGTGCGGGCAAGCGGCTAATGGGATTTTGTAGAACCAACTTGTTTAAACGCCTGGAAAGTAGTGGTTACTCATTCCTTCTTTCATTAAGTCGACATATCTTAAGAAACTACATTTTTGTTTACGCCATAGAAAACCAATTGCCCTTACCCATTGGTAAGAATATTTCTCAAAACCTTGACGACTATTTGGAAGACAGCGATACCGATAACGAAAACAATGAAGAGAATCATTTAAAACTCATGTTGGATGAAGAGAGCTACCTTAAACAAGCGGAAAAGATTTATAAACTCTTTGCTGGTGAATCACACACCCATCACTTTGATTGGATTCGCAGCGACTTCTTCACACCAGAGTTACAAAAGAAGCTGATTAGTGACGGACGTGAAATCATAAAGATTCTAACAATAGGAAAAGACTGGAATCCCGATCAGGACAAACAACTAAATGCGCTCCACAAGCTTGTAACAGAAACACACAGCAAAGAGAAAGTCTTAGTATTTACACAATTCGCAGACACGGCCTATTATCTGGCAGAACAGTTAGAGAAAAGAGGTGTAAAGAGAATGGAATGCGTAACAGGCGATAATGAAAACCCATCCGCAATAGCACATCGTTTTAGTCCGGCAAGTAATAGCAAGCCAGAGATCGCTCAACAAGATCAAGACCTTAGAGTTCTGATAACAACCGATGTGCTTAGCGAGGGCCAGAACTTACAAGACGCACACATCATCTTGAATTACGATTTGCCGTGGGCAATCATTCGCCTCATTCAGCGGGCAGGTCGTGTAGATCGCATCGGACAGAAAGCCGAGCAAATTCAATGTTATTCATTCTTACCCGAAGATGGTATTGAGCAGATTATCAATTTACGCAGTAGGTTAAGTAGCCGTATCCGGCAAAATGCAGAAGTGGTCGGTTCTGATGAAACCTTTTTTGATGGCGACCCTGTAAACATAGAAGACCTCTATAATGAGCGATCAAGTATTTTAGATGAGGACGATCAGGATGGTGAGGTGGACTTAGCATCCTATGCGTATCAAATCTGGAAAAATGCAACAGATGAAAATCCTGCATTAAACAAATTGATCCCCGACCTTCCGAATGTGGTGTACGCTACAAAGCACAACAACGAAGATCAAGAAAAGCAAGGTGTAATTGTCTACACCCGCACGGTACAAGAAAACGATGTGCTGGCATGGGTGGATATAAATGGAGAACTAATTACACAATCACAATTAACAATTCTAAAAGCAGCGCACTGCACACCCGATACCAAGTCTGAGTACAAGCTCAATGCACACCACGAGTTAGTAAAGAGCGGAGTTGACTACATTCGGGAAGAAGAAAAAACTACAGGCGGTTCATTAGGCAAAAAAAACGGAGTAAAATATCGGGTATATACTCGTCTTGATGCGTATTGCAAAAAATACGAAGGCACTTTGTTCGTATCCGAAGCTTTAAAGAAAGCCATTGATGATGTTTATAAATTTCCCTTGAAAGAGTTTGGCCGCGAAACACTTAATCGCCAATTAAAGGCGGGTGTTTCCGATGAAGAACTTGCATCGTTGGTTATCTCGTTACGCGAAGAAGACAAACTAAGTATTATAAACGAGGACGATCAGCCCTTCCACGAACCCCAGATCATTTGCTCGTTGGGAATAAAAAACACGTGAGATGAAAAAGCTAGCGTACGCACAAACAATTCGGCAATTAAAATCAGCTATACTGGCCAGCCGATATCGAGCCGCTGTGTTAGCCAACCGTGAACTGCTAACCCTCTATTTTAACGTAGGAAAATTAATTAACGAAAAAACAAAACAAGGAAAATGGGGAGATAAAATATTGACCCAACTCTCGAACGACTTGCAAAAAGAATTGCCTGGCTTAAAAGGCTTTTCTGCTACTAATCTTAAAAACATGCGGGCATTTTTTGAGTATTGGAATCCTATAATTGTAATTGGTCAGTTACCGACTGACCAATTAGAAAAAAAAGGTAAAAAGAAGCCGCCACTTGGAAAACTTGTAATTAGTCAGTTACCGACTGACCAATTGAACAGTGGGCTATTAGATCAGGTAAATGCTGCCTTTTTTAACGTTAGCTTCACACATCATACTGCGCTTATACCCATTGTAAAGTCAATAGAAGAAACTGTTTTTTATATTACTAAAATCGCCTCCGAATTTTGGTCGGTTACACTTTTAAAACATCATTTAAAAAATAAGTTATTCAGAAAGAAAGGCACGCTGCCCAACAATTTTTCGGTGGCCATCACCAACGAAAATTTAAGAGCAAAAGCCCTACAGAGTTTTAAAGATGAATACCTGCTCGATTTTATAAACATTGAAGACCCCGATGCAGAAGATGAACGTATGATAGAAAATGAAATCGTGCGCAACATCAAAAAGTTTCTGATGTCGCTGGGGGCTGACTTCGCGTTTATCTCTAACCAATACCGCCTCGTAGTAGATGAGGAAGAATTTTTTACCGACCTGCTCTTCTTCAACCGCAAGCTGCAATGCCTGGTGGCCTTCGATTTGAAGAAAGGAAAGTTTAGACCTGAGTATGCAGGCAAAATGAATTTTTATCTCTCGGCTCTAGACGACTCGATCAAACAGCCACATGAGCTGCCCGCCATTGGCATTATTCTCTGTAAAGAAAAGAACAATAAAATTGTAGAATTTTCTTTTCGCGATATGAGCAAACCCATGGGCGTGGCAACGTATAAAACCAGCCATCAATTACCAAAGCAATTTAAAAACGCATTGCCTACTGCCGAAACACTTAAAAAACTAATGGGTAAATAGAAACAGTATGGCATTAACCAAAAAAGAATTTACCCAATACATTCGTGAGTTTAAGTTTCGCGAACTTTTTAACGACATGGGCTGGAACAAGGATAAAACCAATCAGCCTATTACAGTCGATACACTCACATTCTCGTTGCAGGGCATTGCCGAAAAAAGCAGTTTCAAAATCTTATTGTGCTCGCCCACCGCTGAAGGTATTATACCCGAATACAGCATCCGAAAGAAAATAGAAACAAAAGTCATCAAGCTTTTTCAGGAACATCTCATTATTTTTTACGATGCCAAAAATCAGGAGCAAATCTGGCAATTGGTAGTAAGGCAGCCTGGCAAGCCTTCACGGGCAACCGAAACCCGTTACCATATTTCGCAAGACCCTCAATTACTCTTTCAACGTGCATCCGGTATTTTCTTTGAGTTAGATGAAGAAGAGAACATCACTATTGTTGATG